>JBDHKE010000012.1:0-88360 GCA_039586555.1 Gemmatimonadota bacterium | reverse complement strand
CCATCCCGCACAGCACGTCCGCCACCACCGGGTGCTGTCCCTCGCTCGACAGCAGCGCCAACGCCCGCTCGTAGCTCTCCAACGCCCCCTCCGGATCCCCCGAACGCTCCCGCTCCCGCCCCCGATCCGCTAGCTCCCGGGCTTCCGACACGCGACGGGCGTGATCCGCCACCGACACTTCCCCGTGGCTGGGGAGATCGGGCAGGACGGATGCCGAAGGTTCGGTCATGGAGGACACGCTCTCATCGGAGATTCGACTGGACATCCTGGTTACTTCTTCGAGTCCGTGGTCTGCGTCGTCGTGGTCATGAGGGTCTTGATCCCTCCTGGCTGGTGCTCGGCGGGCACCGGCGGAGCACCCCTCCTACTCCTGTCCTACTCTTGCGCCGCGATTGCGTAGCCCGAGAAGTGAGGGGTATCGAAATAGAGGAATCCCAGCTCGTAGAACACCGGGAAGACCTCGATCACGTTGCCGGTATTTCCGTCCCAGTTAATGCCCAGGTACTCGCTGATCTCGATGGCCGCGGTATCGTTGCCGCCGTTGCCGCCGCCCTTCCCACCACCCTTCCCTCCACCTTTCGCGCTACGGGCCTCGGTGACGAATCCGTTGAACGCGCCGCTGAGATCGAAGCCGTACTTCTCGATCAGGAATTCGGCCTCGGTACCCAGAACCGCGACCCGAACCCGGAGGTTCCTTCTGAATAGGGCGCCATGAGGCCCGAACACGAAGGCTACTTCGTCCCCCGCCAGGGCCGTCACCGTGATATCGGTGGTCCTGCCCAGGGCTTTCTTGGGGATGTTCACGAAGATCCCGGCCTGCGGAATGTTGAGCCATCCTCCTCCGGGGCCGATCGACGCGGACACCGTGATGTCCTCGGGCAGAGGCACGGTCCTTCGCAGCAGGGAGTAGCCCAGCTGCTCGGCTGCGGCCACCAGCATGTCGCTCGAGACGGATTCCTCTGGCTCCGCCACCGACGTGGGCAAGTCTCCGCACCCCGTGCCGGCGAGGGCCAACACCAACGCCGCCAAGAGTGAATGCCGTCTCCGGTGGAACATTTGGAATTCTCCTATGGATCTCAGTGGTCGCTTTCGCTCAAGCTGGCAGGAGACCTTCGGGCAACCGCCATGCCTCGGTTCGCAGGTGGAGCGTCGCGGAAGGCGACCACAGGGATGAAGTGGCGATGGCGTGGGGTTTCTTGGGGGTGAATCAGGATGATGCAGGGGTCTACGCGATGGAACAGGCCATTCCAGATCTTGCGGCCTTGGACCCACAGATGTTTGCATGCGTGCCACAATCGTGAGCCTCTGTGACACCACGTGGCACTCCGACCATCAGCGCCTTCGCGTCTACCTTACGGGAGGTGCTCGTGGGGACTTCAGTGGAGGCAAACTGTAAAGAACCATTACAAGTGGATTGCGGTGGTGCCACAGAACATTGCTGTCACACCCGTTGACCTCGACCTACCAGCCCTCTGTTCCCGGCTCCCCCTTGAAGGGCCCCACGACCTTCGAGGTCACCCAGCCGCCGTAGAAGTGTCCAGGCTGAGGCGTCGCCCGCTCCTCGCCCACGTAGCAGCCGCCCACCCGCTGGGCGTAGAAAGCGAGGCGATCCCGGAGCTCCTCGTAGGGCGGAGCGGGATCGGGAAAGCTCCACGCCGCATTCCGTGCCCACCGATCTCCGATCTGCAGGCTCCAGTAGGCAGCCACACCCTTCCACTCGCAGAAGCTCCGGCCGATTCCGGGGCTGAGGTACTCGCTCCGCACATCACCGGGTGGGATGTAGTAGGTGGGTGGGTGGGCCGTCTCCAGGACCCGAAGCGCCGACCCCGTGTCCGCGATGGTCTCGCCGGCAAACTCCACTCGCACCCGGGCGGAAACGAGCCCCACTCGGGGCGGTCTCGGATAGTCCCAGACGGACTCCTGGTCCGGGCCGGGCTCGACGATGTCGCGCGGGAGTCCTGGCATGGTGCTCGGGTCTCCGGGAGGATGCGGCAGCCGTTGGGCCAGCCGCTGGCCCTCAGCCCAGCGTCCCCTCGGGAAACTTGAAGTAGGCCGAGCGCGGAATGTCGTGCAGCTCCACCGTGAGCTGTAGATCGTCCACTTCAGGCGGTCCGAAGAAGCTTCCCCGCAAGACCGCAAGGAGTTCCCGTCCGATCTGCTGCTTCACGCCGTCCCGTCGCCCCTCGAGGAACCGCACATCGGCGTGGACGAAGGCGGCTGCTTTTCCGCCGTCTCCCACTAGAAACTGGTCTCGCTCGACGATCCGACTCTTACAGTTGCCCCTCCGGATCCCACCCACATCCACCAGAACGTCGTGGATCCTGGTGAAGAGATCTCGCGGCTCCAGGGTCGAACGGACGTTACTCGTGTATTCAATAGTGACGTGTGGCACGGGCGGGTCCTCCTCCTGAGCGAGAACGGCAGTCCTCGGCCACCTTCAGTCTATTGGAATTCCCCAGAGGTATTGGGCCGCTCAGTACTTCGGCTTGTACAAGGCCGCGTGCAGAGCCGCCACCACGTGTCCGATCCACCCCAGCGTGCCGAAGGAGAACAACCAGATCAATCCGGTCAGAACGAAGAAGAAGATTGCCGTCAGAGGGCGACCCTGGGCCAGCTGTCCCAGTCCGGGAATGATGAAGCTGGCGATCGCGGCAATCACGTTGCCCGTCGATCCTCTTCCGCTGCTGGCCATGACGCCCTCCGTCCGTTGCGGGGTCCGTTCCTCCCACCACTACGAGGGGACAGCCCGAATCGTTTTAGGAGGCGGAGACCCGCCGGATCGCACTCACTCGCCGGGGCCGAGGGGGAGGGCCGAACGCGCCGTCGGTCCGGGGGGCCTCCGCTAACCCTCCTCGACCCGGCGAAGCTCCCGGTCGATGGCCTGGGCCACTGTCTCGTACGGAACGGCTCCCCCTGGTACGGGAATCCCGTTTACGAAGAGCGCCGGCGTGCCCGTTACCCCGGCCAGGGACCCTTCCCGGAGGTCCTCTTGGATCCGAGCAGCGTGGCGTCCGGAGTCCATGCACTCGTCGAAGTCCGCGCGGTCGAGTCCCAGGCGATCCGCCCTATCGAACAGTGCCCCGGCTTCCAACTCGCGCTCCTCGAAGAGCAAATCGTGCATCTCCCAGAAACGCCCCTGGTCATGGGCGCACAGCGAGGCCTCGGCTGCCTTCGCCGCATTGGGGTGCAGGCTGTTGAGGGGAAACTGGCGGTACACGATCCTGAGCCGCTCGGCGTAATCGTCCCTGAGCCGTCTCAGCGTCGGGAGGAAGGAGCGGCAATAAGGGCACTCGAAGTCCGAGAACTCCACCAGAGTCACCTTCGCGGCGTCCGGCCCGAGGGCGGGTGCTCCTTCGTTGTCCAGAGCGAAGCGAGGTGGCTCCAGATAGGAAACCACCTCCTTACCCGCACGCAGGCGCGCGACCAGAACGTTGCGAATCTCCTCCTGCCGGGTTCTGACCAGAAACTGATGGATGCTGGCACGCAGGTCGTCCAGGCTTCTTCCACGGAGCCGGGCCTTGTTCTGCTCGTACCACGTGCTGATGTCCTCTTCGTCGATCTCGAGCCGGTCCTCCCCCTCCGCAGCGAGCAGCTCGTCCACCGTCAGATCCAGACGGGCTGCCTCCTCCTCCAGCAGGCGATCCTGAATCGCCCTCTCGAGGGCTGCGTCCAGTAGCTGGAATCGACGCTGCTGATACTGATTCTCGAGCTGGCTGAGCTGCTGCTCGACCTGGTCCCCCAGGTCCGATACCGTTACCGGAGTGTCGGAAACCCGGGCCAGCACCTCGGGTTCATCCGAGCCCTGCGGCGTCGCACCTCCCCCCGCACAACCGAAGAGAAGGGTACCCGCTACCGCCGCCGAGAGGACCGGCATGGCACGGAATGGGATTGGGGTCCGGGTCTGATCCATGATCTCGCATCTCGCTCTGTCGGGTCGTGGAGGCATCCGCCACCTCCTTGATCAAAGCTTGAAAGATAACGCATCTCCACAGGTCTGCGTTCCGCTCGTCCAGGAATCGGTGGCCGCCGGGGGCTGGAGGCGACGGGTCTTCTCCCCTTGTCGGCCGCATTCAGGGGTCTTCTATTCTATATTCAAGACGATCACCAGAGCCTTCCTGCCTTCGGGTGATGGTCGCGAGCTGTATTGGAGCTCCTCACCACCTCGAACCATGCCGTCTGCCAAGGGTCACAAGCGGCATCTGGCCGCGATCATGTTCACGGACGTGGCCGGCTACACAGCCCTCATGCAGCAAGACGAAGAGGCTGCCCGGGATGCCCGCCTGCGCCACCGGGAAGCCGTCGAAGCAGCCGTATCCGAGCACGGCGGAGATCTCATCCAGTTCCTCGGTGACGGGAGCCTGAGCATCTTCCCCAGTGCCGTCGAGGCGGTCACGGCAGGCATGAGGATCCAACAGCGGCTTCAAAGCGAGCCGGCTCTTCCTCTTCGGGTGGGCATTCATCAGGGTGAGATTGCGTACGACGATCAGGGTGCCTACGGGGACAGCGTGAATGTGGCTTCCCGGATCGAGAGCCTGGGAGTCCCCGGCAGTGTTCTCATCTCCGCAAAGGTCTTCGACGAAATCAAGAATCACCCCACGCTGTCCGCTGTCGCTCTTGGTGACGTTCCCCTCAAGAATGTGGCCCAGCCCGTTCGAGTGTACGCGGTTTGCGGAGAGCATCTAATCGTGCCGGGGCTGGAGGAGTTGGCAGTTGGCAGTCGGTCGGTTTCGCCTGCCGTCGAGACCCTGGTGGACGTCGTCCCCCGACCCTGGAGCATACAGGAGCTGTTGCGACGGCGCGTACCTCAGCTCTTCCTCGCGTATCTCGGCCTCTCGTGGGCAATGGTCGAGGCCCTGGACTGGCTCGCGGGGCGGTACGGCCTCGCGGCTGGATGGGTGGACGGTGCCATCGTCCTTCTCGTATCCTGGGTGCCCAGCGTCCTTCTCGTGGCCTACTTTCACGGCGGGCCGGGCCGGCAGACTCTAACCAGAGCGGAGCGCATCGGCGTTCCGGTCAACTTCGCGCTGTCCATCATTGCCCTTCTCATCGTCTTTCGCACAGCCGTTCCGGCCGACTCGGGCACCCTTGTAGGGACCACCTCCGGAGACTGGACCCCCGCCGCGCCGGGCGGCGCGACCCCGGCGGGAGAGGAGGCACCCCGCTCGCGCTCAGATGTTGCGATATTCCCCTTCACGGTCCGAGGGAGCGAGGACGAGGTGTTCCTGCGTGAAGCCCTCCTCGCCTCGATCAGCCGGAACCTCGACGGCGCTGGCGAGATCCGCAGCATCGACCACCGGGACTTGCTCGGATACCTCGAGAGCCGCGAGCCCCACGTGCCCCTTACGCGGGCGTACGCCTCGACCGTCGGCCGCTACTTTGGAGCGCGATATCTGATCATGGGTGAGGTATTTCAGACGGGCAGTGAGAACCTACGAATCTCGGCCGATCTCTACGACCGTGAGAACCCCAGTGGGCCTCCGTTCACAGCCCGCGCTCAGGGGACCCTGGAGGAGGTGTTCGAGATGGCCGACGCGCTGTCCATCCGCTTCCTGGAGCGGCTGGGAGCGGCAGCGGACGGGCTTCCGGGGACCTCCGGAGCGCCAACTTCGTCGATGGACGCCCGCAGGGCGGTGGCACAGGGCGACACGGAGCTGCGAGCAGCCCGTTACTCCCACGCGGTCGATGCCTACCAAAGAGCGGTCGCGCTCGATTCGGCCTACGCGGAAGCCTGGTACCGGCTCTCGCTGGCTGCAGAGTTCGATTTCCAGTTCTCACTGGCGAAGGCGGCCTCTCGCCAGGCGGTGGGCTATGCTGGACGGCTCTCTGAGCGGGATCGGCTGCTCCTGCGGGGATGGGATGCCTTCCTGAAGGGGGATGTGGGTGAGGCGGAAGACCGATACCGCCAGGTGCTCACTCGTTGGCCGCAGGACCGGCAGGCCCAGTATGGTCTGGCGGAGGTACTGTTCCACTTCAATTCCGTCCGGGGCCGTCCGCGGAGCGAGTCCGAGCCTCTCCTGAAAAGCGTTATCGAGGTCAATCTCAACCACGGCGAGGCTCGCTACCGCCTCCTGGAGTTTGCCGCGGAGAGGGACGATCGGGCCTGGTTCGATTCCCTCTCTGCTGGAATCGATCCTCAGGCGGACCAGGCCCCCGTTTGGATGGCCGTCCGCGCCTTCGCCTGGGGGAGCGAGGAGGAGCGTCGAGCGGCGTTGACGGACCTCCGGAATCAGGACCCTCTGACAATCGGACTCGCGGCCGGGCGAGTCGCCTCGGCTCGCCACGACTTCGAGACTGCGGAGAGATTCGCCCTTCTACTCGCCGAGCCCCGACACGGTGAAGACTGGGAGGCTCTGGGCCTCCTGCTGGCGGCGCAGTCCAGCCTGGCGAGCGGGAGGTGGTCTCAGGCCCAACGGTACCTGCAGGATGCGCGCTCTCTTGAAGACCATTGGTCGCTGGAGCTCGAGGCACTGTATTGGTCACTGGCCGAGCTGTCTTCACCGGCAATCGCGACGGACATCGCCCTGCCTCACACCGGCGCCCCGTCCCAGCGGGGGTTGGACGATGCAAACCGGCTGCTCCTGGAGCTCGATTCGTGGGACCCCGCCGGCGCGGGAACCGATTTCGTGTACCTGGCCGTCCACAATGGCAGGCATCTCTTCATCCGGGACTACGTCACGGGTCTCATCTCCCTGGAGGTCGGTTCAGCCCGGGTGGAGGATCTGGCCCGACAGCTCGAGACAGCTCGGGCATCAGAAGCCGCCCGGGCTTTCGCTCGATCTCTGGGTCGGAGCCTTCGCGCCCGCGCCGCCTGGCGGAAGGGGGATCTCGCCGGAGCCCTGAACCGAATCGAGCGAAACGAGTTGCGCGCCAGCGCCGAGGAGAAGACCCTTTCACCCTTCTTCGCCCTGGCTCACGACCGATACCTCAGGGCCGAGCTCCTCCGGGCGCTGGGCCGGCACGAGGAAGCCCTACCGTGGTACCGAAGCCTGAGCGAGGGATACGACTTCGTCTATACCGCCCCCGCGTGCCTGGGAGAGGCTCGAACCCTGGAGGCCCTGGGTCAGCGCTCCCTCTCCGCCGCGGCGTACGGACGCTTCGCGGAGCTGTGGTCCGATGCCGACCCGGCGGGTCGCGCGTTGGTGGAAGCGGCCCTGCGGAAAGCCGAGGAGCTGACGTCGGAGAGCCGGTAGACTTCTGGCCCCAGGCTGGCTCGCCGATCTTCAATTCCCCGTGGAGTCGCCCCCGTCTCGCACCAGCCATGACCCCGTGGAGGGACTGGCCGGTTGGCCCTCCATGACCTGCCGATGCCACCTTTTCCGCATTCAGGGTTAGGGACCGGAACCCTTGTTCGGGTTCCGCCGCCCCAGAGCGGACGACGCGACTCCCCGACCGGGAAACGATCGACCGCAACCCAGCCAAGAAACAACGAAGACGGAAGACCCATGGGAACACCGCTCAGACTCATGTGCATCCTGGCGCATCCCGACGACGAGTCGTTGGGGGTGGGTGGAACCCTCGCGAAATACCACGCCGAAGGCGTGGAGACGTACCTGGTCACCGCGACACGAGGGGAGCGGGGACGGTACCCGGACGGGAGAGAGCACGCGGGACCGGACGCCCTCGGACGGATTCGCGAGTCGGAGCTCCGGACCGCCGCTGGGGAGTTGGGAGTTCGTGAAGTCCAGTTTCTCAATTACCTGGACGGCGAGCTGGACCAGGCCGACCCACGAGAAGCCATATCCCGCATCGTGCACCACCTCAGGCGGGTCCGACCCCAGGTGGTGATCACGTTCGGCCCCGACGGAGCGTACGGCCATCCCGACCACATCGCCATCTCCCAGCTCGCCACCGCGGCCACGATGGCGACCGCGGATCCCGGATTGGTGCTGTCCAGCGGCAATGGGGCCTTTCCACCTCACAGAGTCAGCAAGCTCTATTACGTGGCCTGGCCGGAGCGGAAGTGGGCCGCGTACCAGGCAGCGTTCAAGAAGCTCACGATCACGGTGGAAGGAGTCGAGCGTCAGGCCACCCCCTGGCCGGACTGGGCCATCAGCGCCGTCCTCGACACGCAGCAGCATTGGCCCACCGTCTGGCGGGCCGTGACGAAACACGAGTCGCAGATGGCCATCTACAACCGACTCGAGGACCTCTCGCCCGACCACCACCGGGGCCTCTGGGGATCCCAGGAGTTCTACCGGGTCTACAGCCTGGTCACCCCCAGCCGGGAGCGCGAGACGGACCTGTTCCACGGCTTGCGCTGATGGACGAGAGAGCCACGAGTGGAGTCCCCGCGTTCGAGCCAGCGGCGACGATGGAGTCGAAGACCAGGGATGAGGCCCCGATGACCGAACAGAGCTCGAAGCATAGGCGAGCGCCCATCGACATGGATCCCGTCGAGTTCCGAAAGCTCGGCCACGATCTGGTGGATCGCATTTCCGAGCTTCTGGCCTCCATCAGAGAGCAACGGGTGACGCCGGGAGCGCCTCCCTCCGCGGTCCGGCAGGCCCTCGCTTTCGAAAACCCGCTGCCCGAGCAGGGGACCGATGCGGAAGCCATACTGAGCGAGGCCACCGATCTCCTCATCGAGCACTCCCTCTACAACGGTCACCCCCGCTTCTTCGGATACATCACCTCGGCACCCGCCCCCCTCGGTATGCTGGCGGATCTTCTGGCAGCGGCGGTGAACCCCAATGTCGGTGCCTGGAAGCTCTCGCCGATGGCCACCGAGATCGAGGCCCAGACCGTCCGCTGGATCGCCCAGCTCATCGGCTATCCGGATGACTGCGGGGGTCTCCTCACCAGCGGCGGAAACGTGGCCAACTTCGTGGGCCTCCTGGCGGCGCGGGCCGCGAAAGCGGCGTGGGACGTCCGGGCGGCCGGCCTGATGCACGGTGACGCGAACAGGCTCAGGCTCTACGCCTCGGAGGAGACCCACACGTGGGTCCAGAAGGCCACGGACCTGGCCGGCCTCGGCACCGACTCGATCCGATGGGTGCCCACGGACCCCGACCTGCGCATGAGCATCGACGCGCTCCGAGACGCGATTGCCGAGGATGTGCGCCGAGGGGATCAGCCGTTCATGGTGATCGGGACCGGCGGATCGGTGAGCACCGGTGCAGTGGATCCCCTGCCCGCCATCGCCACGCTCTGTCAGAAGCTCGACCTCTGGTTCCACGTGGACGGAGCCTATGGGGGGTTCGCCGCGGCCGTATCGGAACCGGACAGCGACCTGAGGGGGCTTCATCACGCCGACTCCGTGGCCGTGGATCCACACAAGTGGCTGTACACGCCCCTGGAAGCGGGATGCACGCTGGTTCGCGACTCCGCCGCACTTCGCCGGGCGTTCTCCTACCACCCGCCGTACTACCACTTCCAGGAGGAAGCCCTCAACTACGTGGACTATGGCATTCAGAACTCCCGTGGATTCCGGGCTCTCAAGGTCTGGCTGCAGCTTCGCCAGGCCGGTCGCGAAGGCTACACGCAGATGATTCGCGAGGACATCCGTTTGGCGAAGGAGCTGCACGACCTCGCGCAGGATCACCCCGAGCTGGAAGCCATGACTCACGGCCTGAGCATCACCGCCTTCCGATACGTTCCCGGCGATCTCAGGACCGGCACGGGCGAGGAGTCGGTGGAGAGGTATCTCGACGAGCTCAATCGCAAGCTTCTAAGTCAGATGGAGCTCGGCGGGAAGGCTTTTCTTTCCAACGCGGTCATCCGAGGGCGATTCGCTCTGCGGGCGTGTATCGTGAACTTCCGAACCAGCCAGGAGGACGTGGAGGCTCTGCCAGGGATCGTCGCGCAGATCGGACGCCAGGCCGACCAGGAGCTGCGGGGGAGGTCAGAATCCTAGCCCTCGTCGGCAGCCAGGCGGCCCGCCACTCGGCGAATGGCCGTGTGCGACCCGGAGAGGCTCTCGACTTCTGACGAATCGAGAAGCCTGAGGCCCTCGGAGCCCTCGACCGCCCCGCCGACGGCCGGGATTCGTTAGCCGAAGCTGATGCCCTGCGCCAGCGGCAACTCCTGCGACCAGTTGACGGTGTTGGTCTGCCGCCGCATGTAGCCCTTCCACGCGTCGGACCCCGACTCCCGGCCGCCTCCGGTCTCCTTCTCTCCTCCGAAAGCGCCGCCGATCTCGGCGCCGCTGGTGCCGATGTTGACGTTGGCAATTCCGCAGTCGCTTCCGCGGTGCGAGAGGAAGTACTCCGCTTCGCGCACATGCTCGGTGAAGATGGCTGACGAGAGTCCCTGCGGGACCCCGTTGTGGGTCGCCACGGCTTCCTCGATCTCGGCAACGGCCTCCCGAGGCGAGGACGACGCATTGCCGTAGCCGATGATGTAGAGGATGGGAGCGAACGTCTCCTCCTGGACGATGCGGTATTCGTTCCGGGCCGTCGCGATACAGGGACGGACGTAGTGGCCACCCGGAAAGTCGGGTCCGTCCAGGGGCTCACCGCCGCAGAGGATCTCGCCGCCTTCCTTCTGCACTCTCTCGATGGCGTTTTGGAGGTCCCGCACCGCGCCCTTCGTCACCAGCGGACCCATGAGCGTGCCGGCGCTCATCGGGTCGCCGATGCGCACGTCCTGGTAGGCGCGCACCAACCGACCGACCAGCTCCTCGCGCATGGACTCGTGGACGATGATTCGCCGCGTGGTGGTGCAGCGCTGGCCGGCCGTCCCCACGGCTCCGAAGAGGATCGCCGGCAGCACCATGTCGAGGTTGGCGTGGGGCGTCACGATGATGGCGTTGTTTCCGCCCAGCTCGAGGATGGTCCGCCCCAGGCGCTTCCCCACCGCCTCGGCTACACGGAGGCCCATGCGGGTGCTCCCGGTGAAGGAGATCAGGGGAATCCGCCTGTCGTGAAGGAGCCGCTCGCCTACCGTGGCTCCCCGGCCCACCGCCAGGGAAAACATGGCGGGATCCACGTCGTTCTCACTGCAGACCTGTTCCGCGATCATCGTGCACGCGATGGCACAGAGGGGCACCTGGCTGGAGGGCTTCCAGAGCACGCTGTCCCCGCAGACAGCCGCGAGCGCCGAGTTCCAGCTCCACACGGCCACCGGGAAGTTGAACGCGGTGATCACGCCCACGACCCCCAGCGGATGCCACTGTTCGAACATCCGGTGGTCGGGCCGCTCGGACTGCATGGTGAAACCGTACAACTGGCGAGACTGGCCCACCGCGAAGTCGCAGATGTCGATCATCTCCTGAACCTCGCCCTCACCCTCGGCGAGGATCTTTCCCATCTCCAGGGTCACCAGCCGGCCGAGCTCGTGCTTCACCTCCCGGAGGCAATTGCCCAGCTGGCGCACGATCTCGCCCCGTTTGGGGGCGGGGACCTTCCTCCACTCGAGGAAGGCGTCGTGGGCTCGGGCCACGATGGTCTCGTACTCGTCCTCGGTGACCTGGGTCACGCTCGCGATGGGGCTACCATCGATCGGGGTGGTGACCTCCAACTCGGGGCCGGATCCCATCCAATCGCCACAGAATCCCCCCAGATTGCGCTCTTCGATCCCCAGTGTCTTCAGGAAGTCTCTCATGGTCCGGTCTGTGTTTGATTCGTCCGTCCACAGGTCAGGCCCGGGGCCAATCCGCTCGCGCCCGGGTGCTCTCCAGCCCCGCAGTGGCAATGTGCCGACCGCGACCGGCGGCTCCAGATCCGGTTGAGATGTTAGTGGATGGAAGGAAGCGCTGCCATGGGGCGCTGAGCGGGAGTCCATTGACCCATTTGTCACACCACCGCGGCGGGGATAGACTCTCCTGAATCATCAGCACTCAGGATTCCCCGATCGCCCGGGTCCAGGGCGTGCCGGCCGGTCGCCCGGGGGTTCCCGGCGTCCCTCGCCCGGGACCGCCAAGCGGCGAGGCCCGTCTTCATGAGGAGGACTCCATGAGATCCCCTGGTTGGCCGAACGGTCGTCGGTTATTCGCCCTGCCCTGGCTTCTTCTGCCCGTTGTCACCGTCGTCTCGGCACCGCCAGCGGCCGAGGGTCAGGCGCTGGGCGATGATCCCCGGGTCGCCGAGGCGCTCCACTTGCTCGAGACCTGGATGGACGCCGAGCAAGCCTACGAGGACCTTCCCGGTGTCTCCATGGCGGTGGTGCACGACCAGGAGCTGCTATGGGCGAAGGGCTTCGGCTACGCGGACCGGGAGCGGCAGATCCCGGCGAGCCCGAGCACGATGTACAGCATCTGCTCCATCTCCAAGCTCTTTACGAGCGTCGCGGTGATGCAGCTCCGCGATGAGGGACTCCTGAGCCTCGCCGACCCCGTTGCCAGGCATCTGGACTGGTTCGCCATCGAAGACAAGTACCCCGAGGCGGGACCGGTCACCGTCGAGGGAATCCTGACCCACTCCGCCGGCCTGCCGAGGGAGTCCGACTACCCGTATTGGACCGGTCCCGACTACCCGTTCCCCACCCGCCAGCAGGTGGTCGAGCGGGTCGCCGCGCAATCCATGCTATACCCGGCCCGCTCCACCTATCAGTACTCCAACCTGGGCCTCACCCTGGCCGGGGAAATCGTGGCGGCGGCATCCGGGACCTCCTTCGACCAGTACGTTCGCAGGCGCATCCTGGGCCCCCTGGGGATGGATGATACCCATACGGATCACCCCGACGACCTTCGGCACGGCAGGTTCGCCACCGGCTACACGGCCAGAAGCCGGGGGCGGACTCGGAGCGTCGTGCACGATTATTCGGTCCGCGGAATTGCCGCCGCCGCCGGATTCGTCTCCACCGTGGAAGACCTGGCACGCTTCGCTTCGTGGCAATTCCGGGCGCTGGAAGGGAAGGACGATGGCATCCTGGACCGGAATACCTTGAGGGAGATGTACCGGGTCCACTGGCTGGAGCCCGACGGGGAGGTCGCCCGCGGAATCGGGTTTTCCGTGTGGAAGTCGGACGACAAGACTTTCGTGGGTCACGGCGGCTCCTGCCCCGGCTACCGGAGCCATCTCCTCCTTCGCCCCCGAGAGAAGGTGGCCACCGCCTTCATGGTGAACGCGCAGGGTGTGAACGCCAGCCGCTACGCTCAACAGGCCTACGACATCCTTGCACCGGCGATCCAGGAGGCGCTGAAAGACCCGGAAGGCGCGTCGAAGCCGGATCCGTCTCTGGAACGCTACCTGGGACTGTACGAGCGTCCGCTCGGCGGAGAGAGCGTGGCCCTGTTGTGGAAGGGGGAGCTCGCCGTCGTGGGGCTGCCGACGGACGATCCGCTGGAGTCGATGACCCGGCTGCAGCACGTGGAAGGCTCCGTATTCCGGCGGGTCCGAAGTGACGGCGAGCCCGGCGAGGAGATCGTCTTCGAGACGGACGCCGACGGCCGGATGCGGATGTGGAGGCACAGCAACTACCAGGTGAAGGTTCGATGAAGACTTCGCGCGAGTCCCCGGTACGGTCGGCCAGGACGCCGCCCTCTGAGTCCCCTCCGCAGCAGGAGTCAGCAATGAGGACACGACGACGCATGCTCTCCGGAGCACCCTTCACGCTTTCGCTCATCTGGATTCCGGTCCTATTCGCCGGCGGCGACCCGCCTTGCGGCACGCCGATGCCGGGATCTTTCTCGCCGATCCTGGAAACCGTCGATGCTCTGCCGGCGGACGGCCCCATCTACGTGGTCTACTACTGGCGGGCCCGGCCCGGGAGTCTGGCCGATTACTCAGCCTACATTCGGGAGTTCGCGGAGCCCATCGACGAGGAGGCGAGAAAAGCGGGCGTCTTCGAGGAGGTTCGCACATACACACCTGCGGTGGTCACCGGCGCCCCAGGCGCCGACTGGACCCACATGCGGGTGTTCAGGCTGAAGAACTTCGCCGCCCTGGACACATTCTCGGCTGGCCTTGATGCGGCCACCCAACGCCTCTTTCCGGATCCGACGAGCCGGCCTCGATCCGCCGGCTTGAGGGATCTCGTACGCCAGGAAATCTGGCGGGACTTCTGAGCCGGGCCACAGCCGTTGCCGACGAATCCAATGGACCGGAACGAAATGGGAGGGAACGAGGGGCCCACCCGGTCCAGGGAGCCCTGGCGTGTTCCGCCGGTCACGGCCTTTCTCCTGGGAATCGCCGTGGGCTGGATCGTGGGTCGCTTCTGGGGAGCTCTTCTCGGGGGCGCCATAGGGTTCCTCCTCTGGCGCTCCCGGGCCTGAGAGCCCGCGGTCGGGCCCGGAAATGCGGTGGTCGACTCCGAGGGGCTTCCCCCTCGACGGGTGCCTGTCTCGGCTAGCGGATCCCCACCCACTCCGAGCGGACGACGCCCGCCTTATCCGAGCGGGCGACCACCCGAACCCTCGCTCGTGGTGAGGCCGGCCGGACTCTCCACTCCAACTCCACCATGGGCTCTCCCGCCTCCTGGAGAAACGGTCCCTGCCCCCGGAGGTGGTCCACCACGACCCGGGGCTCCCCGGCAACCAGATCGGCGCCGTCCAGCTCCAGGGTAACCACTGGCGGCCGAACCACCCGGTCCCGGACGTCTCCATTCTCCACCGCCCGCCCCACCGCACCCCTCTCGGTGAGGCTTGTGGGGAGAAATCCGGAGTTGAAGACTGTGACTCGGACCCGGGCGAGCCCCTGCCCGATTGGGGAGACCGCCAGTCCATCCAATTCCAGCCGCGGCGCCTGACGGATCAGGTAGAGAATCCACGGAACCTGGGCTCGGCACTCTTCCTGGAGGAATTCCGCGGGCGGATTCTGCCCCCAGAACTTCGAACGCCAGCCGCCGATCTCCACCGGTCCTAGATCGGGATGGTCGAAGGCCGACCAGGACGAAAAGTATCGCCCGCCCAGTTCCTCGTCATTGAAGCGCATCTCCTCTACGGAGTCGATGTCCCCGTCCCCGTCGTAGTCCGTCACCCAGGATTCGGGCCCCGGCGAGTACTCCGGCACCCAGCCCACCACTCCGTGGTCCCAGTACGCCCAGGTGATCAGGGTCCCATAGCGATGCCGGGTGGGATGGGTGGCACTGGGGCGGACCGGCCGTCCCGTGGTCCGGGTGTAGAAGGTGCCCAGATGCTCGATCAGCATCAGGTCGTTTTCGGGGAAGAGAGAGGGCGCGGAGGCTGACGGAAGCCGATAGACAAAGCCTCCGGAGGTGTGCCCGTGGACGACGCTGACGATGTTGGGGTGACCCCGCACGAATCCCGCCGTGGCGTAGGTCTCGGGCTCGGACAGGGGAAAGGGGCCAGCCCCGGCCTGCAGGTGCTCCCGCTCCCAGTTCCGCGGGAAGTTGCGATTCATGTCGATGCCGCCAATCCCATCCTCGTTGATGCTTCCGTCGCCATCGTTGTCTGACCCTTCCCGGAGCAGGCGGTATCGTCGGGCCCCATCTGGGATCGTGGGAGACGGTTCGGCTGCGGCGCCCTGGCCCGCACCGCCGCCCTCACCTCCGGCCCGGATCATGATTCTCGGGTCCTCAGGGAGTGCGTACCACGCTCCTTCGGGGTCCGGTAGCCGGATCATGGTGATCCAGCCGTCTCCGTCCAGGTCTTCAGGTGGATCCTCGTCTGCCGTTCCGTCCTCGTCCTCGTCCCAGGGACGGACCGTGCTCCGCAGCAGCTGGTCCTGTATGAGAGCCAGGTCCGAGCCGTCGGGGTTGAATTTGGGCCGGATGTAGAAGGTGTAGGTGCCCAGCAGGTCCGCGACCTCCGCATCCCGTCCGTATCCCTGGAGGAGGGTTCCCAGGGTATAGAGGGCGACGGCGGAGCCCGTGAGCTCTCCGGCGTGGATGCCCCCGTCCAGATAGAGGGCCGGCTTGTCAGCCGCCGCCCCCGTCTGCTCGTCGGTGACCTCCATGACCCACAGGTCCCGGCCCTCAAAGCTCTTCCCGATGGAGTAGAGCTCGGTCAGCCCCGGATAGAGGACCGCCAGCTCCCGGAGAATCTGCTCCGTCTCTCCCGCCGTGTAGTAACGGTTCCAGTCAACGGTCCCGTCTGGGCTCACGAGGCCGTGCCCCTGCGCGCGGGCAGCAAGGGGAGTGAAGAGGGGCGTGAGGCAGAGGATCGCGAGCGCGGAACAGAGGGCGTGACGCGCAGTCATGGGGCCTCCAGGGCTGCTCACGGACGGGACGGTCCGTGATGCGGGGGTCGATCCGATGCGCACGAGCTCGATTTCCGGGTTGAGGCTCCGGCTTCCTCGAATCTGGGGGGCGCCTCTCCGTTTGTCACCGCACCCCGGATCGTGGTAGACTGCCCGTGGGTTCCGGGTACTCTCGACGGGCTCTGGATCCTCCCGGAGACCGTGGCGACATCGAGCCCGAAGATGAGATCCCCCATGTCGATCCGGTCTAGCAAACGGGAGCGCACCCGCGTGGTCATCATCCCCGACCACGAAGAGCTCGCGACGGTGGTGGCCCGCCGCCTCGCCGAGATCATCGACGACCACAATGGTCAGGGGCGCAGCACCGTTGTGGGGCTTCCGACGGGATCCACGCCACTCGGCATCTTCCGGGAGTTGATCCGGCTTCACCGGGAGGACGGATTGGACTTCTCTCGCGTCGTGTCCTTCAACCTCGACGAGTACTTCCCCATGGATCCCGGGAGTATTCACTCCTATCACCGGTACATGTGGGAGAACCTCTTCGACCACATCAACATCGTGCCCGAGAACGTGCACATCCCCCGGGGCGATCTGCCTCTGGATCTGGTGCCGCAGCATTGTGCCGAGTATGAGGCCGCCATCGCGGCCGTGGGAGGGATCGACTTCCAGATCCTGGGAATCGGTCGCAGTGGGCACGTGGGCTTCAACGAGCCGGGATCGGGGAAGGACTCACGGACCCGGCTGATCTTCCTCGACACGGTAACTCGCCGGGACGCTGCTGCTGACTTCTTCGGGGAAGCGAACGTTCCCCTGGAAGCCATCACCATGGGCGTGGAGACCATCCTGGGAGCCCGGGAGATCGCGCTGATCGCCACGGGGGAGCATAAGGCTCCGGTGGTCCGGCGGGCCGTCGAGGGTGACGTCGATCCGGACGTCCCTGCCACTTATCTCCAGGATCACCCCAACGCAACGTTCTTCGTCGACGGCGCCGCTGCCGCCCGGCTCACCCGTGTGGCGACTCCCTGGGTTTTGGGCGAGGTAGAGTGGACACCGGCTCTCGAGACGAGCGCGGTGATCTGGCTCAGCCTCCGGACCGACAAGTCGATTCTCCGGCTCGGCGTCGATGATTACCGGGACAATTCCTTGAGTTCGCTCGCCGCTCGGTACGGCTCGGTCGGGGTGGTAAACGGAGACGTGTTCAACGAGCTGATCTCGAAGATCCGAGGGAAGAGCAAGCTCCCTCGGGAACGCCGCATCCTGGTGTTTTCTCCACACCCGGACGACGACGTGATCTCGATGGGCGCCACGCTGCGAAAGCTCTGCGAGAACCGGAATTCCATCCACGTGGCCTACCAGACCTCCGGAAACATCGCCGTCTTCGACCACGAGGTGCGACGGTATCTCGATTTCCTGGAGCGCGTGAGCGCCATCTTCCCCGGCGTGTCCACGCCCGGGGCGTCGCTGGCGGACATGGTACGCCGGGTCCTCAGGGACAAGAAACCGGGCGAGGTGGACATTGCCGAGGTACAGGAGATCAAGCGGGCCATCCGTGAAACGGAAGCTGTGTCCGCGCTGGAGAGCGTAGGGCTGGGGCCCGAGTCGGCACGCTTCCTGAACCTCCCCTTCTACCAGACGGGAGGAGTTCGCAAGGAGCCGATATCCGAGCGAGACGTGGAGCGGGTGGTAGCGGTCCTCGAGGAAACCCGTCCGGAGATCGTCTTCGCCGCGGGTGATCTGTCCGACCCCCACGGCACACACCGGATGTGTCGGCAGGCGGTACGGCGAGGGCTGGAGGCGTACTCCGGTCCCGAGCCGGACCTATGGCTGTACCGGGGGGCCTGGCAGGAATGGACCGTCGACGAGGCCACTGTCCTCGTTCCTCTCTCGGAGGAGGAGCTCCGACTGAAGGTCCTGGCCATATTCAAGCACCAGTCCCAGAAGGACGTCGCTCTCTTCCCTGGATTCGACCAGAGGGAGTTCTGGCAACGGGTGGAACAGCGCAACCGCGCAACCGCCGATCTTCTTCATCGGCTGGGGCTCCCAGGCTACTACGCGGTGGAAGCGTTCGTGGTGGAGAGAGAGGGCGTCCGACTTCGCAACCCCGCCGTATCCACCAGCAGTCTGGGCGGCCCCGCTTGAGGCGCGGACCTGCGTCGGAGGCCAGTGAGGCGGTGTCTTCGCGGGAGCTCGGATGCGATGCCCGCCGAACGGGCCGGCGCCGACCATCGGACGTCGGCACACTCACCCGCGCCGCAGATCCGACCTCCTGAAACCTCGGGGAGGAGAATCCAGTATGGAGTCATACCGATACGAATTCATACTGAATCCGCCTGCATGTTGAGGTCGCCATGAGGAGGGACCCTCGCTCCCCGCTGGATCTGCTTCCTCTCAAGCCCGCCTGGTTCCACGTCCTGCTCGCACTGTCTGCGGAGGGCGTCGGTCACGGGTTCCAGATCCGCACCCGGGTGGAGGAGCGCACCGAGGGGCGCGTCCGTCTCTGGCCCGCCACGCTCTACGGCACGATACGAGAGCTCACGGAGGCGGGGCTGATCGAACCGCTGGAGGGAGAGGCGGATCCCGACGACGACCAGCGGCGGAGGTATTACCGCATTACCGGGCCGGGCCAGCGGGTGCTGCGAGCAGAGGCGGACAGGATGCAATCTCTCGTGGACGAGGTCCATGCGGGCGAAGCGAGGACGGTCGGATGACCCGCCGCTCTTCGCTCACAGTTCGCTTCATGTTGTGGATCTGCCGGTGCTGGACCCTCTGGCTGCCCCGAACCTTTCGCGCCGAGTATGGCCGTGAGCTCCTGGTCGACCTGGAGCACAGCCTCAGGGAAGCCCACGAGCGAGGTGGGATCCCGCCAATTCTGGCAGCCGGCATCACCACTCTCTGGGACATCACGAGGCGAGTCCCCCGGGAGCGTCTCGCCGACCGTCGTGCACGCGCCCGAGAAGCGACCCCCGCTACCGTTCATCCAGGGCGACGAAATCGAATGAGCGGGGGAGGAAGGGAAATCATGACCAACCTGATCCGCGAGGTTCGGCTCGCCGTGCGAGCGCTCGCCCTGAGGCCAGGATTCACCATCGTGGCGGTGGCGACCCTGGCTCTGGGCATCGGCGCGAACGTGGCCCTCTTCGCGGTGGTCAACGCGATCCTGATCCGGCCCCTCCCCTTCCCCGAGTCCGATCGAGTGGTGGTGATCCGTCATCACGCTCCGGGGATCGATCTACCCAACCTGAACAACTCGTCAGGCACGATTCGCTTGTACCGGGAGAACGCTCAGCCTTTCTCGGCCCTGGCCGCGTACACGAACGCTCAGAGGAACCTCACCGGTGGCGAGGAACCGGCCCGTATTCGGCTCCTGCAGGTGACCGCGGATTTCTTCGACGTTCTAAGCGTTCAACCGCGACTGGGGAGGCCCTTCACCTCTGCGGACACGCAGCGGGAGGCCGCACCCGTCGCGATACTCACGCATGCTGGATGGTCCGGTCGGTTCGGGTCGGATCCAGGCGTGACGGGTCGGACCGTGGAGCTGGACGGAGTCCCGACCCAGATCGTGGGGGTGCTTCCGCCCTCGTTCTCATCGTGGGCCCCGGAGACCGCCGCGCTCGTCCCCCTGTATGTGGACCCGGCCGGAGACTTCGGCACCTTCGGCCTCGAGCTGGTGGCCCGACTGAACACGGGAGCCGAACTGGAATCCGCCCGCGGACATGTCAGGGATCTGCAGGCCCGGCTTCCCGAGATGTTCGGAGATCTCACCCCCGAGTTCCTGGACGAGATCGGGTGGTCGACGTCAGTGGAGCGCTTGCGTGACATCATGACTCGCAACGTGAGGTCTCCGCTCTGGATCGTCCTGGGAACGGTGGGCTTCGTGCTGCTCATCGCGTGCGCCAACGTGGCAAACCTGTTCCTTGTGCGGGCCGAGGCGCGCCGGAAGGAAACAGCGATCCGGGCCGCCCTGGGGGCCAGCCGGCGACGACTGACCGCTGGATTCCTTTCCGAGAGCATCACGCTGGGCATCGCCGGTGGGGCCTTGGGAGTCCTCCTCGCGGCTCTCGGGATCGACCTTCTGGTGTCGAAGGGGGCTGTCGACCTTCCCAGGCTCAGCGAGGTGCACCTGGACGCGACCGTCCTCGCCTTCTCCGGAATTCTCTCGTTGCTGGTCGGGCTCGCGTTCGGCTTCCTTCCGCTCACCCGCGCCTTCCCCGGGAGCGTGGCCGGCGGGTTGGCGGGAGCGGGGCGGAGAACCACCGCCGGTCCCGAGACTCACCGGACGCGGGACGCACTGGTGGCGGGGCAGTTGGCCATCGCCGTAGTGCTTCTCGTGGGATCCGGGCTCGTGCTGCGCAGCTTCACCCGGCTACGGGCGGTGGAGCCGGGATTCGACGCAGAGGGCATCCTTCTCGTTGGGCTCAGCTATGGCAGCGGAAGCGACCTCGCCGAGGCCAGCCGCTTCTATCGGCAGGTGAAAGATCGGGTGGCTACGCTTCCCGGTGTGGAGAAGGTCGGGGTCACGTCAGGGTTTCCCTTCTCCGAGGGCTCCGTCAACGGCGGCTCGTTCTATATCGAATCCCGGCCTCGAGGAGAGGACGAGATTCCACCGGTGACCATGTACAAGCCCGTATGCCATGACTACTTCGAGGCGCTCCGAATGCCCCTCCTGGAGGGCCGCACCATGCAGGCCAGTGATGGGGAGGAAAGACGCGCCCTGGTCTGGGTCAACCAAACGTTCGCGAACGCCTTTCTCGACGGTGAGGCCATTGGAGAGAGGATCCGCTTCGAGGAACCGGAGGAGGGTCAGGAGGAGCAGGAAGAGGAGGACTGGGCCAGGATCACGGGGGTGGTGGGAGACGTCCGCGAGTTCGGGCTGGATGAGGAGGTCCGGCCCATGGTGTACCTACCTCTCATCGTGGGGAACTGGGGGTATCCCGAGCTGGACCGGATGTATCTGACAATCCGTAGTGATCGTGATCTGGCAGGGCTCGCGCCCTCAGTTCGCAGGGTGGTGCGCGAGGTGGACCCCCGCGTCCCGGTCCTGGCGTCCCGGACCCTCGAGGAAGCCCTGGCGCGCTCAATGGCCGACATGGCCTACACCATGGTTCTCATCGTCGTCGCGGCGTCGGTGGCACTGCTCCTCGGTGCGGTAGGCCTTTTCGGGGTCGTGTCGTATGTCGTGGGGCAGCGGACCCGGGAGATCGGCATCCGGGTGGCCCTGGGTGCCCGGGGTGAGGACGTCGTCGGCCTCTTCCTGAGACAGGCGCTTCGCGTGACGGCCGTGGGCGCGGTCCTCGGCCTGGGAGGGGCCTTCGCGCTCTCCCGGGTCATGCGTGCAATTCTCTTCGAGGTCTCGGCCACGGACCCGTTCACCTTCGTGGCCGCCCCCGTGCTGCTCGTGGGCGTCGCGCTGTTCGCCACCTGGCTTCCGGCCAGGAGGGCGACGCTCGTGGACCCGTTGCGCGCGCTCGACTCGGAGTGATTCCGACCCGCTACGTCGTCTTCGTGATCGTGAGTGTCTGACCCCCCTGATCCAGAGACACGGGGAACTGCGTCAGGGCCGAGGGGGCCGGTCCCGTCACCACCTTCCCGTCCGCGTCGTACTGCGATCCATGGCAAGGGCAATTGATCGTCGTACCGGTGAAGGCGTTCACGTCGCAACCCTCGTGGGTGCAGATGCTGGTGAAGGCCCGGTAGTCGTTCTGAGCGATGTGGATGACCACCGTCTTGCTCTG
This sequence comes from Gemmatimonadota bacterium, assembly GCA_039586555.1. GTDB lineage: Bacteria > Gemmatimonadota > Gemmatimonadetes > Longimicrobiales > Gaopeijiaceae > JBDHKE01. Next base: position 66,591 of record JBDHKE010000012.1, on the reverse strand, counting down.
GGAGATGAACAGAAAACCGGGGATCGAGGTGAGCAGAGGGAAACCGGAGAGCCGAACCGTGATGGTGTTGCCGGAGATCTCGATCCCGTCCCCACCATTCCCATCGGGTGGCTCGGTGACTCCATCGCCATCGGATGAACAGGACGCCAGCAGAGCGAGAGCCAGGGTGTGAGCGGACACGGTGAGGAAATCGCGCCGAGGGAGCTGCGAGTGATCGGACATGAACGGCTCCTCTGCATGCCGGGGAATGGGGATGGGAAAGCACTCCTCTCTCAACGTGTGCCACATCTCGCCCGAAAGGATTCAGGAAGGGCGTGGCGAGCGGTGAATCCTTTCCCGCCGAATCGGACACTTCCACACGAAGGGACCCGGAGACAGCCGCACCGCCGAGCCGCGGAACGAGGGCCCACCCATCGTGGCAGCGACTCGGCCCTTTTCCTCTCAGTGGGGCTTCCAAGCCGCCCCCCGGTGCCCGATTCCCTCCCAAGGAGGTAGTGATCATGCAGCGCTCGTGGTTCTCGTCGTCTGTTCCGAAGTTCGGTCTGCCAGCCTTCGTCCTCATGGGCGCCGCTCTCTCGGCGGGCGCCTGCGGCGAAGCGACCTCAACGGAGCCAGCGGCCCTGGAGGCGGCGGCGGTCGTATCCTCGCACGTCTCGAACGGAGAGGGCGAAGTCTACATGGCCAGGCTTCAACCCCTGAATCCCGAGCAGAGCTATCGCCCGGTTCACGGCGCTGCGATCCTCAAGGTCAAGGACGGCATTCTCACCGTGCGGGTGAACGCGTCCGGCCTCCAGCCGGGGATGGTCCATCCTCAGCACATTCACGTGAACGCGTCCTGTCCCCCCGCCAATGCGGACGGTGGTGACGGAATCATCAACCTCGTGGACGGCCTGCCATACTACGGCCCCGTGCTCACGGGGCTCGACGCGGATCTGGTGGATCTCTCGATGGGCCCGGGCTTCCCGAACCCCCAGAACGCCGGGGGCGCGATCGCCTACGAGGTTACGGCCTCCGTGAGTGACCTGATGACGGCCGTAGGAGGGCCGCTTGACCTGAGAAGTCGCGTTGTGGTGCTCCACGGTGTATCCGCCACCACCGATCTCTCTGCGGACCCAGTGGCCGCGGCCAACCCGGTCGTCCTGCCCATCGCGTGCGGGACGATCGACTAGAGGCGCAGGCACTCCGGGAGCTGAAACGGGGCGGGGAGGGAGAGCCTGCATCGAGCGAGGGGCCGGCCCTCCGCCGGCCCCTCGCTTCCTAGAGTCCTCCGTGTCCTCTGGCCTGTCTGGCGTACCGCCGAAAAGAAGTCGCGCTGCCGACGGTATGCCTTCGCAACCGGCACACTAGTCCTTCGCCGCCCACCTCACCATGCCGTAGTGACCCCACAACCAGGCGACCACCAGGATGATCAGCCCGGAGATCGCCAGGTAGCGAAGCTCTCGCTGGGCGATGCGGTCCACCTGCGTCAGCAGCTCCGATTCGTGTCGGGCCACAGTCAGGTATCCTTCAGGTCGAGCGCTTTCTCCCCGCAGAGCCGCCACGGCGAAGACCTTCTCGAAACTGTCGAGATCCACGCCCTCTCGGACGACGGCGCCCCATTCTTCAGGCAGCGCCGGGAACCCCTCGGGCCGCATGGCACCCACGCTGTCCCCAACGACGGGATCCCGACCGCGAGGTCGTCGTACCAGGACTCGGCCATTCCTGTCCAGCACGGTAAAGGTGGCATCTTCGGGGAGTGTGGCCTGGTCGGCGACGTTGCCCAGGTGGGTCAGGTCGATACTGGCCCCGATGATGCGCTCCACTTCACCCTGCGAGCCGGTCACGGGAAGCGCCACCCCGAGGGTGGGCTTCCCGGTAATCCTCCCGAGCTGATAGACACCGATGGCGAAGCGGTTATCTTCCACCGCCCGGGCGAAGTACGCCCGGTCCCCCAGGTAGAGCCCTCCTTCCACCGGGAGGGACCCGCACATCAGGTATCCGTCCAACCCGATGACCGAGATGGTGGTGTAGCGCGGGGTGTGATCCTGAACCCGGGCGAGGAGCTCATTGCATGCGGGCACCTCGGCCTCGCGGATCTCGGGGATTTCCGCAAGCGAACCGAGGAGCGCCTCGCTGTCCTCCAGAAGCCGCTCGTACTCCACACCCGCGAGCTGCGTCACCTGAACCAGATCTCGGACATGGCCCTGGAGCTGAAGTCGCCCGAGCTCCCGATTCGAATACCAGTACAGGCCCAGAGCCGGGAGGAAGGCGAGGATCACCAGGAGGAAGAGACGGGCCTGCAGGTTTCGCGGCCGGGCCATGGGCTGCCTCCTTTCAGGGTCGCGCGCGGTGGGGGCGAGCATGCCGCCGGAGCCGCCGGAGGTGATCCTGCCCAAACCGGCCCGGGCCAGCGCTGGAAGGGGTCGGAGGAGGCTCTTCCCGCTCGGCCAGCTCCAGTGCCCAACCATAGGGTCCCACCAGCGGGCCGGGCAAGCTCCCTTCCGCTAATACGCCGTGGCACCCCCGCAGCTGGACCCCTGGCCGGCCGTGCACCCGTAGCAGTGAAGGGCCACCACAATCTCGCGCCGAGACAACAGATCCTCGTCGAAGTCGAAGATCGTACGGGGCGCGCCGTGGTCCACGGGAAGATCCAGCATCTGGTTGAAGTCGCAGTCGTAGAGGGTGCCGTTCCACCCGACGGACAGGGTATGGCGACACATCACCGACGCGGCGGCATGCGGGTTGTAGGCTCTTACGAGGCGGCCCATGTACCGGTCGAGGTTTCCGCTGTCCAACAGGTACTCGAGGAAGCGGCTGATGGGCATGTTCGTGATGGTGAAGAGATGGTTGAAGCGGACGCCGTAGCGACGCTCCATCTCCCGCTTCCAATCCCGTTCCAGGGCCTCCTGCTGGGCCGGAAGGAAGGCACCGACAGGGTTGGTGACCAGGTTCAAAAGCAGACCGGATCCGTTCTCTCCGTAGCCCAGAGCGTTGAGGCGCCGGAGAGCCTCGATGGACTTCTCGAAGACCTTCTCTCCCCGCTGAGCGTCCGTCTGCTTGGCGAGGTAATAGGGAAGAGAGGCCACAACCTCCACCCGGTTCTCCGCCAGGAACTCCGGGAGGTCCTCGAAGCGCGGCGCCAGGAGGATCGTGAGATTGCAGCGATCGATCACGTGCCGGTCCAGAGAGCGCGCCGTGATCACCATGTCGCGAAAGCTTGGGTGGAGCTCTGGAGCCCCGCCGGTGATGTCCAGCGTGGGGATGTTCGCGCCTCGCAGGACCGAAAGGCACGCGTCCACCACGTCGTCGGGCATCACCTCCGTTCGATCCGGGCCGGCGTCCACGTGACAGTGGCGACAGGTCTGGTTGCACTTCCTCCCCACGTTGATCTGGAGCACCTCGATCCCTACCGCGGTGAGGGGATAGAGTCCATCGCCCTCCAGCGCGTTCGGGAAGCTCCGCGAGACTTGCACCTGTTCCAGGGTTTCCAGCTGCACCTTCGGAGATGAGAGAGGCACACCGCGCCAGTGGAGAGTGGGCAGCGCCGCGCCCATCACATGCCCAGCCGCTGCAGGTGGTTTCGCATCTGCACACCGTGCACCAGAGACGCCCCGCCTCGGATGGCCGCCGCCACGTGTATGGCTTCGGTCATCTGCTCGGCGTTCGATCCCTTCTCGAGGCAGGCTTCGGAATAGGCGTCGATGCAGTAGGGACACTGGACGGCGTGAGCCACGGCCAGCGCGATGAGCGCCTTAACCCGCTCCGACAGGGCTCCTTCCGCGAACACCGCGTTGTACCAGTCGAAGAACTTGTTGGCGAGCTCGGGAGCATCCTCGCCGATCTCCCCGAAACGCCCCAGGTCCGGGGCGTGGTAGTAGTGCTCTGACATCTCTCCGTCTCACCCAGAGTTCGCTTGTGGATCACCTGATGGCCGTAACCCGAAGCGAAGCCCCCGGGTTCCCACCGTGATCCCGGAACTCACCAGCAGTGAAATGATGACCAGCAGGGGCGGGCGTCCCGGCGAAAGTGCCACCGGGCAGACCGCCTCGCAACGCCGTCCCTCGAGCTTCAGGTCCTGGTCCGGGACGGAGGCCGACCCTTTCCGCCCGATCGGTTCCAATGTCCGCGCTCAGGACCTGAGCCGCGCCTCGCCCGTCGGGGTGCTTGGCCGGTCTGGTCACGATCTCCTAGATTTCGAGGTTCTCACCACGGGGTTCACGTGCCCTGAATACCAAGAGCAAAAGATCTGCGATGGACATCATCGAACGCCTGAACGAGAACCTGGTCGGCCGCTACCGAGTGGAACGTGAGCTGGGTGAGGGCGGGATGGCGACGGTCTACCTGGCAGAAGACCTGAGGCACCACCGCCAGGTCGCCATCAAGGTCTTGAAGCCCGAGTTGGCCGCGACCCTCGGTCCGGATCGCTTCCTGCGTGAGATCGAGATCTCGGCGGGGCTGGACCACCCACACATCCTCCCTCTCTACGATTCGGGCGACGCCGACGGGCTCCTCTTCTACGTGATGCCCTATGTGGAGGGAGAGTCCTTAAGGGAGCGGCTGGAGCGGGAGCGGCAGCTCCCCCTGGAGGATGCTCTCAAGATCGCTCGTGAGGTGGCCGATGCCCTCTCGTACGCCCACAGCCGTGACGTCATACATCGGGATATCAAGCCCGGCAACATCCTACTGGCGGGCGGCCACGCACGAGTCGCCGATTTCGGGATCGCCCGCGCCATCAGCGAGGCTGGCGGCGACCGGCTCACCCGCACGGGCCTGACGGTGGGGACCCTCGCCTACATGAGCCCTGAACAGGCGGCGGGCAGCGAGGACCTGGACGGGAGGAGCGACCTCTACAGCCTGGGCTGCGTGCTCTTCGAGATGCTGGCTGGTGTGCCGCCCTTCTCCGGACCGCCGGACAGTCTCGTGAACCAGCATCTCACGGCCGATCCGCAGCCCATCACGAACCTGCGGCCGGCGGTGCCCCCCGAGGTGGCCGGCGCCCTCATGCGGGCCCTGGCCAAGACCCCGGCCGACCGCTTCAGCCCCGCGGCGCAATTCGCCGAGGCGCTCCGATTGCCCGCGGTGACAGGATCTATGGCCTCGCCCCTTCCCGCGAGCGGTGCGATTCGAAGCGATCCTCTTCGTGCCGCCGGCGCGTTCAGCCTCGCCTCGCTGGTCCTTCTTGCGCTGGTCTACCTCCTCATCCTGCAGCTCGGGCTCCCTGGTTGGGTCTTCGTCACGGCCATCGCCCTGCTGGTGATCGGGCTTCCCATGGTGGTGGCCACCAGTCTCACGGAGCGGCAGCGCCGATCGGCGGCCGCCGAGGACACCGGCAGGCGGCGTCTCCTGACGTGGCGGAACACGCTCCTGGGCGGAGTGCTGGCCTTTGCTGCGCTCGGCGTCGTGACAGTGGGATACATGTCCGCACGGGTTCTGGGCATCGGTCCCGCAGGGACGCTGATTGCCACGGGCGCCATCGAGGAGCAGGAACGCCTCATACTGGCGGACTTCGAGAATCGCACCGACGACCCGGCGCACGGCGCTACCGTGACCGAGTTGATGCGCATCGGCCTGTCGCAATCCCGGGCCGTGTCGGTCCTCGACCCCATCCAGGTAAGTCGCATCCTGGAGCTCATGGAGCGAGACCCGACTGAAGGGCTCAGCGAACAGATCGCGCTCGAGGCGGCCGAGCGGGATGCGATCAAGGGCGTGGTCACGGGCGAAATCACGTCGGTGGGCAGCGGATACTCCATCGCCGCACGTCTCGTGTCCGTGGACGGCCAGGTACTCACGGCCCAGCAGGAGGTGGCGCCGGATGAGGACGACCTGGTTGCAGCCGTGGGGCGCCTCTCCGAGAGCCTGCGCGAGAGATTCGGAGAGAGCCTGAAAAGCATCCGCAGCACCGAGCCCCTGGAGCGGGTCACGACCGGCTCCATGCGAGCTCTGCGCGTGTTCTCCCAGGGTCTTCAGGCGTGGAATCAAGGCGACATCGCCCGGGGCATGCAGCTCCTGGAAGAGGCCATCGCCCTGGACTCCACCTTCGCCATGGCCCATCGAAAGCTTGCAGTCGTCCTGCAGAACCAGGCGGAGCGAAGGTCCCGGGCCGTGGAAGCCGCCACGAAGGCGTACGAGAACAGGGAGCGGCTCACGGAGCGGGAGCGGTACCTGGTGACCGCGGCTTATCACTCGGTGGTGACCGGCAATCGCGACCAGGTCATAAGCGCCTACCGCACGGTCCTGGACATGTACCCCACGGACTACTACGCGCTGAATAACCTGGGCGTCATCTATTCCGAGCTCCGGGACTACGAGCGCGCCTCCGAGTACTACTCCCGGGCTCTGGAGGTGGACTCCGTCACCCGCCTCCACTACTCGAACCTCGCTTCCACCCTGGGGAACCTACAGCAGTGGGACTCGTCGGCGGCGATCATCGACCGCTTCGAGCGGCGCTTCCCCGGGAACCCGGAGGTGCAGATCTCACGCATCATCTACGCGGCCAACCGAAAGGACTACGACGCCGCGGAGGAGTTGGGTCAGATCCTGATGCGGGAGCAGCGGGGCACGGTGTTCTGGGAGGGGATCGCGTACGAGTGGCTGGCTAGCCTGGACGCTATGCGCGGCCGCATGAGCGCGGCCCAGGAGCGGTGGCGGCGCTCCTTCGAGATCGCCACGGAGCGTGGGGTATTAGGGCTGTACCTCCAGCGCGCCGCTCGCCGCGCCATGGTGGAGGGGCTGTTGTTCGACGATACCGACCGGGCACGCCGGATTCTGGAGAGCGCCGTGGAGCGCGTACCGCTCCAGGAGCTTCCTCCCCTGGACCGGCCGTACGGGCTGCTGGCCATGGGCTACGCGGCGGCGTCCGAGCCGGAGCGCGCCCGCAGGCTGCTGGAGGAGTATCAGGCGACGCCCCAGGCCGACCACAGCAGGATCACGGAGCGCTTCACGCATGGTGCCCGAGGATTGATCGCACTGGCGGAAGGTCGCCTGGATGAGGCCATTCGGGCGTTCAGGCAATACGACGAGGGGAGCTCGTGCGGCACCTGCGCCGGCGCGTGGCTGGCCCGCGCGTACGATCGAGCCGGACAGGCGGACTCCGCCCGGGCTCTCTATGAGCGATTCGTGGAAGAGCCATCCGACGCGATCTGGTACGACGCTGGGCATCTGGCCCACGGATACCTGCGGCTCGGGCAACTGTACGAGGAGCGGCGGGATTTCGAGAAGGCGGCGGATTACTACCGGCGGCTGGTGGACCTATGGAGCGACGCCGATCCACAGTTCCAGGCACGCGTTCGAGAGGCGGAGCAGGCGCTGGGACGGGTGACGGGGCAGCGGCCTGTTACCTGACGAGGCGGATCCCGAGAGCACCGGTCCAGCACCGTCTCACCCGCTTAATCGCACGAGGTAACCACCTTCTTCCAGGTCCAGATCGAACTCCTGGACCGCGTGCGCGAGTGTGGTGGTGAGGAGGCGCTTCACGGCTCCCCGGAGCACCGGTGCCCCCGACGATCCCCTGCCCTTCCCCGTCACGATGTGAACCAGTCCCCCAGGCTCGCGCCGCCGCCAGGTCTCCAGAAAATTGACCACCGCAAGCCGGGCCTGGCCCACGGTCTGCCCGTGAAGATCCAGGGTGGCCACCGGACGAGCGTCCAGGAGCGGGTCAACGTCTCCGAAGACGGGATGGCGGCTACCCCGTCGTGACTTCTTCTTCCGACCCATCGCCTTTCCATCCCTTCGGCCTCACCACTCCCCGCCCCTGTGGAGGTCAGCCTCCGAGCACGTTGAACTGGCGCGTAAACTTGAGGATCAGCGATCGACCCAACGGTCCCGAGAGATCGTCGATTCCCTGCACGTCGTTGTAGACGATGAACAGCCCGGTGCCCGCTGTATTCAGCCAACCGAAGCGGACGTTGGCCGACCACCGGTCGATCTGGTCGCTGTACTGAATCAGGGACTGGAGATAGACTCTCGGGGTGAAGAAGTAGCCCAGGTTCACACCCGCCAGAGTAGTGTTGAAGTTTCCCTCCGCCAGCTCCACGTCGTTGTGCTCCACCCTCAGTGAAGTGCTGAGAGCCGCTCCCCGGCGAAGGGTGATGCTCGCGGAGCCTCCACGTCTCTTCCCGGACAGGAAGCTCCCCCAGTTGATCGCCCCGTCGAACACCACGGCGGCCGATTGGTTGGTGTTGAAGCGCCACGCCGCTTCCCAGCCGTCGTGGGTCCCGGGCTGCACCACCACGTCGGTGCCGGAGATCTGGAACGGCTCGTAGAGGCCCTCTCTCACCCAGTTCATGGCCGGGCTGAACTCCATGCCGTCAGCCCATTCGAAATGGGTGTCCACATGGAGACGGCTGGACTCTTCGAAGCCCCTCTCCAAGCCCCTCTTTCGGCCCCGAAACGTCCAGTAGGTGAAGTGAGGCCGAATCTCCCGCAGCCCGCGCTGAGGACGGATGAAGTACATGGCGTGGGTCTGGTAGTACCGGTACCCGGCGCGGGGCAGGAAGCCCACCTCCGGATTGAAGTCCTCGCCGATCTCGCGGACGTTCAGGCTGGTGGACCAACTGCGGCTGTTCCAGCTCGCCCGGACATCGAAGGCGTGATCGTCTCCGTCCAGCCCCGGGGTCTCGGTCCGCGCTACGAACGTGCTCATCGTGATCGCCTCCCCGATCCCCACCTGACCGTCCAACGCGTACGTGCGATTGTGGTCACCTGACCCATCCCCATCCCGGTTGACGAACAGCCCACCCACGCGCGACCGGCTGGGAAGCTCGCGGGCGATGCGCGCCACCGAGTACGCGTTGGCAGGCTGCATAAGCTCGAGCCCCTCGGTTTCGATATGCAGGAGCCCCACGTTGAAGCCGGCGGCTCTGCCCGACAGCCTCCCCCCACCCCGGATGGGGACCTGCTGCCCCTCCGCAATCCCGATTCTCCGGCTGAAGAACAGGTCCGCACCATCCCCGCCCACCGTGAAGAACCCCGCGTTCTCCAGGAAAAACGGGCGCTTTTCGGGGAACAGGAGGGAGAAGCGGGTGAGGTTCACCTGCTGCTCGTCCACTTCTACCTGGGCGAAGTCGGTGTTCACCGTGACGTCCAGGGTGAGTCCCTGGGTGACCTGGACCTTGCCCTCTCCGCCCAGTTCGGCGTCTCGTGCGAAAGAGGTCTCACCCGCTTCGTAGTCCCTGGACGTGGAGGTCAGGAGGTAGGGAGTCACGGTGGCCAGGCGCCGGAAGGGCGGCTTCAATCCCTGGAGCTCCCCGGCGTGGCTCAGCCGGTAGAGGCTGAACTCCCGAGGGACCGGTGCCCAGAACGACTCTTCATTCCTCCGGCGGATGCGCCGGGCCACGTTGAAGCCCCATGACTGGTTTTCGGTGCCGTACCGGAGGGTGTTGAAGGGGATCCGGAACTCCGCGTACCACCCCTCCCCGTCTTTGGAGGTGGCCACCGTCCAGCTTCCGTCCCAGTTCTTGTTGAAGCCTCCGCCGGCCCCCTGCTGGAACCGCCGGCGCTGATTGGTGAACGCCGTGCTGCCTCCACCAAAGCGGCCGCTCCCCTGACCCTCGTTCGCCACCTGGCCGTCATATTCGATGCCGGACGGAGTCGTGCCGAAGACGAAGCCATTCTGCTCGTCCCTGAACGTATCGAGGATGAGGAGCACGGCATCGCTCTGCTCCACGTCGTAGTCCCGGATCCGTTCTCCGGAAACAACCTCGCCTGGCCGCTGATCGAACGCCCAGACCCCCACATAGAGGGCCTCCGAGTCGTAGAGTACCCGTACCTCGGTTCGTTCGGAGGCGGGCTCTCCGTCCCAGGGGGCCCGTTGCACGAAGTCAGTCATGGGAGAAGCGTCCGTCCAGGCCGGATCGTCGAGACGTCCGTCGATCCGGGGAGCTTCGGGAGCCAGGTAGGCCGTGCCCACGGTGGCGACGGGAGCCTGGCTCGGCCCCATTTCTGGCTGGCCGGAGACGACGTCCTGGGCGGAGATGGCAGACGCGGCGGGACCAGCGACGAGCGCAGCGAGCAGCAGGTGGGCGGTCTTCACTCGAGTTACTTCCGGTCTTACGAGCGAACGGAATAATGCCCGGGAAGATGGCTCAACGGGACGGCAGAGCCAAGGGGACGAGGAGGTGCACGTCGAAGGCTCAGGCGCACGACATGCGGTCGAGATAGTCCCTCTCGCCCGGAGTGAGCGACGTCTCTCCACCGGAATGGAGCTTCTTCAGGAGCCGCTCGACCTCCTGTCGGTTCAACTCGTGGAGGCCATCCCGCTGCAGAATCGCCTCCCAGCGCTCGTGGCGCTCCATCCGGACGACGCCCGGCGCCGCATAGTAGGAGTTGGGCTTCTCCACCACGCGGAAGCGTCCCGCCTTGCGGTAACGGAGACGGGTGAGGGCCGCGCCGACTCCCATACCCGAGGCGAAAGTGATCAGCAATGCGACGATCCACACCGTCATGATTCGACGCTCTGACGGGTCAGGCCAAGTTCTTTAATATCTAAGACGCGGATCCCCACTGCCAGGTTTCCCCACCGCTTAGGTTAGAACGCGATCGCCGTCCTGGCGGGGGCCAGAACGAGCGTCTCACTGCCCACGGTAGCCGGGGCGTAATTGGCGGAGCTCGGCCCCTTGCTCGGAGGTCGCATGATCTTCGAGTTTGCCGGGGGCACTCACGGCATAGGACAGAGAGCACGGAGAGTCGGTGGATGAGACAGGACTGTCAGTCAGCCGAACCCGAAGGAAGCGGGATGCGAACGAAGGTCCGGACGGCAGTCCGCCCGGCCGCGGTCCTGGTGGTTCTTCTGTTCAGCGCCTGCGGGGGACGCGGGCTACGCGACGTGGTGGAGCCATCGACCGCGGCCGCCACGGAGCCAGCGGCCGGCGCAACGGGGGAGGCCGAGCTCCTGCGGCCATCGGAATCATCCGTCGCCTTCACGGAGGTCAGCCAGGACATCCCGCCCGATCCGACCCTCGAGAGCCTGATCACCCCCTTCCGCAACAGCCTGGAGGCGGAAATGGGCCAGGTGATCGGCGAGGCGAAGGGCGATTTCGAGCAGGCCGATCCCGAGGGGGCGCTGGACAACCTGGCGGCGGACGCTCTCCTGGAAGGCGTCCGAAGCCTCGTGGGCGACACCGTTCATGCTGCCATGTTGAACGACGGGGGCTTGCGGGTGCCCATCTGGGCGGGGGCCATCACCGTGGGAGAGATCTTCGAGTTGATGCCCTTCGAGAACTCCGCCACCATCGTGGAGCTCAGCGGAGCGCAGTTTGACTCCCTCGCCCAGCAGATCGCCCGCTTCGGGGGCGAGCCCATCGCGGGGTTCACCTTCGCCATCGATGCGGCATCGGAAGAAGCCGTGGACATTCGCGTGGGCGGGCAGCCCCTCGACCCGAACGAGACGTATCGGCTGGCGACGAACGACTACCTCGCCAATGGCGGTGGGGGCTGGCCGGCCCTCTGGAGCCCATTGTCGCGGGAGGATCTTCCCGTTCTGATTCGAGATATCCTGATCGACTACGTGCGCCGTCATGGAACGCTCGAGCCCGCCCTGGACGGTCGCATCCGCATCCTGCCGTACGAAGGGGGAGGAAGTCCGTCTCTCGGACAGCGGAGGGATTCGTCATGATCTCCCGCCGGAGGTTCATTCGCACCACGGCCTCGGGGCTCGCCGGGAGCTTCCTCTTGCCCCGTGCCGCCTCGGCTCGGGAGGAGGCACGCCTGGTTCTCCTGCACACGAACGACACGCACTCGCGCATCGACCCTTTCCCCGAGGATGGTGGGACGTTTGCCGGCCTGGGCGGCGTGGCCCGCCGGTCCACCCTGGTGAAGAGGGTACGAGCGACAAACGAGAACGTCCTGCTCCTCGACAGCGGAGACATCTTCCAGGGTACCCCGTACTTCAACGTCTTCAAGGGCGAAATCGAGCTCCGCGCCATGTCCGATATGGGGTACGACGTGGCGACCCTCGGAAACCACGAGTTCGACAACGGCGTCGGCGGTCTCGTGAAGGTCCTTCCCCATGCTCGCTTCGAGCTGGTGTCGGCGAACTACCAGGTGACAGGATCGGCACTCGAGGGCTGGGTGAGGTCGTACACGATCCGGGAGATGGGAGGCGTACGGGTCGGCATCTTTGGCCTCGGGATCGACTTCCAGGGGCTGGTGCTGTCGCGCCATCACAAGGGTATCTCGTACCACGACCCGATCGAGGTGGCACTTCGGACTTCGGAGGAGCTGCGGAATCGTGGGTGCGCGCTGGTCGTGTGCCTGTCACATCTGGGCTACCGGTACCGGAGCGACAGGCCCAGCGATACGGTTCTCGCGCAGGAGGTGCCGGAGATCGACGTGATCCTGGGAGGTCACTCCCACACCTTCATGGACCAGCCCGACGTGTACCGGGCCGGTGAGACCGGCTTCACGGTGGTCCACCAGGTGGGCTGGGGCGGGGTGCGGCTTGGGCGGATCGACGTGGTGTTCGGACTGGAGGCCCAACCGCGGGAATGGCAGAGCGTCGACTACCGAATCGACGCCCGAATGGACTGACGGACGCTCCGGACCCGGGGAAGCTCCGGGCCCGCGGCGCCCCCCGCTCGGCGGATCCCCCGGCTCCCCTACTCCCCCACCTCCAGCAACTCCACATCGAAGATGAGAGTAGCGTTTCCGGGAATGGGTCCCACTCCACCGCTACCGTACGCGAGGTTGGGCGGAATCACCAGCTTGCGATGGCCCCCCTCCCGCATGCCCGCCACTCCCTCGTCCCAACCCGGGATCACGAAGCCGGTGCCGAGGGGAAACGTGAAGGGCTGCGCACGATCCCGGCTGCTGTCGAACTTACTGCCGTTCCTCAACCACCCTTCGTAGTGGACGGTGACGGTGACCGGAGGGACGGCCTCGGTACCGGTGCCTACCACGAGGTCCTGGTAGTAAAGGCCCGACGCCGTCTTGGTCATGGCACCCAGGTCCACGCCCAGCTCTGCAGCGAAGTCCTCATTGGCCAGGGGTCCAGTCCCGTCGTCGCCGCAGGCGAAGAGCCCCAGCGCGAAGGAGACGAGCAGCAGTCGCTTCATGGTGTTCCCATCCGAGTCTGGGGAATCGTGCGGCCCCGCCAGCGCTCCGGCGGGACCGTCCGGAAGCCCTCAGGTACCCTCGGGGCTTCCAGAATGTCGGTCTTGTATCACTGCCGGGTGCGTTGGGATCCACCGGCCGGAGGTGAAGGTTGATTCTGGCGCCGCCTTCCCTCGTTCTCTTATCCTCCTGATCCGCTCAGAGCTCAGGAGGTGCGCTTAGTGAGTCGCTACAGTATCGCCGTGATACCCGGGGACGGAATCGGGCCTGAGATCATGCCTGAGGGGATCCGTGTGCTCGAGGCCGTGGGCGCCCGGTTCGGAATCGAGTTCGCATGGACCCGATTCCCGTGGGGCTGCGCCTATTACGCAGACACGGGCCGGATGATGCCCCGGGACGGTCTGGAGCGGCTCGAGGATCATGACGCCATCTATCTGGGCGCGGTGGGCTTCCCGGGCGTGCCCGACCACGTCTCCCTTTGGGGGCTCCTCATCCCCATCCGCCGGGGAATGAGACAGTACGTCAACCTTCGCCCGGTTCGGCTGCTCCCCGGCGTGCCGACTCCCCTCCGGGACCGGCGGCCGGAGGAGATCGACTTCGTGGTGGTGCGGGAGAACAACGAGGGGGAGTACTCCGAAATCGGCGGACGAGCGTTCCGCGGAACGGAACACGAGATGGCGGTGCAGGAGAGCCTGTTCACACGCCGGGGGGTGGACCGGGCCCTCCGCTATGCCTTCGAGCTCGCCCGCGATCGGCCGGCCCGACACCTGACCTCCGCCACGAAGTCCAACGGGATCGTTCACACCATGCCATTCTGGGACGAGCGCTTCAGGGCACTGGCAGCCGAGTATCCCGAGGTCCGGGCGGACCAGTACCACGTGGACATTCTGGCCGCCAATTTCGTCCTCCACCCGGATTGGTTCGACGTTGTGGTGGGCAGCAACCTGCTGGGGGACATCCTCTCGGACCTGGGACCCGCCGTGGCGGGGACGATTGGCATCGCGCCCTCCGCCAACCTCAATCCCGAGGGCGAGTACCCCTCCATGTTCGAGCCGGTGCACGGCTCCGCGCCCGACATCGCCGGCAAGGGAATCGCCAATCCCATCGGACAGATCTGGTCGGGAGCATTGATGCTGGAGCACCTGGGTCACATCGACGCGGCCCGAGCCATCGAGCGGGCTATCGAGGAAGTCGTGGCAATGCCGGTCCTCCTCACCCCGGACATGGGTGGTGGGGCAACGACCGCAGAGCTCGGGACGGCGATCGCCGAGGCGGTGATGGAGATCTGAGTCCCCGCTCAGCCCATCCCCTCTCGGGTGGCTCCGGCCGTGAGCGAGGGTTTGAGCGACCGGGCAGCCGGGGCCGGTCGATCCGCGGACTCCTGAAACCCCTTCCTCTCCATCGCTCCCCAGCCGGTGCGGTTGGTCAGGGCCGTCACCGCTCCCTTGAAGCGCCACCAGGACATCATCTGCCGATATCCCACGTTCTCGAGCACGGCGATCCCGAACAGCCGAAGGATGTCCCCCAACCTGGGATACCGCCGGAACGTGAACTCCTCCTGGGCCACCGCCGCGACGGACAATGCCAGGCCGAAGAGAATGGCCACCGTCAGGAAGGCGAGGATGTAGAGCGGCCGCGCCCAGCCAGCCAGGATGGTGCCGGCGAACGCCACGTAACCGACGATCTCCACGATCGGGCCCACGCCCTCCAGGAAAACGAAGTAGGGATAGGCGATCAACCCCGGGCGTCCGTAGCGGGGATTGAAGAGCATCTTCCGGTGGCGGATCAGGGTCTGGACCAGGCCCCGCTGCCATCGGTTCCGCTGCCTTCCCAGGACGGAGAGACTCTCCGGGCATTCGGTCCAGGCCACCGGGTCGGGTACGAAGGCGATCCGATACGGGATCCCGAACTCGAGACAGTGCCGGTGTAGCCGGACCACCAGCTCCATGTCTTCACCTACCGTGTCGGTGGAGTATCCGCCCGCGGCCACTACCGTCGAGCGGCGGAACATCCCGAACGCGCCCGAGATGATCAGGCTCGCACGGATCGCGTCCCACCCCATGCGGCCGGAGAGGAACGCGCGCAGATACTCCAGGACCTGGATGCGGGCCAGGAAACTGTTGGGAAGACGCACCTCGACCACCTGGCCTCGCCGAACCGTACATCCGTTCACGATCCTCAGGATCCCCCCCGCCGCCACCGTCGACGAATCCTCCAGGAACGGGCGCGCGATACGAATCAGGGCGTCCCGTTCGAGCAGGGTGTCGGCGTCCATTCCGCAGAACAGCGGCGTGTGGCAGTAGTTGATCCCCGCGTTCAGTGCGTCCGCCTTCCCTCCGTTCTCCTTGTCAATGACCCAGAGGTTCGCATGGCGGCGGCTCCGATAGGTCTGTCGGACCCGTGCAGTGGGGAGGCTCGAAACCGGTACCCGCACGGCCTCCACCAGGTGGAAGGCTTCGGTGAGGGCGGCGAGCGTTCCGTCGGAGGAGCCGTCGTTGCAGACGATCACCTCGTAGTCCGGGTAGTTCAGGGTCAGCAGCGAATTCACCGCTTCCACGCACGTCGCCTCCTCGTTGTAGGCGGGGGCGATGAGGCTCACGGGAAGGGTTCCGCTCGAGCCCAGAAGGTCTCCGAGATCGATCGATTTCATGCGGAGTGCATAGCGGCGGAGCGCGGCGAACGCGAAGACGGCCGTGGCGAAATACACCCCATTCAAGAGAACGAAGTACACGATGACCAGGTAGTTGAACCAGGCCAGAGGGCTCCAGATCGCCTCGCTCATGCGTACTCCGGCTCCAGCAGGACCTGCTCCGCTACCAATGATCCGGGATGCTCGGAGCCCGCGACGTCCTGAAGAAGTTGAGGGCCCGCCGCCCTTCTCAGAGCTCGCGCCGCGTGAATCGCCACCCACGGAGAGGAATCGGCCAGGGCCCCGATGAGTCGCGGGGTCACCTCCTCCCGTCCCAACTCCCCAAGGGCCGACATGGCGCACGCTCGGATGACGAAGTCGTCCGAGGTGGCGTGCGCCTCCACCGCGGGCAGATGCTCGTCGCTGCCGACGCGTCCGAGGAGCCGGAGGGTGGACGCCAGCAACTCCCGATCATTGGTCTGGGCGACGGCCGCCGCGGCCAGGTCCGCCGACTCCAGATCATTGAGCTCCGTCAGCGCGTCGGCTGACACCGCTCGCACCCACGGGTCCAACCGGTGATCCACCAGGGTCCTTCTGAGGGCAGGCGCGACGGACGGTCCCACGGCCGCCAGCATCGACGCGAGGTATGCACGACTCCAGCGATGGAATCGGTTCAGAGAGGCCAGCACCTCCTCCGCGTGTCCCGGGTCTCCGGTGCGGGCGAGCGCTCGTGCGGCCACCATGGCCACCAGCGGCGAGGGGTCTTCCAGCGCCCGGAGGACCACCTCCTGGTGCCGGGGAAGTCCCAGACTCCCCAGGATCTGGATGGCTACCGCCCGATTCTCGGGGTCCTGTCCCTGCAACCCGCGCTCCACCCGGGGCAGGAACGGCCTGGCGATCTCGCAGACCGTCGCTCGTTCCGCTCCTGAAAGCTGCCTGTAGTGCCGCAGAAGAAACCTGAGGAGGAAGGACTCTTCCGAGGACTCGACTCGCTTTCGGAGGGCCTGGATTCGCTGAGGATCCGCCAACGCATCCATGAGTGGTCCGGTCCATCGCCGTTCCAGCCTCCAGAGGCGTGCAGCAGTCCGGCTATGCCTCAGTCGCATGACCAGGGTCAGCGCCGCAAACACCAGAACCAGAACGATCATCAGGGCGGATGCTCCCAGCATCAACACGAGGGTGGCATCCGCAGGATCCGCCTGCAGTAGTCCCGTGACCGCGCTCATGATGGGCCGAAGCGGGCAGGAAGCGTGCCACCGACGGTCGACTCTGCGCGTGGGGTGGGCCGGAGACCCGGAAGCTCACTCCCGAGGGGGAGACCAGGGGCTTCGCCCGGTCAGCGCTGACCCAGGAGGGTTCGGATGCGGGCGACCAGCTCCGCCGGGGAGAAGGGCTTGCGCATGTAGTCGCTGACCCCGGCTTCGAAGGCTCTCACGACGTCCGCATCGCGGCTGAGGGCGGTGAGCATGAGGACCGGCAGGTCCCCGCACGCAGGAACCTCGCGGAGACGACTCAGAATCTCCAGGCCATCCATGCCCGGGAGCATGACGTCGAGCACGGCCACCGCCGGTCGCTCTCGCAGCACGCCTTCGAAGGCATCGATCCCATCTGCGAAATGGACCACCCGGTAGCCCTCTCGGGTCAGGCGGTGGCGAAGGATAGCGGCGGCAACCTCGTCATCTTCGGCCACGAGAACCACGTTGCTGCGGTCCTCCGGGGGTCGTGCCGGACTCACGACCAGGTTCCCGCCCTCTCTCCTCGCGGCGTTGAGCTCTTTGCGGGCTCTGGCGACCGCCTCCTCAAGGCTCTCGCCGTCGGGGGCTTCCACGGCACCCGCCGAGAGCGTCAACCGGAAGTGATCTCCGTCCGGCTTGGGAAACCGAGTGGTACGCACGGAAGAGAGGACCTCGTCCAGGAGGTCCAGAGCGTCGGAATGCTCAATCCCGACCAGGATCGCCGCGAATCGGGATCCCGTCCAGGTCCCACCGCAGTGGGGGTGGGCCAGCCGCTCCTCCAGCAAACTCCTGAGGTCATCCAGGACGCGATTGCCGTGCGACCGTCCGAAGCGCTGCCTCAACTCGGTCAGGCCGTCGGGGCTCAGGACCGCCACAGTGGGCTGGATGCCCCTCTTCCGGGCGAAGGCGCCCGCCCTGTCCCAGCACTCCTCCAGTTTTCCGCGCTCAGGAGACTCGCCGGACTCACTCCCTCCGTTGCCCTCGGCTTCCGTGGAGCTCGTGGGTGTGTCGGCTTCTTCCCTGGCGCCGGCTCTCCGTGTCCCCATCGCCCTTCTTCGAATGGGCGGGCCTCGATGTGGCCGCCCCGCGACCGCCGACTTCTCGGTGCCCCGTCCGCGCCCTCGGTGGAGCATCAGGACGCGGGCGCCCCAGGATCCTATACCCCAGACCGCAAAACCGAAACCGGATCGTCACCGGGCTGCCTCTCCGAGTTCCTCCCGCAGCGATTCGGTGTCCCATCCGGCGTCTCGCTCCTCCCCCGGGCTCTCCAGCTCGGAGAGGAGGAGCTCCTCCAGGGAGCGGATCTGCTCTCGGGCCGCTGAGAAGTAGGCCTTCCGGTCGTGCCGCATCTGCCCCAGCTCGCGCACGGACGCCTCGTCGTGGCGGCGGAACGTCTTGGCCGCTCGGTGGGCCTGATAGGCCCTGAGTCCAAGCATGTGCAGAGCATCGACTCCCATTCGTAGAGAGGTGTCTACGGTTTCCCGGTACACGTGCTCAGCCCCCTGGTCGAGAAGCTCGTACGCCTCGGGGCGCCCGCTGGCCCGCACCAGAACCGTGAGGTGGGGAAAGTGCTTGCGGGCGGTTTCCAGGATGTTCAGCGTGCGCTCCTGGTCATCCACTGCCACGATGAGCAGCTGCGCGCGCTCCGCGCCGGCCACCCGCAGAAGGTCCTCGCGGGAGGCGTCCCCGTAGAAGGCCTCGAGCCCCAGTCTGCGGACCACGTCCACGTGGTCCGAATCGTACTCCAGAACCGTCGGACGAATCCCCTTTGCCCTGAGCAGGCGCCCCACGATGCTCCCGAAGCGACCAAAGCCGGCAATGATGACTCGGCCTTCTTCATCGACGCCCTCCATCCCTTCCACGCCTCGCTCCACTCGCTCCCTCGTGCCCACGCGGGGCTGAAGGAGCTTCTCGTTGATCAGCATGAGAACCGGCGTGAGGGCCATGGAGATGGCCACCACTGCCACCAGAGGGGCCGTGACCTCTTCCGGAACCACCCCATTCTGGGAGGCGAAGGAGAAGAGGACGAAGGCGAACTCGCCGCTTTGAGCCAGAGCGAAAGCAAAGAGGAAGTTCTGGTCGAGACCCATGCCGAAGGCCCACCCGAGTCCGAAGAGAACCAGGAATTTCAGTGCCACCAACCCCCCAACGAGCGCCAGGATCAGCCCGGGCTCGGTGCGGATGAGGTGAAAGTCCACCGACGCGCCCACCGCGATGAAGAACACCGCCAGCAGGAGTCCCTTGAACGGGTCGATGTCACTCTCCAGCTCGTGCCGATACTCGCTGTCGGCCAGCACCACGCCAGCCAGAAACGTGCCCAGGGCCGGGCTCAATCCCACCTGGGTCATGAGCAGAGCAATGCCGATCACCAGGAGGAGCGCCGCCGCCGTGAACAGCTCCCGTAGCCGCGTGCCCGCGATGATCCGGAACACCGGCCGAAGCAGGTAGCGCCCGGCCACCACGATGGCAGCCACAGCCGCCAAAACGACGAGAGTCTGCTCCCACGCTGGAAGGCTCTCCACCCAGGTGGTGGCGTGTGACGCTGTATCCGCACCATGTGCCGCCGCCTGGGTGAGAGGCTCAGCCCCACCCTCGGCGGGCATGGCGCCCGGAGATTCTGCTACGGGGGGAATCAGGGCTAGCAGCGGAAAGAGCGCCAGCATGGGGATCACGGCCACGTCCTGGAATAGGAGAACCGAGAAGGCGCTCTGGCCGGCATCGCTCTTCGTGAGGCCCTTCTCGGACAGGGTCTGAAGGACGATCGCGGTGGAGGAGAGAGCGAGCGTCATGCCCACGGCCAGGGCGGTCTGCCAGGGGAGGCCTGCCAGGAGCCCCACCGCCAGGACGAGAACCGCGGTGATGCTCACCTGTAGTGTTCCGGTGCCGAGGATCGGTCCCCGGAGCCGCCAGAGCAGCGCCGGCTTGAGCTCCAGGCCGATGAGGAAGAGCATCATCACCACACCGAACTCGGCGAAGTGCATGACGTCCTGGCCCTCCTCGCCAATGAGCGCCAGCCCGAACGGCCCGATGACCATCCCCGCGAGGAGGTAGCCCAGGACCGACCCCAGGCCCAGTCGCTTGGCGATGGGCACCGCGACGACGGCGGCCGCCAGATAGACGAACGCCTGATAGAAGAACCCCTGGCCATGCATGAGCGACCTCCTCAGCCCTTCAGGATCGAGTCGAGATCTTCGTTCAGGCGCGAGTGCACGCGCGCCCCTTCCAGATCCAGGTCACCGTCGCGCAGGGCCACGATGGTCTTTCGGTAGTCCCGGGCATGATCCCGCATCTCTGGCCCGGTCATGCGGTGCGTGCCGTGCACCACGAACGGGGGCAGGTAGTCCATCCCGCAGAGGTAGGCCGTTTGCTCGATGGGGCGGAGCAGCTCGCGGATCGTGAAGCGGTTGTAGCCATCCGGCTGATAGGCCACTTCGCGCCCACCCGTGGTGAGCACGCTGAGCATGCTCTTCCCTCGGAGGGCGTTGCCCTGGCTGCCGTATGCCCAGCCATGCTCGAGGACGAGGTCCTGCCACTCCTTCAGGATGGCGGGTGTGCTGTACCAGAAGAACGGGTGATGAAAGACGATGAGATCGTGCGTGCTCAGGAGGCGTTGCTCGCGGGCGACGTCAATATCGAAGTCGGGATACGCTTCGTACAGGTCGTGAACGGTGACGCCGTCCAGCTCCCGGACACCCTCGATGAGGATCCGATTCACCCGGGACTTCTGAAGTGCGGGATGAGCGAACAGAATCAGAACGCGTCGAGCTGGAGTCGACATCGGAGATTCCTCTGGGTCTGTGGACCGGATCGCGACGGGCCCCTGCTACGCCGATCGGCACCCAAAGGATCCTGGCGGGTGAGCCTCGGGCGCCCGCCCGCGGCCTCGACGAGAGCGGTACGCCCGCCGGGCCCCGGAGCGATCCCGGATCACGAATTCGATATCCACTCTCTCCTCAACTCCAGCAGCGAATCGCGGATCGTCCCGGTGATGGCCGCGGGATGGCGGGTCAGGTGACGCTGGTTCACCTCCAGCTCCAGCCCCCAGTAACGCTCGGTGAACCTCTTCCTGAGGCCGGTGGTGAGACCGTCGGCGATTCCCCGGTACGGGTAGTTCAACCGCACCCCAAGGCTCGGATCCTGGTCTCCGATGATTTGCTTCCAGAGCCGGCAGAGTTTCGCCTCCTGCTTCCTTCTCGGATCGTAAAGCAGGCCGATGTCCGCTTTCCGGACGTTCCCGTCGAGCACGGGGGTGAAGCTGTGCACGGTAAGGTGGACTACGCCGTGGCCCGACTCGATCCATCGGGCCACTCGCCTTTCCAGGCGCTGGCGATAGGGCCAGTAGTGATCCCGGAGGATCTGCTCTTTCTCCTCACGGGAAAGCTGACGGGTGTAGCGCGAGAAGAGGTGGGGATGGCGGACCGACCGGTTGAGGTCCACCAGAAGCCGGGTCACCGTGGACACCTGGCTGCCATCAGTCACGGAATCGGCGAGGGCGCGGAAGAGCTCCAGGGCGCCGAGATCGTAGGCCCGATGGGATCTCAGATCCTCGCCCGCATCGGAGAAAAGCGAGCGGTAGCGCTCCGGGACCTCGGCGCCGCCGTGCTCGCAGGTGACCAGCCAGCGCGTCGCCTCAGCATGCGGTTCTGATGCAGGCATTCCGTGGAGTGTCGGTGAGAGACCAGCCCTCCTACACCGCAGCGCCGCCGTTGATGCGCTCGCGGGGCGCTCTGAGCCCCTTTGCGGTGCTCCACCGTGGGCTCTTACGGCGAGAGTGCGACCCCGCTATGATTTTGCCTCGGCAGCGCCGGGTCCGTGCACCCGGCTCTCGTGCGATTCACGGTGTCTGTCTGATGACGCTTTATGAGCATCTCCCAACGGGAAGCGCCTCCAGATGAGCGGGACCCGCTCGTCCCCTGGACGACGGAGGAGTCGGCTCGGCTCTATCGACTCGAGGACTGGGGCTCCGGATACCTCGGTGTTTCGGAGCGCGGAACCATCGAGGTGTATCCGTCGAAAGATCCTTCCCGCAAGATCGACCTGCTGGAGGTGGTAGAGGGTCTCAACGCTCGGGACCTGAGCCCCCCCGTGATCATCCGTTTTCCGGACATCATCGGCTACAGGATGCGAGACCTCCGGGACTCCTTCGACCAGGCGATACGGGAGACCGGATATGAGGGAAGGTACTCGTGCCTCTACCCGATCAAGGTCAACCAGCAGCGTCATGTCTGCGAAGCAGTTCGCGATCTGGGGCATGAGTTGGGATTCGGGCTGGAGGTGGGGTCCAAGCCCGAGCTTCTGGCCGTTCTCGCTCTGACCGCGGGACGCAACGACATGCCCGTGGTGTGCAACGGCTTCAAGGACGACGAGTTTATCGAGACGGTGATTCTCGCCTCCAAGATGGGGCGGAACATCATTCCCGTGGTCGAGCAGTTCCATGAGCTCGAGCTTCTCGCGAAGCAAGCCAAGGCACACCAGATCACCCCTCCAATCGGGGTCCGGGCCAGACTCGCTGCAAGCGGGACGGGACGATGGGCGGGATCTGCGGGATTCCGGGGTAAGTTTGGCCTTTCGGTGAGCGAGCTGCTTCGGGCGGTGGAGTATCTCCGCGACCAACACCTCCTCGACGGTCTTCGCATGCTTCACTGCCACATCGGGTCCCAGCTGTCCGACATTCGCACCGTGAAGTACGCCGTCAGCGAGCTCTCACACCTGTACGTCGAGATGTTCAGGTTGGGGGCTCCCCTGGAGATGATGGACATCGGTGGAGGGCTGGGGATTGATTACGACGGTACTCAGTCGGCTACCGAGTCTTCCACGAACTACACCCTGGATCAGTACGCCTCCGACGTCATCCACCGCATCCGCTCCGTGTGCGACGATGCAGGAGTCCCGCACCCCCATCTCCTGACGGAATCCGGGAGGGCCCTCGTCGCCCATTCAGGCGTGCTGATCTGCGAAGCTCTCTCGAGCCGTGTCGTCCCGGACCGTCCCGATGCGGAGCTTGTCGAGGGCGCATTGGGCCAGGAGGACGTGCCTCAGCCGCTCCTGGACCTGATGGACGCCTACGAACGGCTCGCCGATGGCGACCCTACCGAGGTCTTCAACGACGCGGTTCACGCCCGGGACGAGGCCCTGAGCCTGTTCAACCTCGGCTACATGGACGTTGCCTGCCGCGCGGCCAGCGAGGAGCTTTTCTGGGCCATCGGCAGCGGACTCCTGCGGCGGCTGGGAGAAGACTCTCTGGACGAGATCGATGGTCTCCCCGGGCTTCTGGGGGATCTCTACTTCTGCAACTTCAGCCTCTTCCAGTCCCTTCCCGACTCCTGGGCCATCGACCAGATCTTCCCCATCGTTCCCATCCACCGGCTCGACGAAGAGCCGACGCAGCGGGGGATCCTCGCGGACATCACCTGCGATTCCGATGGTCGCATCGACCGGTTCGCGGACGAGCTCGGACCCAGGGGGACCCTGCAGCTGCACCCACTCCTGCCCGATGAGAACGGCAAGGCCGGCAAGGAGCCCTACTACCTGGGCATCTTCCTGATCGGGGCCTACCAGGAGACGCTGGGAGACCTCCACAACCTCCTGGGCGACACCCACGCCGTGCATGTCAGGCTAACGGAGGACGGTCGCTGGCGCATCGATGAGGTGGTGGAAGGGGACACGGTCCGGGAGGTGCTTGAGTACGTGCAGTTCGTGCCCGATGAGATACGGAGAACCATGCGAATGGACATCGAAGACTCCGTGGACGCGGGCAAGCTCACCCTTCCCGAGGGCGTGAGTCTCAAGCGATTCCTCGATCTGGGCATGGGCGGCTACACCTATCTGGAGTGAGCGACGGCTTTTCCCACCCGGCTCCGTAGGCACCGGCCAGTTCGGCGCAGCGGCACTAGCGGGGGGGAGGGGCTGGGCCGCGCATCCGGACACAGCTCCTGGCTCGTCCCAATTGCGAGCGACCTCCGTCCCGCCAGCGAACACCCAAGAATCGGACGGGTCAGCCAAGTCTCTTCTCTATCCCTTTCACCGACATTGCATTAGGGCGCCGGGGGGAGTCCGGCCCGACCATTGCTTCCGACCTCGGCCCCGAGGTTGCCATGCACGCCGGGGACTCGTCCGGTGTCCAGGAATCGAGGAGAATGGGAAGGAGGAGCCGGATGGACCGTTTCCTGTCCGATCTCAGAATCGCCTCACGGGTCCTGACGAGGAGCCCCGGCTTCTCGCTGATCGCAGTTCTCGTGCTGGCCCTGGGAATCGGGGCCAACACGGCCATCTTCAGCGTCATCGACGGCATCCTGCTCGAGCCCCTTGCCTTCCCCGATCCCCGCAGGCTGGTGACCCTTTGCGAGACCAACCCGGAGACCGAGGGATACTGCATCGCTTCGCCGGCGAACGTGGAGGATCTCGTCCGGGAAGCCCGATCCCTCCAGGCAGGCGGCGTCGCGAGAGGCGAGCCGATGCTCTTGGTGGACAACGACACACCCGATTGGATCAGCGCGGGCGTGGCCAGCCCGGGGTTCTTCGAGGCCCTTCGGGTCCGACCCCAACTCGGACGCCTCTTCCTTCCAGAGGAGAACGGAGCGAACGGAGCGCGGGTGGTCCTCCTCACTGACGGGTTCTGGACGAACCGGTTCGGGGCAGACCCCGACATTGTAGGAAGGGCGATTCAGCTGGACGACGAGGCCTACACGGTGGTGGGCGTGCTCCCGGAGGGATTCCAGGCACCTCAGGCAGAGTGGGTCACGCTCTGGACTCCTCTCCCCTGGGATCTCGCTTCGTCCGAGCTGCGGGAGTGGCGCGGGTTCGCGGCAATTGGGCGCCTCGCCCCGGAAGTGAGCGTCTCCGTCGCCGCAGAGGAACTGTCGCGGGTTCACGCGGGCCTGGAGGAGCTCCACCCAGCGGAAAACGAGGGGTATTCGTTGGTTCTCAGAGAGCTCCACGATTACCTGGTGGGAAGCACCCGTCCTACGCTCCTCCTGTTTCTCGGGGCGGTGGCTCTGGTGCTCTTGGTCGCGTGCGCCAACCTGGCGAACCTTCTTCTCGCCCGTGGCTCTCGTCGGCTGCGGGAGCTGGCCGTCCGATCCTCTCTGGGAGCTCGCCGGCTCGATCTGGTCCTTCAGCTGATGGTCGAGAACATGCTCCTCGCTCTGGCCGGAGGGGCCGTCGGCGTGCTCCTGGCAGTCTGGTCCGTGGACTTGTTCGTGTCCCTGGCACCCAGCTCCATACCCCGCCTCGAGACGGTAGACGTGGATGGGCTCGTCCTGGTCTTCGCCCTCGCGGCCACCATCGCCACCACCTTCGCTTTCGGGCTCCTCCCGACGCTGCGAGGTACCGACCTCGAGCTCGCCCAGACGATCCGGGAGGGTGGGTTCTCCTCCTCAGGCCGGCGCACCGGCCGGCTGCGCGGCCTTCTGGTGATCTCGGAAGTGGCCCTGGCTCTCATGCTCCTGGTGGGCGCCGGACTTCTGACCCGGAGCTTCCTCTCCTTCCTCCGTTGGGAGCCGGGATTCGAAACCGAGAATCTCCTGACCTTTCAGGTGTTCGCTCCCGTCAGTCGTTACCCCACCGGACAGGATGTCGCGCTGGTGTTTCAGCAGGCGCGGGAAGCCGTGGGAGCCTTGCCCGGTACGGTCTCCGTGGGGATGGCATCGGCCGGCCCTCTGTTCGGAGGGCGGGAACCTTCGCGATTCGTCGCGGACCATCAGGAACTGGACGCTGCCACGGCACCCGTCGTCCGCTGGTTCGACTTGGATCCCTTCTACTTCTCGACTCTCGGCCTCCCGATTCTGCGGGGACGGGATCTTCTCCCGTCGGATGAGTTGGGCGGCCCACCCGTAGCCGTCATCAACGAGGCCATGGCCCGGCTGGCGTTCCCTGGAGAGGATCCCGTCGGCCGGGTGGTGAACGCCGTCGACCGCGTGGGAGAAGTCACCGTCGTGGGCGTGGTCCCGGACGTCCCGCCCTTCATGCCGGGGCAGTCCGCCGAGCCGGAGATCTACTGGTCGAATCGTCAATTCCCCCGGTGGGGGACGTTCTTCCTGATTCGCACCCAGTCCGATCCCGGAGCACTCGTGGAGCCCATCCGGGACCGCCTCGCCCAGGTGGACCCCACGCTCCAGATCGCCAACGTGGCCGACCTCGAAGCCAGGGCTAGCTTCCGCCTGGTGACACCCCGGTTCAACATGGCGTTGGTTGGCATCTTCGCCCTGGTGGCCCTCGCGCTGGCCTCCGCTGGCATCTACGGGGTCATGACCCTGACGGTAGCCCAACGAACCCGGGAAATCGGCATCCGCATGGCCCTAGGGGCGAAGCGGAACCAGGTCCTGGCTCGCGTGGTTCGAGATGGAATGCTGCTCGTGCTGGGAGGTCTCGTTCTTGGGTGTCTGGGCGCGATGGCCGCCTCACGCCTCATCTCCGGTCTGGTTTTCGGAGTGTCGCACACGGACCCGGTTGCCTTCGGCGCAACCGCCCTCGCTCTGGCTCTTTCGGGATTGGCGGCGTGCGCCCTCCCGGCCCTGCGGGCCAGCCGGGTAGACACGATGGACGTGCTCCGGGAGGAGTGACACAGGGAGGGTCAGACCGCCACCATCCGATGGTGTCACGATTCTCGCAACCCGAACGTTGTTGGAAAAGCGGGCCCGAACGTCTGTCGGGAAGGCGGATCCCCAAGTCGAGGGGCGCCCCGCGGAGTGTCATCAGTCTCGCTCGATCGGTGGAACGGATCCTATGGTGCGGCGCCGAACCCAACTGCTGATCGTGGCTCTGACGGGAGGCCTGCTCTCCGGTGCCTTCGTCTTCGGCTCCGACCTGGAGGCACAGCCCTCGCCTCACCCATGGGCTCTCCGTCTGGGAGGAGGCCTGGCCGGGAACCTCGGCGGGTCGACGAGCCCCAACGATCACGGCGGAGGTGGCACCCTCTTCGCGCATCTCACCCACACGGTCACGGACTCCTGGCAGATCGGTGGCGAGGTCACCGGCGCGTGGGTGGATGGGGAGTACGTGACGCTTTCTCGCCACATGGGATCCTTCATCGCCATTCGATCCCTGCCGATCCGAAGCGTCTACTTCAAGGCCGGGGCCGGTCTGACCTGGGTGACAGTGGAGACGGTGGATCGCCCCGATCCCGGCGGGCCGCCAGGTGACGCCCTCGTCTCCATCGGGGACGAGATGGGGGTGGGCCTCCTGGCCGGAGTGGGCCTGGACGTTGGGTTTCGCTCACAGATGGCCCTCACCCTGGGCCTCGACCTCCAGGTTCAGTCCGTCCCCGGAGGATCCAACGGTATTGCGCTCCTCTCCGCCGGGCTCAAGGTTCGCTGAGGGGAAGGGGTCTGTCTCGTTTCGGGGCAGGTCGGTTGATGTCACGCCGTCCCCACGTCGGGACAAAGCGTCTCGGTTGAGCAAGGAGATGGGAGGCTCGAGGCCCGGCCTGAGCGACATTCGAGCGTGGGCGCGGACAGGGTTGTCGCAGCTCCGAGGCCGTCCCCTTCCTCTGGTATGGTTGATGCACGGCAGCTGTCACCCGATGCAGTTGCCGACCCCGACGCCGGACTGTAAGAGCATCCGGCGCAGGGCGTCTTTCCAGAGCGCGAAGGGAGGGCGAATGGGTATGGAGCGGCGTTCCGCTCGCGTGGTCCCCCGACGGAGCCCGATGGTGACGAGGACTGCGGCGTTACTCCTCGTCTCGATCGGGGGGCTGATGCTGCCCCCGGGCGGCGCGGCCCAGGAACCCCACGGCGAGCTTCCGGAGGGAGTCCTGTGCAACTCCTGTCACACGCCCGAGAGCTTCATTCCCCGCCCGGGCCAGATCCAATTCCAGCATCCGGAGACCACCGGAATGGTCCTCGCCGGGCGTCACGAGCAGGTGAGTTGCCGGGCGTGCCACCAGAGCCTCCGCTTCGGCGAGCTCCGTCAGCAGAGGCCGAGTTGCTCCACCTGCCACGTGGACGTCCATCAGGGGAACTTTCCCAGCGATTGCAGACGCTGTCACCGTCCCACCTCGTTCAACGATGTATCGGGCCTGGACCTCCACGCGGACTCCAACTTCCCCCTCGAGGGGGTGCATCTCCAGATCTCCTGTGCAAGCTGTCACTCCAGCGACGTGGGCGGAGCCTTTACGACGCTCGACACTCGCTGCATCTACTGCCACGAGGAGGACCGCCGGCGCAGCCCCAGGGTCGATCATGTCACGGTTGGGCTTCCGGAGGACTGCAGCCTCTGCCACCTCCCCCTGGCCTGGAGCGAGGGGGTCAGATTCGATCACGTGGAGCTGTCGGGAGGATTCCAGCTGGTGGGCGCTCACACCACGCTGCCCTGCACCAGCTGCCATCTGCCCCCGGACGGCCAGGTTCCCTTCGATCCCGCCAGCCAGGAAGACTGTGTGGCATGTCACCAGTCGGACTACAACCGCCGGCACGGAGGCAGCGGGTATCCCACCACCTGCTCGATCTGTCACACGCCGTCCGCGTGGGAGGGTGCTACCTTCGATCACGTGGAGCTGTCGGGAGGATTTCAGTTGGTGGGGGCTCACACGGCGCTGCTATGCACCAGCTGCCACCTCCCCCCGGACTTCCAGGTGCCCTTCGACCCCGCCAGCCAGGACGACTGCGTGGCATGCCACCGGGCGGACTACGACCGCCAGCACGGAGGCAGCGGATTCCCCACCAGCTGCCTCAGCTGCCACGAGCCGACCATGTGGAGTGGGGCCACCTTCGACCACACGGAGGTCTCGGGGGGCTTCGAGTTGCTGGGAATTCACCAGGTGATTTCCTGCACCGGCTGCCACGCGCCGCCGGACGGCGAGCTGCGCTTCGATCCCGCCGGCCCCAGCGACTGCGCGGCGTGTCACCAGGCGGACTATGACCGCCAGCACGGGGGCAGTGGCTTCCCCACCACCTGCGCCCTGGCGGGGAGCCAGCTTCGACCACGGATCCTCGTCCGGCGGCTTCGAGCTGGTGGGAGCGCACACAGCGCTGGACTGCTCGAGCTGTCACATCCCGCCCGACGGGGAGGTGCCCTTCGATCCCGCCAGCCAGGACGACTGCATCGCGTGTCACCAGGCGGACTACGACCGCCAGCACGGAGGCAGCGGATTCCCCACCACCTGCCTGGGCTGTCACACGCCGTCCGCCTGGCGGGGAGCCAGCTTCGACCACGGATCCTCGTCCGGCGGCTTCGAGCTGGTGGGAGCGCACACAGCGCTGGACTGCTCGAGCTGTCACATCCCGCCCGACGGGGGCCCTTCGATCCCGCCAGCCAGGACGACTGCATCGCGTGTCACCAGGCGGACTACGACCGCCAGCACGGAGGCAGTGGCTTCCCGGACACCTGCGTCAGCTGTCACGAGCCGACCACGTGGGGATCAGTCGATTTCGACCACAGTGGTGTGTCCAGCGGCTTCGAGTTGGTGGGAGCGCACACGTCGCTGGACTGCGCCAGCTGTCACATTCCGCCCGACGGGGAGGTGCCCTTCGATCCCGCCAGCCAGGACGACTGCATCGCGTGTCACCAGGCGGACTACGAGCGGGAGCATGCCGGGACCGAATATCCCGTGACCTGCCTCAGCTGCCACGACATCAGCGCGTGGTCCGGGGCCGCGTTCGACCACGACGCCCAGTACTTCCCCATCTCGAGGGGCAAGCATTCCGGGAGGTGGGCATCATGCGCGACCTGCCACACCATGCCCGACGACTACAGGATCTTTACCTGCTTGCAGTGCCACCAGCACGATCAATCCCGAATGGACTCCGAGCATAGCGGGATCGGCGGATACGTGTACGACAGCAACGCCTGCTATTCCTGCCACCCCACCGGGAGCGCATGATGGGTACTGAACACCGTGCGGGTAAGAGGTGCGCGCCTTGGCTTCTCCTGGCAGGATGGCTGATCATCGGTGTCCCGACACCGGCCACCCTCGCTGCTCAGGACAGCCCCGAGTCCCAGATCCTGACGACAGTCGATCCTGTCACCGAATCGACCGTATTCGTCGCCGTGGGAAGGGACCACGGACTGACAGCCGGTGATACGCTCTCTATTGCCCAGGACTCGACAGGACAGGCCATCGGAGCCCTGTTGGTGCAGTCCACTTCCCGCAAGCGCTCCGTGGCCACGTATCTGGGGAAGCCCTTTCCGGTAGGGGGAGGCGCCATCTTCTATGCCCGCTTCCGCCCCCGAATTCCGGTACCGGCACCTGTCAGAGTCGCATCCGCCTCAGGGGGGTCGCTGACCGGAAGTCAGACCGCGCCGGACGGGACAGGATCACACGACGGGACACCTGCGCGGGGGCTGGCACCCGCGCCGGAGGAGACGCTCACCCAGGAGGAAGAAGCTCCTTCACTCTCACCCACGGCCGATGGTCGAATCGCGTTCGAGATGGACGGCCGCCGCTCGGTGACGAAGTACGGCGAGGACCTCCGTGACGAGGCGGAGCGTTGGTTCACCACGCCGACGCTCAGGCTGAACGCCCGGGTGCGGGATCTCCCGGGAGGAGTGCAATTCAATACGAATCTCCGCCTCGCGTACCGGTACAGCACAGCGGATGTGGTCCAGCCCCAGCTCTCGGGGCGGGTCTACCAGGCCAGCATCCGCAAGGAGCTCGACGACGTTCCGCTTGAGATCGAGGCGGGTAGATTCTACAACCGGTACGACGAGTTCAGCGGGTACTTCGACGGAATCATGGCCCGGGTTCACTCTGGGCCGGTGGGCGCGGGAGTGGCGGTCGGGACCGAACCGAATCGGGCAAACGAAAGTGTGTGGCTCGACCTGCCCAAGCTGACGGCCTTCGCGGACGTGCGCGCCTCGGGTGAGCGTGCGGGCTACGACGCGACGGTCTCCTTCCATACGATCCGCCCGCGCGGCGATCTGCTGGACCGCAATTTCTTCGGTCTCAGCCAGCGACTGAGCGTGGGAAGGGCACGGTTCTTCAACCGATTCCAGCTGGACCGCGATCCCGAAACCGACAAGTGGATCGCGACCCAGCTCCGTGTCGACGCCACGATCCCCATCTCGGGGCAGTGGTATCTGCGGGGGGGATATGGCCGCCGCCGTCCCTACTCCATCTACCTTACCTCCGACGTGATCTCGTACACCCGCGAGCGGATCACGGGAGGCATCGGATACTGGGGCGGCACAGCCTCGGTGAACCTGGACGTATCGGCGAACCGGGGGGAGAGGGACGAGTCGAGCCGCACCTATTCCGGTTCCTTCGCCATCCCGGCTCGGAGACTGGGTGGGCTCGGAGTCAACGGGTCCTTCAGTTACTGGGAGCGGGACGATTCCAACGCCCTGCACGCGTCACCAGGGGTCAGTTACCGCTTTGGGCAGGTGCGCTCACGACTCGGGTACCGCTACTACCGCACCGAGATCGGCGGGAGGACGCTGAAGACCCACGGCGGAAACATGAGTCTCGACTTCCCCGTGGTCGAGAGGGTTCACGCCACCCTGAGGGCGTACACCAACTGGGGCGAGGAGCTGACCAGCACACGGCTTTCCGCTGGATTCTGGATGAGCTTCTGACGGAACCGGGAGGGGCTGGGGCTACTCGGCCTGAAGGGCGACGAGTGGGTCGACACGGACGGCCCGCCACACGGGGGTCAGGCAGGCGGCAGTTCCCACCACCGCGTAGAGCAGGGTGACCGCCACGAAGGTCGTCGGGTCGGTGGCTTGGACTCCGAAGAGGAGATGCTCGAGGAATCGGGTGACCGCCAGCGCCACGACGGCCCCAACCGTTATTCCCGCAGCCACCAGCCTGACTCCCCTCGACAGGACGAGGCTCGCAATCTCGCGTGTTCCCGCTCCGAGGGTCAGCCGAAGGCCAAGCTCCGAGACGCGCTGGCTCACGTGGTAGGACAGGACCCCGTAGAGCCCCAGGGCCGCCAGGATCAGGGCGACCCAGGCAAAGAGAGCGAGGGTCAGCGCCAGCACCCGCTGGTCGCCCACGGTCCGGGCGATGAGTCGTTCCATCGTCTCGACGTCCGAGACCGGCAGATCCGGGTCCAACTCCCGTACCGCGCCCTTCAGGGCCGCGATGACCGAAGTGGGATCCCCGGTCGTCCGGATGGCGATGTCCATGCGGGGTAGAGGCTCCTGCAGCACCGAATGGTACATGGCCTGGGAGGCTCCCTCGGCCGGGCCGCCGAACCGGACATCTCCGACGACGCCGACCACTTCCAGGACGGTCTCCTCATCGTAGTCGATGACCAGCCGCTTTCCGATGGGGTCGTCACCCGGAAAGAACATCTCGGCCATGCTCTGGTTGATCACCAGAACGGGAGGGCTCTCGGGTCGGTCCGTAGGCAGGATTCCGCGGCCCCGGAGCACGGGAATCTTCATCGCCTCGAAGTAGCCCGGCATCACGTGGCGCTCAACCGCGGTCCGCGGCGGCGTGCCCTGAGGAGGGCGCTCACCCTCAGGATAGACGTAGGTGTTGCCTCCCAACGAACGGACGGGCAGCCGGTTGACCATTGCCACTCCGACGACCCCCGGAACCCCTTTGAGCCTCTCCTCCAGCGCCGAAAAGAAGAGGACACGCTGCTGGGCATCCCGATACTCGGTCCGGGGGAGCTCCACGCCTGCCGTGAGCAGATCGCGGGAATCGAAACCGGGGTCCACACCGCTCAGGTGTGCGAAGCTCCGGACCAGCAGGCCGGAGGACACGAGAAGCACCATCGACAGGGCCACCTGCCCGGCCACCAATCCGCTGCGCAGGTGGGCGCCTCGTCGGTCCAACGTCCTTGCTCCTGCCTTCAGAGCCTCCGCCAGGTCTCCCCGAGGAGCGCGCAAAGCGGGAACGATACCGATGAGGAGACCCGTGGCCAGAGAGAGGAGTAGAGCGACCGCGAGCATGGGAAGCGAGGGTCCCTCCGGAACTGTCTGGGGAAGGTCGAAGGGCAGGAAGCCGACGATCAGCCGGTGAAGCCAGACTGCCAGCACCGTCCCGAAAACTCCCCCCGTGAGCGCGATCAGCAGGCTCTCGCTCAGGAGCTGATGCGCGACCCGAAGCCGGGAGGCGCCAAGCGCCGCTCGCACGGAGAGCTCGGTGCGCCTCGTGAAGCCCCGCGCCAGGAGGAGCGCCGCGATATTCCCGCAGGCAACCAGGAGGACCAGGCCCACGGCCCCGACAAGAAGCAGAAGCTTCGTCCGGTACCCCCGCGTGAGGCCTTCCTGCAGCTCGGTGAGGCTCAGTCCCTCGTCCCGGTTCGAGCCGGGGTATTCATCGGCCAGCTCCGCAGCGATGACGTCCACCTGACTCTGGGCCTGCCCGATCGGGATGTCCGGTCGCAAGCGGCCGATCATGATGAAGTTGGAGTACCTCCTGGCCTCCGCGAACGCCTCGCCGATCCGGAGAGGACGCCACAGATCTGCGTCCTCCCAGATTCGAAACCGGGGGGGCATCACCCCCACCACCGTGTGAGCGACGCCGTCCACGGTGAGGGTGCTGCCGACTGCCTCGGCGGTGCCGCCCATGAGTTGTTGCCAAAAGGCGTGGCTCACGATCACGACGTCCGAGGCGCCCCGTTCTCCCTCGCCCTCGGCGAAGTCACGCCCCAGGAGGGGGGCGACCCCCAGCGTGCGGAACAGGTCCACCGACACCCACGCCACCGGAACTCGAACGGGCTCGTCTCCGCCCGTCACCGAACTGACCCACGGCCAGGCGGTTATGGCGGAGAGCGACTGGAAGGCGGGGCTTTGATCCCGGTAGTCGTAGTAGTCGTGGGCCGAGACCGTCCGACTGGGCTCCCCTGGAAACGTGCCGAGGGCCAGAACCAACCGATCCGGTTCGGGATAGGGAAGAGGTCTCAGGAGTGCCGCGTCCATGACGCTGAACATGGCCACATTGGCCCCGATGCCCACCGCGAGCGTCAGGACCGCCAGCAGCGTGAAGCCCGGGCTCCGGCGCAGCACGTGGTAGGCGGACCGCAGATCCCGGAGGAGAGCTTCGATCATCGTTCGTCTCCCCTGCCCCGCTCGCCCCATCGTCTCATGCCGCCGGAACCGATCGCCCACCGTCCTCTCCAGAAGGAAGCGGCTGGAGAGACCGAGCACGGCGCTCCAGTACCAGAGCCCAGGGTGATCCGGAGCGTCGCCAGCGGCCTGGAGCTGCGCGTATTCCTCGTCCAGATCGCCCAGCAGCCCTTCCCAGACCTCCGCGTCTCTCACCGCCAGACGAAGAAGCACCCGGGCCAGCTTCCCGCTCACGCTCCCTCCTCGAGAAGGGACTCGTATCCGGCCCACAAGCTCATCAGAGCCCGACCCGCTTCCCGGAGCGCCTCCCGGCCCACGGGCGTGAGCCGGTAGTATCGCTTCGCCTTCCCGCCACGCTCGGGACTCGGCTCACCCATCCGCGTGTCCAGATAGCCCTTCTTTGCCAGCCGCTCCAGGGTGATATACGCCGCGCTCCGGCTCACTTCCCGGCCCGCTCGGAGTTCCAGCTCCTCGCGGATGGACCTTCCGTAGGCCTCGTCTCCCAGGCGAAGGATCGCCAGGAGCACCACGTGCTCGAACTCGCCCAGGTAGCTCGTCTTGTTCATCGGTTCATTATGTAAACAAAATCACTTCTCCATTGATAACGAGCCCCTGCGAAGAGCGCAAGCCCTGGATCTCACCGTGCTCTTCAAGACGAGGCGTGGTACGCCCACCCCTGGGGGGAAGCCCCGGGGCCGGACGCGGACCACTGCGCCTGGACCATTGAAGGCGAAAGCGGCCGCCCCACTCGGGAGCGGCCGCAGAGCAGCCTCGCCGGAAGTGCCGGTGAGACGGCGGAGACGACATCCCAGGGTCAGTCCTGGGCCGAAACCCAATGCACCGCGAACATCCCGCCCTGCGGATCCTGACACTGCGCGACCCGGTCCCCTCCCGGCACCTCCATGGGTCCATGAAATACGGCGCCGCCGTTGGCCTTCACGCGATCCAGCGTGGCGTCGATGTCGCCCACCCGGACGTAGTAGACCCAGGCGCCCACGGGCATCTCCGAGGGCCGGTTCATCATGCCCCCCAGTGGGGCCACCCCACGGTGGAAGATCTGGTAGATCCCTGCCTCTCCCATGTCCATGGCCTCGCCCTTCTCCCAGTCGAAGAGCTCCGCGTAGAAGTTGAACGCCCGGTCGTAGTCGTCGGTCATGAGCTCGTGCCATGAGATCTCGCCTATCCGAGGCGGACCGTCGTAGCCCGGCGCCTCTCCCGCGGGGGTATAGGCCGAAAAGACGGCTCCGGCAGGATCCTGAAGGACCGAGAAGCGGCCTACCTCGGGCATGTCCATCGCGGGCACGAGAACCTTCGCGCCGAGCTCAGTGGCCCTGGCTACTGTCTCATCCACGTCGGGAGTGGCGATGTGCGCCATCCAGTGGGGTGGGGCCCCAGCCGCCTGCGCGTCCTCGGGGAGCTGCATCAGGCCACCGAACGCGCCGTGCTCGGTGGTCCACATCTGGTACGGCGTCCCCGCCCCCTCCCAGGTCTCGGTTCCCCAACCCATCACCTTCGAGTAGAAATCCGTGGCCCCGTCGGGGTCCGGGGTCATCAGCTCGTACCACACGAAGCGTCCCTTGGGCACCTCAGCCATCACACTCCTCCTGTTCGTCGTCGGCGTCGGTGGCCGGGAAGCCGTCCCCCCGGCCTCTCATTCGGTCGATGGTCGATCATCCGCTTGTCTCCACAGCTACAGCCCCTCAAGCCGGCTGAGCCCCAGGCGCACCGATGACTCCCGCATGCCCGGCCAGGCGGCGAGCAATCCCCAGCTGGCCGGCGTGGTAGGCCTGGTGAAACGCGAGCAGATTGAGGAGCTCCCCACGGGTACAGTCGGCTCCGAACGGATCGCTGAACCCACCCTCTCCCAGCTGTTCCTCGGTCATCCGGTCGACCGCCGCCAGGCAACGCTCTTCCGACTCCAGGAAGCGGTCTCGCAGGGTATCCCAGTCCAGGCCCTCGGTCGGGTCGGTGATAGGATGGGAACCGGCTCTCTCCAGCGACTCGTCCTCCCACACGGGCTCCTCGCCCATCAGCCGCATCACCTGATTGTGGGCTCCCACGAGATGCCCGAGGATCCAATTGGCGCAGTTCCCTCCTGGTGCCGGTTGCCTCAACGAGTCCTCAGCCGTCAGGCCACTCAGGTTTGCTCCCACCGTCCGATAGAGCAATGCGTATTGCCGCTTGAGCACTTCCTTTCCGTTCATTTCCTCCCCTCCTTCGTCAGGTCCACCTGCGTGATGTCGGCGATCGCACGAATCACGGCGTCAAATCCCTTCAGGTCCCTCTCGCAGACGCGTGATCGGAGCTCTTCCTCGAACGCTTCCAGCTTCGCGCGCAGCTCCGTCGCGATTACGGCCCCCGGGTCTGTGACACCGACGAGGAGCGACCTGCGGTCGCGCGGGTTCGGCTCGCGAAGGAGAAGGCCCCGCTCCTCCAGCCGGTCCAGCATGCCCGTGAGCGTGGACGGCCTGGTTCCGAACACCCGGGTCAGCTCTGAAACGGGGCACGGACCGTAGAGCGTGACATAGGAGAGCAGGTGGCCCTCCGCGGGCTCGACTCCCCGCGCCCTGGACGCCTCCAGCATGTATTCACCGACCTGGCGTGTGGCCTTGTGGATCGGTGAGACGATTCGAAGCGGTTTCGTCACGACCTTCGAGGGCTAGGGGTCATGTCATCCCGGGTGGAGCCTCTCGGCACCCGGAGCCAGTGAGCCTGACACCAGAAAAGGAAACTTCGATAACGTATATTACGATAGCGAACTTAATGTCCCCATCCCTCAGGGTCAAGAAGCGCCTTGAACAGGCGACCCGGCACCACGGCGGGTAAGCGGGCCCGGTTCAATTTCGTCCGCTCCACCGACCCTAAGTGAGAAGGATTGCCCCATGGCCCTTGCCACCCACCCGCGACCCGTCCGCCCGTAAGTTGCGATTTCGCAGGGGACTAGGACGGCCGCGCGTTCCCTCACGTATGCCCCGGCACGGAATTGGCGGTGGAAGAACCGCTAGCACGGGTCGCCGTTCCCGTCGCCTTCAAGCACACCTGAGTGGTCGGGCCGCATCCCGATTTCCGGAAGCATGGAGGAGGGGCGAGAAGGCATTCCGCGGCCCGGCGCATTTCCGAGCAGCACCAGGAAGAAGCATCCCAGAGCAGGTCGACGAGTGTCGACAGCCCACGCGCCGCCTGCGTGATCCGCCATGGGCCGACGTAGCGGGAGGAGGGGCCCATGGGGGATTCGACGCTCCACCAGGAGGAAGCCATGTCCCCGTTCAGAACCCTGCTCGTCACGGTGGTCGCCTCGGCGGTCTTCGTCGCGTGCGCGGACGATCCAATGGTGAGCCCCGACGGCCCGTCCATGCAATCCGCCACCGTCGCCAGCAACGGCCTCACAGACATCGAGCAGCTCGGAAAGTCGATCTTCTTCGACGACAACCTCTCCCTCAACCAGAACCAATCCTGCGCGGCCTGCCACGCGCCCGAAGTGGGGTTCACGGGCCCCATCTCCGACATCAACGCGCATGGCTCGGTCTATGAGGGCTCGGTTCTGGGCCGCTTCGGGAACCGGAAGCCCCCGAGCGCGGCGTACGCCACGCCGAGCCCCATCCTCGACTATGTGCTGGAGAAAGGCGACGTCCTGTTCGTCGGCGGGAACTTCTGGGACGGCCGCGCCACGGGAGAGAAGTTGGGAAACCCCGCCGCCGATCAGGCCCAGGGGCCCTTCCTGAACCCGGTGGAGCAGGCGCTCCCGGACAACGCCTGCGTGGTGTACCGGGTGTGCAATCCGGTCGTAGCCGCTGACTATCCAGTGTCCTTCGAAGACGTCTTCCCGGAAGACTGCGACATCGTCTGGCCCACGGACGTCGAGACGGCGTGCGCCGAGGGCAACCCGGTGGGCCTTTCCACGGGAGAGCGAGAAAAAGTGGAGGCCAGCTACGACGACATCGCCCTCTCCATCGCCGCGTATGAGGCCTCCAGCGAGGTCAACCCGTACTCGTCCAAGTTCGACTACTACCTCGCGGGGATGGTGAACCTGACCAAGGAGGAGAAGAAGGGCCTGCAGATGTTCAAGGCCAAGGGAAAGTGCGCGGCCTGCCACATCCTCGACGCCGGCCCCAACGGGGAGCCGCCGCTGTTCACGGACTTCACCTACGACAACCTGGGCGTCCCGCGCAATCCCGAGAATCCGTGGTACGGGCAAGCCGCCTTCAATCCTGATGGTCCCAACTGGATCGACGACGGCCTGGGGGGCTTCCTGGACACGCGGGAAGACTACGAAGCCTTCGCCGAAGACAACATGGGCAAACAGAAGGTCCCGACGCTCCGCAACGTGGACAAGCGGCCGTCGAACGGATTCGTGAAGGCCTTCGGGCACAACGGCTACTTCAAGTCCCTGGAGCAGATCGTCCACTTCTACAACACCAGGGACGCCAAGAACCGGTGCCCCGATCCCTTCACGACGGCTGAGGACGCCATGGACCAGAATTGCTGGCCGGCGCCCGAGGTGGAGGAAAACGTCAACGACGACGAGCTCGGAAATCTGCACCTCACCGACGACCAGGAGAAGGCCATCGTCGCCTTCCTGAAGACCCTGTCGGACGGCTACGTATTCTAGCCGGTCGCCGTGGGCCCCGCGACCGCTGGTGAGGCTTACGCCAGAAGGGCCAGGTTCGGGGGCGACCCAAGTCGGAGTCGCTCACCGGCCTTGGCCCTCTTCTCTGGACAAGCGAGGGCAGCGGAGCTGGAGGCCGGCCCGGCCCCCCCGCCTACATCCCTTCAGTGACCCTCACCAGGTTGTTCTCGGGGTTTCTGTCCACGAGCTTGTTGAACGGATCGATCCCCGCCTGGCGCGGCTCCTCGTCCACCACCAGCTCGATGACCCCCTCTGCCTCGGTGACGCGGCGTTTCTCCAGGAGCAGGATCTTGCCCTCCGGGGGATCCTCGTCCCCCCTCTCGCCGAACACGGCGACGTCGATCCAATCGTCCACGGGGATCTCGGTCTCTTCACCGAATCCGTCGGCCCGATACTTCCGTGACTCCACGGTCAGGCGAACCACGTGGGTTCCGTCCGGCCTCTCCTCCACCGTCGCCTCCCGGGCCTGGTTCTCGTACAGGGTGATGGTCTCGAAGAGGTCCTCCAGAAGATGTTCCTGACCCTCCGGCACCGCATCGTCGACGTAGTCGAGGAACTCCAGAGTGGTGGTGTAGGGGGGCTCCCGGAACTTCACGTCGGCCACGTACCGGGCTAGAGCTGAGTTGAGGGTGTCCTCGCCCACGTAGTCCTTCAAAGCGTACATGGCCAGGCTGCCCTTCCGGTAATGAATATAGGGCTGGAACTCCACCCGCTTCAGAGGCAGCTCCTCGATGAGCTCTCCACCCCGCCCCCTCAGATAGGAGTCCAGCTCGTACCTGAGGAACCGCCTCATGAGCTCGGGCCCGTACTCGTCCTCCATGACCATCAGGGCCGAGTACTGGGCCATGGTTTCGGTCATCACGGTGGTGCCCTGAACGGCCGCCCCGATGACCTGGTGCGCCCACCACTGGTGCGCCAGCTCGTGGGCCGTCACGTAGGTTACGTAGTCGATCTCGTCCGGGTCGTCGAGCCGGGCGATGAACCCGATGGACTCCGAGAAGGGGATCGTATTGGGGAAGGCCTCCGCGAACTGAGCGTAGCGGGGGAACTCGATGATCCGGAACTGCCGGTGCTGATAGGGCCCGAAGTTGGCCGTAAAGTACTCCAAGCCCTTCTTCGCCGCCTCGATCATCTTGTCCACGTTGTAGTCGTGGCCGGGATGGTAATAGACGGCGATGTCCACCTCCCGCCAGCGGTCCTCCTTCACCGCCCATCGGGCGGACAGGTAGGAGTGGTAGGCCAGGATCGGCGCGTCCATGCGGTAGTGGAAGTACCTCCGGCCGTCCTCTTCCCACTCTCGCTGAAGGTAGCCAGGTGCCAGAGCGATCTGGTCGGCGGAAGTGCTGACCACCGTCTCGTACTCCACCCAATCCGCTTCCATCCCCAGTTGGTGATTCCTCCAGGCAGCCTCGTCCTCCAGCGCGGGCAGCCGCTGGACCGGGGGCAGATCTCGCTTCCGCCGCTCGTTGGGGTCCGTGAGCTCCCCGCCACGGGAGTACCCGATGTGGGGAAAGAAGCCTCCGGAGTTGATGAAGGTGCCGTTCTCCACGAGCCGGTTGTTGAAGCCGTGGTTCCTGAAGCCCGGACTCCGGGCCCTCAGGCTGAAGTCCAGATCCAGCTCGGCTCCGGGCGCCAGCGGAGAGGCCAGCCGGTAGATGTAGTAGCGCACCTCGTCGTCCTCGGTGGCGAGGGTGCTTCCGGGCACGACGATCTCCTCGATATCCACCTCCGGGGGAACGGTGACGTGGAGCTCGGTGATGGCCTCGTCCGTCTTGTTGCGGAGCCGGTACCTGCCCCGTAGATCGGCAGCTCGCTCCTGGGGAAAGATGTCCACCTCGGTCCGGATGGCGACGATGCGGGGTTGGGCTATCCCCTCATGTCGCTTGTAGTCCTTCTCGTACCGGGCCTGACGATCCTCGACCACGTTCCCGGGCACATACTGGTTGAGAACGTTGGTGTTGTAGAAGATCCAGCTGCCCACCACCGCGGCGCCCACGCCCGCCGTGACGAGGGTGGTCCACACCGGACCCGAAAACCGCTGTCGCGCCAGCGCCCACCGTTTGGCCAGGCTGGTCTCCTTTCCCCGCACCCAGAGGAGATGGACACCGGCCAGAAGGAGCACCGCCACCAGCGACCAGAAGAGGTAGAACCAAGCGACAGGTTCCACGAAGTGCCCGAAGCCGTTCATGTCGGAGTAGGGTACGAGGGGGGCGCCAGCATAGTAGAAGAGGTTGTGTTCGAAGTG
Source organism: Gemmatimonadota bacterium (assembly GCA_039586555.1). Taxonomy (GTDB): domain Bacteria; phylum Gemmatimonadota; class Gemmatimonadetes; order Longimicrobiales; family Gaopeijiaceae; genus JBDHKE01. The sequence continues at coordinate 25,873 of JBDHKE010000012.1, read as the reverse complement.
GAGGGCCTGCAGGACCGGAGCGGCCACGAAGTACAGGGCCATCAGCATGAAGCCCACGTATTTGTTGTTCGTGACGACCTGGACGACGAGGGCGAGAACCGCGATGAGTAGAAAGGGGATCCCCGTCAGAAGAAACACCCCCTTGAAGTACAGGACGAGCTGGAAGTCCGTGTATCCCCGGTAGGTTTGAACGCCCATGCTGGCCAGCACCGCCACGGCCAGAACCGCCAGGACGATCACGAACAGGGCGACCAGCTTGGAGCCCCAGTACACTCCGTTCGGGACCGGGAGGGCGTCGAAGACCTCGTCCATCCTCTGTGACCGCTCCCGGAACACCATCTCGCCAGAATAGAAGGTCAGGATGATGATGGCGAAGAGGAGGAAGCCGCTGGCGATGGTCTGGAACATCAGGTAGGTGCGGGGATGGACCGGCGTCCCGAACAACTGGTCCGTCACCGACGCCGTGCCCACCAGGTTCAGAACTCCAAGGGCCAGGATGACGGCAAAGGGAAGGCTCCGAATCACCGTCCCGACTTCCCGCCCGGCCTGAAGAAGAAACTGTGTGGACAAGGCCCGGCCCGAGTAGGCGCGGATCGTTCCGGTGCGGATGCCCAGCGAGGCCCCCGGGGCTACCTCGGCGGTCGGCAGCTCTCCCTCGGCTTTTCGACGCGCCCGCCGGGCTTTGCGGCTCTCCTTCGCCGTGAAGGAGAAGAGAGCATACGTGAGAATCAGGACGCCCGCAGCGAGGGCACTCCAGAGCAGCCGATTCGTCAGGAGCGGACCCTCCACGGCCAGGATCTGGGTGTTGCGCTCGGCCACGGTCCAGTACCGGGTGGCCAGCCCGATGGCCCCAGCCCCGAAGGGATCCAGGATCGCCGCCAGGCCCTCGTTTTCCAGATCCCCCAGCAGGACGCCCGCGATGGAGAAGCCGACGAAGAACACCACCAACCCCACGTACGTCCACATGACGCTGCGCGTGGCCGTGGCGAGGCCGAAGAACACGGCACTCATGAGGAACAGATTGGGGATGACGATCACCAGGAAGGAGAAGAGGTACGGCTGGAGCGAGAAGGGCCCCACCCGCTCGGGCTCCAGCCAGGGCATGGCACTCCCCAGGATGATCCCTAGCGCCACCGGAGTCACCACCAGCACGGCGGCGACAAAGGATCCCAGGAAGCGTCCCCAGATGTAGTCGCGTTTCCTCACCCGCGTGGAGAAGAAGAGCTCGTGGGTGCGGTAGTCGTAATCCCGAACCACGGCCCCGGCCAGGAAGGCCGTGGTCACGAAGACCGCGATGACGCTCATGACCAGCAGGATCTGCCCGATCACGAAGGGAGCGTTGCGGTTCACCCGGCCGATGGCCCCACCGATCTGCACCACGTCGCTGGCGACGGCTCCGAAGGCCATCAGGAAGAGGAGGAACGCGCTCAGCCAGAAGAGGGCCGACCGGAGGTGGTGGCGGAGCTCGAAGCGGAAGATCTCGATGAACATGTTCCCTCCTACGCCGCCTGAGCCGCTGCGCCGCCCGAGCGCTTGAGCACCGTGAAGTAGACGTCCTTCAGATCGGCCTCCACCGCCTCGAAGCCCTCGTCCGGAGCCGCGTCCGAATGGACGTGGACGACGGTCCGGCCTCCCGCCAGCTGGGTGGAGATGACGGACATCCGGACCCGGTGGGCGTCCAGCTCCTCGCGAGCGATGACCTTCTGCCAGATCTTGCCGTGCAGGTCCTGGATGGCCTGGCGGGGCTCGCCGGTGAGGAGCAGCTCGCCCTCGGAGATGATGGCCATGCGCTGACAGAGCTCGCTCACGTCCTCCACGATGTGCGTGGAGAGAATCACCACCATGTTCTCGCCGATTGCGGAAAGGAGGTTGAGAAAGCGCAGTCGCTCTTCCGGGTCCAGACCGGCGGTGGGCTCGTCCACGATGATGAGCCTCGGATCCCCCAGGAGAGCCTGAGCGATGCCGAAGCGCTGTCGCATCCCGCCCGAGAAGGTCCCGAGCTTGCGCTTGCGAGCATCCCAGAGGTTGGTCTGGTGAAGCAGCGCCTCCACGGTCTCCCTCCGCTCGCCCCGGTGCACGATGCCCTTGAGCACAGCCAGGTGATCCAGCATGGCCTGGGCCGAGACCCTGGGGTAGACGCCGAAATCCTGGGGCAGGTAGCCCAGGATCTTCCTCACCTCGTCCTTCTGTTTCAGGACGTCGATCTCGCCCAGGGTGATGGATCCATGGTCCGGTTCCTGAAGGGTCGCGATGGTGCGCATGAGGGTGGACTTTCCGGCGCCGTTCGGACCCAGGAGGCCGAACATACCCGTGGGGATGGAGAGCGTGACATTCCTGAGCGCCTGGACGTTCCCTGGGTAGGTCTTGGACAGATCACGGACTTCGAGCTGAAGGCTCACGGCTGGGGCTCCCGTCTGAGAGTCGAGAGATCTAGGGTGCGTGACCCCCAGGATACCCTGATCCCCGCCTCGTCGAAACCGAGCCGTCACATCGGGAATTCTGAGCGCCGCACCGGATGCGGTGGGGGAATCCGGGACTCGAGGGATCTCAGAGGCTGCCAGAGCCCGGACGGGAAGGGGTGGAGACAAGGCTCCGGGCTTGCCCCGCCCCGGGCCGGAACAGGGCCGCCAGAACCAGACCTCCCACCATGGCGGGCAGGTATTGCTGCAAGAGCCGATAGGTCACCGTGAATACACCCAGAAGCTGCGTCGGCACCAGCGCCGCCATGAGGATCGCCGTGAGGAGCTCGGCGATGCCCGCGCCACCCGGACTGGGCGCCACGTACACCAGGGCATGCAACACCGCCTGCACCGATAGAGTCACGATGAGACCCTCCTCCACCCCCAGGCCGCGCATGACCATCCAAGCCAGCATGAACTTGTTGAGGTAGAGGAGCGACGTGAGGCCGAAGCTCCAGAGCAGGAGCCGAGGCTCTTCCCGGATGAAGGCCGTGCACGCGTTCCGATACCGATTCAGGTTCGTCTCCAGCCAGCCACTCAGACGATGAGCTCCCTCCTCACCTCTCTGGAAGGGCCAGAGCCCCACCAGGGGCCGTGACCAGCGCTGGATCCACTCCGGTTTCAGCAGCGCCACCAGCAGAAGGGCCAGCATCGTTCCGCAGGTGAGCAGAGCGTACCACCCCAGAGGCTTGGCTACCGGGGGCAGAATCTCCCGGAGCCCGTACACCGCCAGGCCCCCGGCGCCGATGAAGAAGACGAGTGTCGAGACCAGGTTGATCGCCAGAAAGGAGAGCGAGTCCGCGACGGGAACGCCCCCTCGATGCAGTACGTACAGCTGGGCCGGCCCGCCCCCGGTCTGCGAGGGAGTCACCGATCCCACGAACCGGTTCGCCAGGTCGGCGCGGACGGGAAGCCAGAGAGAGCTGTCGGGCCGGATCCGCCGAATGAAGATCTGGTAGCGCAGGGCTCCGATAAGAACATCCGAACAGACCAGAACGAGCGCGCCCACCAGGAAGGGGGTTCGCAGGTTGCCCAGGCTGGCCAGGGTCTCGGGTCCCCAGGTGACGGCGAACACGACGGCCAGAGCGGTCAGGGTCAAGATCGCGAACCACGCGGCGCCTCGCGCCAGGCGCTTCCGACTGGGGAGCGCGTCAGTCTGGCGAGAGGGAAGCTCCTTCCATGCGGCGAGGTCCCCGCCCTCGGCGGACCCGGTCATCACGGGCACCTCACGCAGCCACGAAGCGCTGCCGGAACTGGAAGGCCTGATGCATGAACGCCTCCAGCCGTGTCATGACGTTGGTTTCCTCCTGCCCGTCGTAGGCGATGTCCAGCCAGGGGATCCCACCCATGGCCTTCCGAAGACGCGGCGCCATCGTGGCGACCACCGTTCCGGGCATGCAGGAGAAGGGCAAGACGTTGATGATCCCGGACAGCCCGTGGCCGCCCAGCTCGAGGGCGCGACACATGGTGAGGATCGCTTCCGTTCCCAACACGGGGTCGTAGTGAGGGCGGAGGAGCTCCATGGCGTCCGCGACGGGTCCCTCCAGCGGGTGTCGCAGGACTCCTTTCAGCGGCCGCGCAAACTGGCGTTCCACCTTGTGCTGGTAGGCGTCCGAGATCATGGCCTTCACGCCGTCGCCCCACTGCCCGAACCGGAAGGCCATGGTCTTCCGCCGCCAATCCACGAAGTAGAGCCAGTCCGTAAACGTCCCGAGGATTACCTCTCCTCCGGCGCTCTCCACCTGACGCACCAACGCGAGGTTGCTGTAGGAGTTGAGCAGCACGTACACCTCGCCGAGAATCCCCACCACCGGGCGGGGCTGGGAGCGGTCCACCTCCACCGCCTGGAAGCGGCGGGCGACCCTCTCCATGGCCCTCACCAGCTGTGGACCGCCCTCGGCCTCGACGGACTCCACGACGTCATCCAGGCACTCGTGGTAGGTCTCGTCCGCCGTACCCAACTTCACCTCGTAGGGCCGGTGCTCGTGGAGCACCTTCGTGAGCAGCTCCACGGCAACGATGGCTTGCCATGCCAGCTTCCGGAGCGGGCCGGGGCGATCCCCGAAGAGGCTGTAGGAGTCGTCGGTGGTGGGCGACGCGATCCGGACACCGGGAAACCCCTGATCCGCCAGGATCTGGCTCTGGAGCACGTTGTACTGGCCGAAGCGGCACGGGCCGGTCCCGGTGGGCATGAAGAAGATGGCGCCGTCAGGATCGAACCCCGGCTCCCTGCACTTCTGTAGCATGTCTCCCGTGACGATGAAGCAGGGGAGGCACTCGCGGCCCTTGCACAGAGCCAGGCCGATTCGCATCGACTCCGCATCGGGAGGGGGAAGCACCTCCGCCCGTACGTCCATTGCGCGCATGGCGGCGGCCACGGCCAGGGCGTGGTCCGACATGTGAGGGATCCACACCGTCGCATCGGGATTGGGGTGGGCACTCATGTCCACGCCTCCTCCCGGAGGTTGAGGCTGTCGCAGAAGGCCTCACAACGCGTCACCAATCCTGCCTCGGCGGTGTGATCGTCCACCTCCAGCTCCAGGAAGGGCTTGGAGCCCATGATGCGCCGGACGTAGCTGAGAAGGAACGAGTCCGGGCCGCAGTTGAAGTTCGTGAGGTAGATGCCCTGAAGCCGGGGGTCCTGGCTCACCAGGGTGGCGGCCCTCAGGATGTCCTGGCCGCTCCTCCAGTACATGTCGCGGTGCGTGTCGGCCTCGATGACCGCATCCTCCAGGGGCAGGAAGTCGATGGGGATGGGAAGCACGGACATCTTGCGGATCTTGCGGCCCAGGTCCATGCATGCGCCCGGGTCCGACACGTTGTAGCTCCTTCCGATAAGCACGGCTGCGGGCACCGAGCCGTCCAGGCGATCCAGCACCTCGCGCCCCCGCTGACGGACCCGCTCCTGGAACGAGCGCTGAGCGTCTTCAGCCACCGCCGCCGCCTGCACCAGTCTCTTCCTGGGGAGGCCCAGTTGCCTGGCCAGTTCCCCGAGCTCCCGGAGCCGCCGGGATATACGGGCAGTAGTGGTTGTGGACCTGACCGTCCGCGACGTTCTCCCGATCCAGGACGCTGGGGAGGAAGAGCCAGCTCACACCCCTGTCCAAGAGGTCCACCACGTGGGCGAAGGCGAGCTTCACCGGGAAGCAGGTTTCCGCTGCGGCACGCTCCCGGGCGAGTTGGATCAACCGGGGACTGGTCGCCCCGGAAAGTACGATCTCGATCCCCAGCTCGGCGAACAGGGTTCGCCAGTAGGGAAAGAGGTCGTGGAAGATCAAGCTCCGGGGGATGCCCACACGGGGATGGCTGGCGCTTCCGGGCTCCGGTTCCTGGTAGCCTTCCATGAGGAGGGCGGTGCGCTCGGCGAACAGATCGGGCAGATGTCGCCCGTTGCCCTGCTTCCGCCCGGCTTCCTCGAAGATGTCGCAGCGGGCGCCGTAGAAGATGGGGGACTCCCCCTCGATCTCGATCCGCTTCACCTCGCAGAGGTTGGGGCAGGCTCTGCACTCGAAGCTGCTGGTCTCGTAGCTTCGGTCCGCGACGCCAAAGCCCCGGAAGCGGGTAGCGCGCCGTCCAGGTGGGCGCCGCGCCATCTCCTCCCGAGCCAGGATGGCCGCGCCGATGGCCCCTGTGACGTCGTGGTGGGGCGGAACCGTGACGGCCCGGCCGGTGACCTGCTCGAAGGCCGCGGTCACGCTCTGGTTCGCCGCTACTCCTCCCTGGAAGTGTATGTGGTTTCCGAGCTCCCGGGTATCCACCACCCGGTTCAGGTAGTTGTGGACGATGGAGTAGGCGAGTCCCGCGGTGAGATCCTCCACCGCGGCCCCCCGCTGCTGGTGGTGTACCAGGTCTGACTCCATGAACACGGTGCAACGCTCGCCGAGGCACGAAGGGCACCCCGACGAAAACGCCAATTCCGCGAAGTCCTCTTCGATGTCGATCTGGAGCCGGTCGGCTTGCTCCTCCAGAAAGGACCCGGTACCCGCGGCGCAGGCCTTGTTCATGGCGAAGTCCACCACAGCCCCGTCCTGGATCCGGATGTACTTGCTGTCCTGCCCGCCGATCTCGAAGACGGTGTCCACCCGAGGATCCATGGCCGAAGCGGCCCGGGCCTGGGTCGTGATCTCGTTTCGCACCACGTCGGCGCCCACGAAATCGCCGGTGAGGTACCTCCCGGATCCCGTGCTCCCCACCGCCCGCACCTCCACCCCGCCACCCACGTCCTGCAACAGCTCCCGGAGGCCCCGGCGCACCGCCTCCAGCGGCTGTCCCGAGGTCATGAGGTAGCGCCGGCCCAGGACTCGGTCTTCCTCGTCGATCAGCACCAGGTTGGTGCTGATGGAGCCCACGTCGACGCCCAGATAGGTGGGAATCGGCTCCGCCGACTCGAGCCTCAGCACCGGCAGAAGCCGGGACGGAGGCCGCCCGTTCGTCAGGGGTTCGAGCCGGGATTCCTCTTCCCGTCGCCGGAGGATCGCGGCCTCCAACGCCTGGAAGCCGTGGAAGGGTCGTGGTCTTCCGGAACGCGCCTCGTCCGCGGCGATGAACGCCGCCCCCAGGGCCGCCATGTAGCAGTGCTGCTCCGGCACCATCAGCTCGCCGGGATCCAGCTTGAGAACCTGCTCGAACGCCCGCACCACGGCCTTGTTGTAGGCTACCCCGCCCTGGAAGAGCACGGGAGCCGAGAAGTCCTTCCCCTTTCCGATCACCGTGCAGAAGTTGCGGGCCAGGGCCAGGCAGAGCCCCGCCAGGATGTCGGGGAGCGGAGTCCCCTCCTGCTGGAGGTGGATCATGTCCGACTTGGCGAATACGGTGCAGCGACCCGCCACGCGCGCCGCACGGTGCGAGGCCAGGGCGATTCGCCCGAATTCCTCCTCGATGGCCACACCCAGCCGTTCCGCCTGTTGATCCAGAAACGAGCCAGTGCCGGCTGCGCATAAGGCGTTCATGGCGAAGTCCACCAGGATCATCTGCCGGGTGGTCTCGTCCCACCGTACCGAGAGGTACTTGGAGTCCTGCCCTCCGATCTCGATGACGGTGTGCGCTTCCGGGTGGTACCGGCCGATGGCCCGGGTCTGTGCAACCAGCTCATTCAGGTGCATCCCGCCGAGGACCGCAGCCACCGACGCCCCACCCGATCCCGTGACTCCCAGGCTCGCCACCGGGCGCTCGCCAAGCTGGGAACGGAGACTTCGGTGGGCTTCCAGAAGGGTTTCTCGGGGACGCCCGTTGGCACGAGCGTAGCGCTTGAAGAGGAGGGCTCCCGCCTCGTCCACGGCCACCAGCTTCACGGTGGTGGATCCGACGTCGACGCCGAGCCAGATGAAGCTCATCGGTCCCTCCTTCCTCGGCGGGGGGCCCCCGACCTCTGGCAGATCGCTGGTGTACGGGCCCATGGAGCTCGTGCTGTGCTGAGAATACGGCGGGACTCTGATCTGCTAATGACTGCACAGTGACCGGACCAGTCAGGGAGCTCCGCGGAAACACAGCAAAACCGCAACCCACCCGTGGCGGCCCGAGTCCCAGCACGAGAACTCGAGTCGGCCGTCACAGCCCGTTCCCCGCCTGAGCTGGCACGCCGCAACGACGCGTGAACGCCTGGTCTGATCCCCCAGGTCACCCTGGGGTCACGCCCTCGTCACCCCCTTTCTCTCATTTTGAACCGGACGCCGGAGCATGGACGCTCGATCTTCGAGCGAGACCCCAGCTCACAGTGCACTGAGTCATGATAGCATATCTCCCTTCCGCGCGCCTCCTTGTTGCCGTCACCACGGTCTCCGCAGCCCTGTCCGGATGCTCGGTCAAGCGAATGGCCGTGGGCTCCCTCGCCAACTCGCTCGCCAGCGGAAGCACAGGTGCATACATGAGTGATGACGACCCGGTTCTGGTGGGGCAGGCGCTTCCCTTCAGTCTGAAGCTCATGGAGATCCTTCTCCAGGAGACCCCCGAGCACCAGGGCCTGCTGGTGTCCACCTCGGCGGCATTCATTCAATACGCGCAGGCGTACGTGCTGCGTCCCTCTCGAGTGCTGGAGGTCCAGGACCTGACCCGAGCCAGGGGCGAGCGGCGCCGGGCGAAGGCTCTCTTCCTGCGGGCTGCGCGGTACGCCGAGCGAGCGCTGGAAAACTCCCACCCCGGGATCCGGGAGGAGCTCTTCGAACGTCCGGAGAGCGCAGTCCTTCGCCTGGAGGTCGACGACGTGCCCGCCATGTTCTGGCTGGCCGCCGCCCTGGGATCGGCCGTCAGCTCCGACAAGAACGACATGTCGTTGGTCGCCGACCTTCCGGTGACGTATGCCCTGTTCGACCGGGCCCTGGAACTGGACGAGAGTTGGAGCGATGGCGCCATTCACGAAGCCATGATCTCCGTGGAGATGGGACGCAGCCAGAACGCAGCGGGGCGGATGGACAAGGTGGAGTACCACTTCCAGAGGGCGAGGGAGCTGAGTGGCGGGCGCACCGTGGCTCCCCTGGTGACCATGGCGGAATCCGTCTGCGTTCGGCAGCAGGACCGGGAGCGCTTCGTCCGGCTCCTGACCGAGGCCCTCGAGTTCGACGTGGACAGCCATCCGGACACCCGGCTCGCCAATCTCCTGGCCCAGCAGCATGCCACGTGGCTGCTTCTGCGGGCGGACGCACTGTTCATTGAGGATTCCTCCACCCGGAAATAGGAGGTGACCGATGTCGCTGCCGCGCATGACAGGCGGCCGGGTTCCCGGTTCGAGGACCTTCCTGCTGGTCCTGGCGGCCTCGCTGCTTCCAGCGAAAGGGGCCGTGGCCCAGGAGGAGCCCATCGTGATCAAGCTCGCGACCCTCGCCCCCAGCGATTCGGAGTGGCACGAGATCCTGAAGGACATGGGCGAGGAGTGGTCACGCGTGTCGGACGGCCGGGTGGAGCTCCGCATCTACCCTGGGGGAGTCGCCGGTCAGGAGGCGGACGTGCTCCGCAAGATGCGCATCGGCCAGCTCCATGCGGGTGCCCTCAGCGTTCCCGGCCTGGCCCGGATCGTCCCGGAGGTCCACGTTCTGACCATCCCCATGAACGTCGATGGACCGGCGGCGCTGGAGCGGGTGCGTCGCGCGATGGAGCCGCGCCTGGAAGAGCGATTCGCCGAGAACGGCTACATCCTCCTGAACTGGGGGGACGCAGGGTGGGTCCGCTTCTTCCTGCCCGGGCCCGGAGCCTCACCCGACGAGGTCAGGGGGCTGAAGTTTCCGGCCTGGTCGGACGACGCCATCCTGGATCTCTGGAGGGAGGAAGGCTTCCGTGGAGTGACCCTGAACATCTCGGACGTTCTTCCCAGCCTGCAGACGGGTCTCATCAACGCGCTGAACACGACACCGCTCGTTGTGCTCTCCAACCAGTGGTTTTCCGAGGTCGAGTACATGCTGGACATGCCATGGACCCCGCTGGTCGGGGCGACCATCGTCGACCGCCGGGCGTGGGAGCGAATCCCGGAGGAGCTTCGGCCCGAGCTGATACGGATCGCCCGCGTGGCCGAGCGCCGGCTCCAGACGGAGATCACCCGTTTGGAAGATTGGGCTATCGCCGAGATGGAGGAGCGCGGCCTTCAGATCATCGAGCCTTCGGACGCACTCGTCCAGGAGTGGCGGTCCTTCTTCGAATCGCACTATCCCAAGATCAGGGGTCCCCTCATCCCTCCCGATTGGTTCGACGAAGCTCTCCGCCTGGGGCGGGGTGGGGCCTGAGCCATGACCGGCGCCTCACAGGGGGCGATGAGGCCCTTCTCCAGGGCCCTGTCTCTTTCCCGCGGGATCTCGCCGCTCGTCAGCGGGCTCGCCCTGGCCGGGTTGGGAGCCATGGTGGCCGTACCGCTGCTCGTGGCGGCGATGCGGCTCGTCTCCGGCGTCGACATCCTCTCCGGGGGTGGCGTGTGGGTTCAGCACCTGACCCTGTGGGTGGGTCTGTTCGGGGCCGCGGTGGCCTCCTTCCAGGACCGACATCTTTCCATGTCCCTCAGCGAGGCCGTGCAGTCGCCGAGGTGGGAGCGGCGACTGGACTCCATGAAGAGGTGCGGTGCGGTGGCCGTCCTCATCTGGGCCACGGTGGCATCCCTGCGCCTGGTGTGGAGCGAGGTCTCGAACCCCGAGACCGTCGGGGGCTGGCTTCCCGTGTGGGTCGCTATCGCCGCGATGCCTGTGGGCTTCGCGCTCATGAGTGTGGGAACGGTCTGGAGATCCGGGGCCAACCGGAAGGGAAAAGGGCTGCTCGTACTCGTCGCTCTGCTGGTGGGGCTGGGTCTTTCCGTGCTGCCGGAGGGAGGGGGGGGGATCGTCGCTTCCCTCGGTCTGCTCCTGCTCGTGGGACTGGCCGCGGCCGGTATGCCGATCTATGCCGTTCTCGGTGGAGCCGGACTGCTCCTGTTCTTCGCCTCCCAGGTCACGGTGGTGGCGGTGCCCGCGGAGACCTACCGGGTCGTGACCCAACCGGTGCTCCCGAGCATTCCCCTGTTCGCCCTGGCGGGTGTGATCCTGGCCAGGGGGGGAGCCCCGGGCCGCCTCGTGAGACTGGTGCGGGCGTGGACGGGATGGCTTCCTGGGGGAGCCGCCATGGCCACCGTTCTCGGCTGCGCCTTCTTCACGGCCATCACCGGCGCCTCCGGCGTCACCATCGTTGCCCTGGGAGGTCTGCTCCTTCCCATTCTCCTGGCCGCCCGTCACGAGGAAGGGTTCAGCCTCGGTCTTCTCACCGCCTCCGGGTCGGTGGGCCTTCTCTTCCCGCCCAGTCTTCCCGTGATCCTCTACGCCGTCACCGGGCGGGTCGCTATCGACCGGCTCTTCCTGGCGGGCTTCATCCCTGGTGTCCTGCTGCTGCTATGCCTCGGCATCTTCAGCGTGATCGTCGGAAGGAAGGTCAGCGCGGCACGGACCGCTTTCGAAGTCCGGGAAGCCATGGACGCGACCCGAGGGGCCTGGGGGGACCTCCTTCTCCCGGTGATGATTCTGGTAGCCCTCTTCGGTGGCCTCATGATCCTCGTGGAGATCGCGGCCCTCACCGCTCTGTGGGCCATCCTCCTCGAGGCCGGCATCCACCGAAAGCTGACCTGTCGCAACGGTCTGATGGAAGCCTTCGTCGAGGCCGCAGTGCTCGTCGGGGTGCTGGTGGTCATCATTGGCCTGGCCCAGGGTCTCGTGAGCTATCTGGTGGACGACCAGGTTCCGGACCGGGCGGCGCAGTGGGTGAGCTCGGCAATCCAGTCGAAATGGCTGTTCCTGCTGCTCCTGAATCTGGGCCTTCTCCTCGTCGGGGCGTTCATGGACATCTATACGGCCATCGTGGTGGTCGTCCCGTTGATCCTTCCCATCGCCATGGCGTTCGGCCTCGATGCTGCCCATCTGGGAGTCATCTTCCTCGCCAACCTGGAGCTGGGATACCTCACACCTCCGGTGGGCATGAATCTCTTCCTCTCGTCGCTCACCTTCGACCGTCCGCTCCTATCGGTGTGGCGAGCCGCGTTGCCATTTCTGGCCATCTTCTCCATCTGGGTGCTCCTGGTGACTTACCTGCCGGCTCTTTCGGTCGGGTTCGCCAATCTCTTCGCCGCATAGGCCCTTCCCTGCCCATCTGCCTGGCGCACCTGCCGGGCGCCCCCGACCGGGCCGCCTCCTGGGGGCAATCCGTGGCGAAGCCCCCGGAGAGCGCACTACCTTCGTGGGTCCCCCGTCCACTCCCGACGACACACGATAGAACGGCACACTTCAGACGACCGGGTGCGCATGGACTCACCAGCCGGGCGAAGTCAACAGGCGGAGCCACGCAGCCTCAAGGCGGGAACGGCCTTTCTGACCGCCGCGTCCCTGTTGGGGCTCGTGGCCGGAATCGTCCTCGGGGCCGTAGCCCGTCATTGGGAGATCGCCCCCCTTCTCGGCGCCTCCCGACTCCTGGAACCCGTCGGAACTCTCTGGGCTCGCTCCCTCCAGATGATCGTTCTGCCTCTGATCGTCTCCTACCTGATCCTCGCGGTCACGTCGCTGGACGGTGGCAGGGGAGCGGGGCGCATGGCGGCGCTCTCGCTCGGGCTCTTTCTCGCCCTTCTGGTGGGCGCGGGCGTCTTCGCTTTGCTCGTGGCGCCTCCCATCCTCGACCGCATGGTCCTCGATCCAGGGATCTTCGCCACGCTGGGCGAATCCGTGGAGGGGGGGGGTGCGGCCTCAGGTCCGTCCGCGGGCATTCCGGGCCCTGCGGGCTGGGTGGAGCAACTCGTGCCCGAGAACCCCATCGGCGCGGCCGCGCGGGGAGAGATCCTGCCCGTGCTGGTGTTCACGGTGTTCTTCGGGCTGGCCCTGAACCGGCTCTCCAGAGATGCTCGAAACCTCGTCGTCGGGTTCTTCGACGGCGTGGCCCAGGCCTCCATGGTGCTGGTGGACTGGATCCTGATGGCGATGCCCGTGGGCGTGTTCGCCCTTTCCTACGCCATGGCCACCACGTCCGGGCTGGGGCTCGCCGGAGCGCTCACCCAGTACCTCCTCCTCAACTGCGGCTCCGTGATCGTATTCACGGCGCTCCTCTACCTACCCGCGGCTCTGACGGGAGCTGTCCCCATCCGTCGTTTCGCCTCGCGAATGGCCCCCGCCCAGGCCGTGGCGCTGGGAACCCGATCCTCGCTGGCCTCGCTGCCCGCCCTTCTCGACTCCAGTCGGCGCATGGGGCTCCCCGAGAACGTCACGGGATTCGTCATTCCCCTGGCGGCGTCTACCTTCAGGGTCAATCGCCCCCTTACGTCCACCATCGTGCTCCTCTTCCTGGCACAGGCCTATGGCGTCGTTCTCGGTCCCACCTACATCCTCTCCTCGGTGGGGTTCTTCATTCTCCTGAGCTTCGCCTCACCCGGAATTCCCAGCGGCGGGTTCGCCACCATCTTCCCTATCCTCATCGGCGCAGGGATCCCTATCGAGGGCGCCCTCATCCTGGCAGCCGTCGATTCCATCCCAGACCTCTTCAAGACCCTGGTAAACGTTACCGCGGACGGCGTGGTGGCCACGGTGGTGGCTCGTCGGACCGACGCTCCGGAGGAGGGAGCGCCGGGGTAGGAATTCACCCCTTGCCTCACCCAGGCGTACCGGCCACGATCGTGGGACGGACCCAACAGGCATGACCCCGACAGACACCCTCGAACGAGGAGATCGTCATGCGCAGCCGTCCCCCCCGGGTGGGTGTTTTCCGCCGCCGCAGCTTCCTGGGCCTCTCCCTCCTCGCCGCGCTTGCGTACGCGTACTCGGGCGTGGCCGGAAGACCCGCCGGCAGCCCCGCTGACGAGCCCTTCGACCTCCTCATCCGGAACGCCCGGATCGTGGACGGAGCCGGCAACCCCTGGTTCCGCGCGGACGTGGGAATCCGGAACGACCGCATCGCCGCCGTGGGGCACCTCGCGGATCGGGAGGCCCGGCGCACCATCGACGCGAGGGATCGGGTGGTCAGCCCGGGTTTCATCGACCTGATGGGTCAGTCGAGCCTCGTGTTGGTGACCGATCCTCCCAGCGCGGAGAGCAAGCTCCGGCAGGGCGTCACCACGTACCTGTCGGGCGAGAGCGGGTCGGCCGCGCCGCAGAACGAGGAGACGCAGGACGACCCCCCGGTGGCGGACGGCGACACGCTCCGGTGGCGGACGTACGACGAGTACTTCGGGATCCTGGAGCGCTACGGCATCCCGCTGAACGTGGTGCACAACGTGGGCCTCGCCCAGGTCCGCCGCGTGGTGCTGGGCGAGGGAGACGTCCAGCCCACGCCGGAGCAACTGGAGGAGATGAAGGCCCTCGTCCGGCAAGGCATGGAGAGCGGGGCCATAGGCGTGTCCATCGCTCTCATCTACCCTCCGGCGGTGTACGCCTCCACGGAGGAGATCACCGAGCTGGCTCGCGTGGCCGCGGAGTACGGGGGCGTCTACTTCACCCACATGCGCAACGAGAGCCACGCCGTTCTCGACGCGATTCGGGAGGCCATCGAGATCGGTGAGGGCGCAGGCACGCCCGTTCACATCTACCACTTGAAGGCGGCGGGCCAGGTCAACTGGCCTCTCATGGCGGAGGCCATCGCGCTCGTAGATTCCGCCCGAGCGGCGGGCCTGGACGTCACGGCCGACGTCTACCCCTACATCCGCAACGGAATCGGGCTCGGCTCGTTCCTTCATCCTCGGCACTACGCGCAAGGAGACGAGCCCTTCCTGGCCACCCTCTCCGATCCCTCCGTGCGGGCGGAGCTGCAGCGGGAGGTGGAGAGCGCTCTCGACTGGGAGAACTGGTACCGGCACGTGGGCATGGATTGGAACAACGTCCTGATCGTGTCGGTGCCGGACTCGGTGAATCCGCGAGTCATCGGTCGGTCGGTGGCGGGCGCCGCCGAGATCCTGGGCACCGACCCCTGGAACGCCTTTTTCGATCTGGTCCAAGCGGGGCGCACCTACGTGAACCCCAGGAGCATGGACGAGGAGCAAAAGTGGCAGGCCCTGCGCGCCCCCTGGGTGATGATCGACACGGACGCGTCTCCCGTGAACCCCGCCTCGGAGGCGAGCGCCCACCCGAGGGCGTTCGGGGCCTTCCCTCGGGTGATCGCGAAGTACGTTAGGGAGGACGGAGTGATCACGCTGGAGGAGGCGGTTCGCCGAATGACGTCGCTGGCGGCCCACCGCCTCGGGCTGTACGACCGAGGTGTGGTCGCTCCGGGGATGGCGGCAGACCTCTTGATCTTCGATCCGTCCCGCCTCCAGGATCGGGCGGACTTCGTGAATACAATGGCCTACGCCGAGGGCATCGACTACCTGCTGGTGAACGGGACGCTCGTCATCGATGATGGGGAGCTCACGGACGTGCGTCCCGGGAGGCTACTGAGGAGAGGCTCTCCCCCATCGGACGCCTCTCCCTGATGGGGCTAGGATCCCCCGTTGCCTCTCCCGCGTCCGCGTCCCATCCTTTCACCCAGTTTCCGGGCATCCGATCTTCAGGCCTGCCTGCCGAGGTCTGGAGCCCCTGGCCCGCGACCCATCGCGCACTCGACCCGGATGGTCATCATGTGGATTCCCGACGCCGCTTCCGCCGTCTTCCTTCGGATTCCCCGCTCATCGCCTCTCGGAGGCAGAACCTCGTTGACAAGGATTGCCTTGCTGGCGGGCCTGTCACTCGGGCCAACCCCTTCCGCTCTCGCGCAGGCGACCGCCGCCCCAGCGGCGCCCCGACCCACCGCCACCGAGCTTACCACTCCCGCGGAGTTCTTCGGTCACGAGCTCGGCGCCGACTACGTCTTGCCCAGCTACCGACAGCTCACCGAGTACTGGCAGACGTTGGCGGCAGAATCGGACCGCATGGAGGTGGTATCCATCGGCGAGACCACGGAAGGCCGTCAGCAGCACATGGCCATCGTCACCTCGCCGGCCAATCACCAGAACCTCGACCGGTACCGGCAGATCGCGCGCCGGCTCGCTCTGGCGGAGGATCTGACGGAGGAAGACGCTGAGGCCCTGAGCCGCGAGGGCAAAGCGGTGGTCTGGATCGACGGAGGGCTCCACGCCACCGAGGTCCTGGGCGCTCAGCAGCTCGTGGAAACGGTGTGGCAGCTCGTCAGCCGGGGCGACCCGGAGACCCTTCGCATCCTGGACGACGTCATCGTTCTGGCAGTGCACGCCAACCCCGACGGCCACGACCTCGTCGCCGACTGGTACATGCGGGAGCCGGAGCCGGAGAAGCGCAGCACCGACGAGATCCCTCGCCTCTACCACTACTACATCGGCCACGACAACAACCGGGACTTCTACGCCTCCACCCAGGTCGAGACCACGAACATGAACCGGGTGCTCTACCGGGAGTGGTTTCCGCAGATCCTGTACAACCACCATCAGACCGGCCCCGCGGGCTCGGTGATGTTCGCTCCGCCCTTCCGCGATCCGTTCAACTATCTCTTCCACCCGCTCATCGTCACGGGGCTGGACCTGGTGGGCGCGGCCATGCACAACCGCTTCGTGGCCGAGGACAAGCCCGGCGTGGTCATGACCGAGGGTGCCAGTTACTCCACGTGGTGGAACGGTGGGCTTCGCACCACGGCATACTTCCACAACGTGATCGGGCTGCTCACGGAGACGAAGGGAAACCCGACTCCGCTCGAGATCCCTCTCATCCCCTTCCTCCAGCTTCCGAACGCGCAGATGCCCTTCCCCATCGCACCGCAGAAGTGGCACTTTCGCCAGTCCATCGACTACTCGGTCACCGCCAACTACGCGGTGCTGGACATCGCCTCCCGCTTTCGGGAGACGTTCCTCTACAACATGTACCGGATGGCCTCCGACAACGTCGCCGCCGGCAGCACGGATTCCTGGACGGTGTATCCGAGGCGCATGGAGTGGATGCGGGCGGCGCTGGGATCAACGCAGGAGTCCAGGGCGGACCGGGAAGCCCTGGAGCTCCCCGAGGCGTGCGCACGGGTTCGCGAGGGCATGGCGTTCGAGCGGCAGCGCCCCTGCACGGGGGGCGACGAGGCGCAACGCTTCTATGGGATGCTGGAGGACCCGCAGTTCCGCAACCCTCGGGGCTACATCCTTCCCGCCGACCAGCCCGACTTCGCCACGGCCACCCGCTTCATCCAGGCGCTCCAGAAGACCGGGGTCACCGTCCACCGGGCTACCGCATCCTTCTCCGTCAACGGGACGGAGTACCCCGAAGGCTCCTACGTGGTGATGAGCGCCCAGGCTTACCGGCCCCACGTCCTGGACATGTTCGAGCCCCAGGATCATCCCAACGACTTCGAGTATCCGGGCGGTCCCCCCATTCACCCCTATGATGCCGCCGGCTGGACGCTGGCCTATCAGATGGGTGTGAAGTTCGACCGCATCCTGGACGGCTTCACCGGGCCCTTCAAGGCCATCGAGGGACTGGCCGAGATCCCGGCCGGCTCGCTGGAGGGTTCCGGCAGCTCCACGACCGGCTATCTGGTGTCTTCCCGGGCCAACGACGCGTTCCGGGCGGCGGCGATCGTGCTTAAGTCCGGAGGGCAGGTCCATCGCCTGACCCGAGCGTGGGAAACCGACGGCCGCAGCTACGATGCCGGAGCGTTCTACATCCCGACGCGCGGCGTGCCTCCAGCCGAGCTCCGCCGCCTCTCCACCGACTATGGGCTCACGTTCCAGGCCGTGTCCGCCGCACCCTCCAGAGACGCATTGACTTCCGTGAGCCTTCCACGCATCGGCATCTTCGACGTGTGGGGTGGATCCATGCCCTCGGGATGGACCCGATGGATCCTCGACCGGTTCGAGATTCCGTACGAAGTGGTGTTCGCGACGCGGCTGGACGAGGGGAACCTGCGGCAGGACTTCGACGTGCTGGTGTTCGTGGACGGCACCACTTCCCAGGGCCGCCGCCGGGGCTCCCAGCCGGACCCCGCCACCGTGCCGGCGGAATGGCAACACGCACTGGGTGAGTTCTCCGTGGACAACACCGTGCCCAGGCTGCGTGAGTTCGCCGAGGCCGGGGGCGCCATCATCACCATCGGAAGCTCCACGGAGCTGGCTGGACACCTGGGAATCACCGTTCGCGATCACCTGATGGAACGGTCGGGAGACGGCTCCCTGCAACCCCTGTCGGGCGAACGGTACTTCATCCCGGCGTCGGTGCTGGAGGTACGCGTGGACGACTCCAACCCCCTGGCCTGGGGTCTGGAGGATCGCCTCGACGTGCTCTTCAACAACTCGCCGGTGTTCACGATCGACGAAGGAGTCCAGGGCGTGGAGCGCGTGGCCTGGTTCGAGGGGACCGAGCCCCTGCGCAGCGGGTGGGCGTGGGGGCAACATTACCTCGATGGTGGATGGGCCGCCGCCCGGGTTAGCGTGGGCGAGGGGGCGCTCTACCTGTTCGGACCGGAGATCCTGTATCGCGGACAGCCTCACGGCACGTTCAAGCTCTTCTTCAATGCGCTCTACAACCGGTAGAGCCATAGAAGGACCGCATCGCATGGATCGTGGGCCGCGCGCCGAATCAGCGGCCCGCCTTCCGCTCCCACAGTCACGAGCGCCTCGAAAGGCAGCCGGGTAAGCCAGATGCTCACGAATGCGTCCACCACCGCGACCGCCCGAAGCAACCCCTTCTCCTCCGTACCCGGGATCGGGATCGCCCTCGTCGTCATCGCGATGTTGACGACGTCTCCCGCATCCGGGGTGACACTCTTCCCCCAGGAGGCGACCGCCGACACCGCACAGGAGAGTAGGGAGAGGAAAGTCCTCCCCCTGGAGGTGGACCGAACGATCCCCATCGACATGACCGAGGGGACCTGGATCTCTCTCGATGTGAGCCCTGACGGGCAGCGGATCGTCTTCGACTACCTCGGCGATCTGTTCACCCTGCCCGCGAGTGGCGGCGAGGCGACGCAGCTCACCTCTGGTATGGCGTTCGACGCGCAGCCGCGCTTCTCTCCCGATGGCTCCCGGATCGTGTTCACGTCGGACCGGGACGGCGGCCAGAATGTCTGGATCATGACGCTGGACGGGGCGGACACCGTTCAGGTCACCAGAGGCGGAGACAATCGCACGGAGTCTCCCGAGTGGACCCCCGACGGTCGTTACATCGTGGTCTCCAAGGGCGCGTTTCGTGGCAGGGGCCTGCCCAAGCTCTGGATGTTCCACGTGGAGGGCGGCTCGGGAATCCAGCTCATCGAGGAGCCGGAGAACCAGAAGACGCTGGGGGCCGCTCTCGGGCCCGATGGTCGCCACATCTGGTACGCCCGCCGCACGGCGGACTGGCAGTACAACGCCCAGTTTCCGCAGTACCAGCTAGCGGTGTACGACCGGGAGACGGGGCAGAGTTACGTGCGCTCTTCCCGCTACGGCTCCGGAATCCGACCGACCCCGTCGCCCGACGGCCGCTGGCTCGTGTACGGCACCCGTCACGAGGATCAGACGGGGCTCGTCCTCCGCGACCTGGAAACGGGCGCCGAACGGTGGCTCGCGTACCCGGTCCAGCACGACGACCAGGAGTCGCGCGCCACCCTGGACGCTCTCCCGGGGATGTCGTTCACGCCGGATTCGAGGCATCTCGTGGCATCCTATGGGGGGAAGATGTGGAAGATCCCCGTCGCCGGCGGTAGCGCGGAGGAGATCCCGTTCCGGGTGCGCTTCGAGCTGGGGCTGGGGCCGAAGGTGGAGTTCGACTACCCCATCGAGGACTCCCCGACCTTCATCGTCCGACAGATCCGCGACGCGGTGCCCTCCCCCGACGGAACGCGGCTCGCGTTCACCGCGCTCGACCGGCTGTGGGTGTCCGAAGCGGACGGCTCCGATCCACGCAGGGTGACCGACGCCGACGTCTCCGAGCACTACCCGGCCTGGTCACCCGACGGTCGCTGGCTGGCCTACGGTACCTGGTCCGGCGATACGGGACACCTCAACAAGGTGCGGTTCGACGGTCGTGGCGAGCCCGTTCGTCTCACCTTGGAGGGCGCGCTGTACGTGACGCCATCCTGGTCCCCCGACGGCGACCGCATCGTGGCGCTCCGAGGCTACGCGCGCGACTTCCGGGAATCCGCGGGCGGCTTCGGAGGGGGCTCGCCCTCCCCTACCGAGATCGTGTGGGTGGCGGCCGAGCCGCCATCAGGAGAAAGCGCAGGGGGACCGGTGACCCTCATCGCCCCGACGGACGGGCGGCGCGGCCCCCACTTCACGGCGGACACGGAGCGGATCTATCTCCAGAAGAGCCCGGACGTCCTCGTCTCGATTCGCTGGGACGGTTCGGACGAGAAGGAGCACGTGAAGGTTCGGGGGCCCAAGCCCGCTGGCTCCTCCTCGGGTCTGTCCCCCTCGGTCCTCAGGATGGCTCCCCGCGGTGACCAGGCACTCGCTCTCATCGAAGGACAGATCCATACGCTCACCGTACCGTATGTGGGGGGCGAGACGCGCACCATCTCGGTGGGAGGCCCCGACAACGCTCCCGTCCCAGCGCGGTTGCTTACCACCATGGGGGGCGAGTTCCCGGCCTGGGGCGGGAGCGGCCGGAAGGTCCACTGGTCGTTGGGCAACGCCCACTTCGTGTACGATCTGGACGAGGCCAGGGCGTATGAGGACAGCGCGAAGGCCGCGAGGAAGGCAGAGGAAGCCGCAGGAGTCGAGGCGGAGAGGGAGGAGGGTGAAGAGGGAGAGGAGGAGGGATACCGACCCTCGGAGTTCCGTGTCGAGATCGAAGCGGGGCGTGACCTTCCGAGGGGGACCGCGGTACTGCGCGGCGCCCGTGTGATCACCATGCGGGGCGACGAAGTGATCGAGCATGCGGACGTGGTGATCCGCGACAACCGGATCGAGGCGGTGGGAGCGCGGGGCTCGATGACCTTACCCGCGGAGGCGGCGGTGTTCGACCTGACGGGGGCCACCATCGTTCCGGGTTTCGTGGACACGCACGCCCACATGCGACCCGCTCGTGACGTCCATCGCACGGACACCTGGCCCTACCTGGCCAACCTCGCCTACGGGGTGACCGCCACCCGAGACCCTCAGACAGGAACGACGGATGTCCTCAGTTACGCGGACCAGGTGCGGGCCGGGACGCTAGTGGGTCCGCGGGTCTACTCCACCGGCCCCGGAGTCTTCTCGCAGACCATGATCAGGAGCGAGGGTCAGGCGAAGGAGATCCTTTCCAAGTACGCCGACTACTTCGACACCAAGACCATCAAGATGTACGTGGCCGGGCCCCGAAGGGTGCGCCAGTGGATCATCATGACCGCTCGCGAGCTGGGTCTCATGCCCACGACCGAGGGCTCGCTCAACATTCGGCAGAACCTCAACGAGACCATCGACGGTTATCCCGGACTCGAGCACTCGATCCCCATCTATCCTTTGTACGGGGACGTGGTGCGACTCTTCGCGGAGACCGGTCGCACCTACACACCCACGCTACTCGTGTCCTACGGGGGACCCTGGGCGGAGAACTACTTCTACAGCCGCGAGAACCCGCACGACGATCCCAAGCTCCGCCGCTTCGTCCCCCACCCCGTGGTGGACGCCGCCACCCAGCGCCGTGATCAGTGGTTCCGCGACTCCGAGCACGTGTTCGCCGACCACGCATGCTTCGCCAGGGACCTGGTCGAGGCCGGAGGTCGCGTAGGCGTCGGAAGCCACGGACAGCTCCAGGGACTGGGCTACCATTGGGAGCTATGGGCGGTTCAGTCGTGCGGGATGGACGAGCACGACGCCCTTCGTGCCGCGACGATCCTGGGGGCCGAGGCGATCGGTCTGGATGGGGACATCGGCTCCATCGAGCCCGGCAAGCTGGCCGACCTCGTGGTTCTGGACGCGAATCCGCTGGATGACATCCGGAACACCAACACGATCCGCTACGTGATGAAGAACGGCAGGCTGTACGAGGGCGACACCCTCGAGGAGATCCACCCCCGGCGGCGTGAGCTCCAGCCGCTCTGGTGGTGGGAGACGGAGCCTGAGGGATTGCCGGGAATCGGGGGGCGCTAGTGTACGTTTCAGAAGCAGACTAGTGTACCGGCGCAGAAGCGCTTCATGCGCTCGGAACCGCCCGGCCCCTTGGCGGGGCCGGGCGTCCCGGCGTGGTGAGGTGGGAATGGGCCGGCTCGGTCCGCCGTTACCCACCCCCTCCTGGCGCAGGCTCTACTTCCGGTTGGCCTCCACGGCCACCTCGATATCCACGCCTCCACCCACCACCAGAGTGGCGGCCCAATTGCCCACGCCCACTCCATAGTCACGACGGTCCAAGGTCAGGCCGGTCTCGAAGCTCGCCACCTGGGTCACTCCCCCGAACATCCCCTGCATTTCGCCGGGGATGTCCTTCACACCCACGATGGACACCGGAAGCTCCACCGTGCGGGTTTCTCCTTTGATGGTCAACGGGCCCCGAACGAGGAGCCGGTTCGGCCCGGCCCCGAGCACCTCTTCCGAGGCAAACGTGATGTAGGGATAAGCCTCGACCTCTAAGAAATCACCCGATCGCAGGTGGTTGTCGCGCTTCTCGCTCCCCGTGTTCACACTGGCCACTTCGATGCGCACCTGAACCGAGCTGTTCTCGGGGTTCTCCCGGTCATACCGCAGATCGATCTCGTAGGCGTCGAAGCGGCCATGGACCGGGGTGAAGAAGTGCTTCACGCTGAAGTTGATGCCCGTATGAGGCTCGTCGACGTTCCAGTCCACCGGCGCGGGAGCCGCGGCAACCAGGATGCTCGAGAGGACCGCAAACCCCGCCGGAATCAGGCTCCGTTTCGTCATCGCCCCTTCCTCCTCGCCTGTTCAGTCGTTGTCTCGTGTGAGCCTTGGAACCGGCCAAGTGCGACCGGTTCGTGCCCTCGATAACGACGATGGCTCACGAACGGTTCCCGGAGCGCGGAAGGCTGGAGCCCGGAGTGTGGCGGATCAGAGCTGCGAGCGCAGGGGTTGGAGGACAGAGCGCGGGGGTTGGAGCACGGAATTCCCCTCTGGCCGGAGCCCTCTGACCGTCCCATGATGGCCGGAAAGAAGGCCCGACGGGTGTGAGGAGGTGAAACCCTCTAGCTCCCGAGGTCGTCTCACCAGGTAGAGTTGCCACCGTGCGTCCCCCGAGTGGGTCTCGCACCGGAAACCCCGAGCCTTTCGGCCCACCGTCACGGCGGGCCTGAAGAGCAGGGAACATCCACGGAGGAGCACTCGTGCACTCCCTCATGACGGATCTTCGTCTCGCCCTCCGTGGCCTGCGAAAGCGCCCCCTCCTCTCCCTGATCATCGTCGCGACCCTGGCGGTCGGCATCGGCGCCAATGCGGCCATGTACAGCGTGGTGGACAGCGTGCTGCTGGAGCCACTTCCGTATCCCGATGCCGACGAGTTGGCCTGGGTTTCGGGCCGAACCCCCGAGGGACGCCGGAATACGATCTCGGCCGAGAGCTACGTCGACTACCGGGAGTCGGCCACCTCCTTCGAGGACCTGGCCGCTCATCTCACGTTCAGGGAGGAGTACGTGATGACGAGCGGGGATGAGCCCGAGGTTCTGGTGGGCACGGAGGCGTCGTGGAACCTCTTCAGGACGTTGGGTGCCACCGCGGTGGTGGGCCGGGGCTTCGTGCCCGAGGACGAGGAGGATTCCGCCCCGCAGGTCGTGGTACTCAGCCACGGATTGTGGCAGCGTCGATTCGGGGGCGAACGGGAGGTCGTGGGGCGCGGCATCGTCCTCGACGGTACGCCCTACGAGATCGTCGGGGTCATGTCCCGTGTTGCGGACGTGCCCAGCAGCGCGGATCTGTGGCGGCCGCTTCGCATGAGCGATCCCATGGCTCAGGGCCGCGGGAACAACAACTTCCGGGTCCTGGGCCGTCTCGCGGAGGGAGTGACACTGCAGCAGGCGGACGCGGAGATGAAGGGCATCGCCACCGGCATCGCCGAGCGCTTTCCGGACACCTTTCAAGGATGGTCCGTCTCCGTCGAGAGCCTGCACAGCGTCGTCGTAGGCGGGGTCCGGGGCATTCTCTGGCTCCTCATGGGCGCGGTGGCCCTCGTGCTTCTCGTGACGTGCGCGAACCTCGCGGCACTCCTGTTGGCCCGGGCCACGGGGCGGGAGGGCGAGGTGGCGGTTCGCATGGCCCTTGGCGCTTCCCGGACCGACATCATGCGGCAACTTCTAACGGAGACCGTGGTCGTGGCGGTGGTGGGCGGAGCACTGGGGTTGCTCCTCGCTGAAGGCCTGGTGGGGGCACTCCGGACGCTGGGGACCGGCTCCCTCCCCAGGCTTGGAGGCGTCGGGCTGGACGGGAGCGCGTTGGCCTTCACCGTTGCCATCTCGGTGATCACCGGGGTGCTCTTCGGCCTCGCCCCGGCTGTACGCGCGCCGCGACTGGCTCTGGTCGACGCCTTGAAGGAGGGCCGCGGCCACCGTTCAGGCACCGGGAGCCAGCGCCTGCAGGGCGCCCTGGTGATGGGACAGGTGGCGCTCTCACTGGTACTGCTCCTGGGTGCCGGGTTGCTGCTTCGCAGCTTCCAGGAGCTTCGGAGAGTGGAGCTCGGATTCGGACCCGAGGGGGTGCTCACCGCGGAGGTCCGGCTGCCCGCTGAATCGTATGGGGAGGACCGACCACCGGCCATCTTCTGGGACGGCGCTCTGGAGCGGATCCAGGCCCTCCCCGGGGTTCGATCCGCCAGCGTAGTATCGGCTTTGCCTGTGCTGGGTGGATTCGGGCCGTGGAACTACATGTGGGCAGAAGGTCAGGAGCCAGCCACGCCAGCGGAGCGTCAGGGGGCGGCGAGGCGCCTGGTCGCACCCCGGTATTTCGAGACCATGGGAATCCCACTGCTCCGGGGACGGGACTTCACCTCCGAGGACGGGGGAGCCTCCCCCCTGGTCACCGTGATCAGTCGCTCAGCGGCGGAGACGTTCTTTCCGGATCAGGACCCGGTGGGCCAGGGCCTCATGCTCTGGGACCAGCGATGGGAGGTGGTGGGAGTGGTGGGGGACGTCCCACTGAGTGACCTGGGACGGGAGCTCTTCCCCGCCGTCTACCTCGCCATCCGGCAGATACCCTGGGCGACCGGCGCCACGCTGGCCATCCGGACGGAGACCGACCCCAACGCTCTGGCTCCCGCGCTGCGCAGAGCCGTGCGCGAGGTAGAGCCGGACGCGCCGGTGGAAGAACTGGCGACCATGGCCTCGCTGATCTCGGCATCGTTGGCCACGGATCGACTGCGGACACTGCTTCTGGCATCATTCGCTGCCCTGGCATTGCTACTCGCCGCTCTGGGGATCTACGGGATATTGGCCTACTTCGTGAGCCAGCGGACCCATGAGTTAGGGGTGCACATGGCGCTGGGCGCCGACCGCGGCGACCTCCTCCGCTCCGTGCTGAGGCGCGGCTTGCTGTTGGCCGCTGTCGGGATCACGGTAGGGCTCGTGACGGGAATCGGCCTATCCCGTCTCTTGCAGGGGATGCTCTTCGGGGTGGGTCCCCTGGACCCGCCGACGTTCGTGGCCGTGCCCGTGATCCTGATGGGAGTGGCGCTCCTCGCCTCGCTGGTTCCTGCGTGGCGGGCCACGAGAGTGAACCCGGTCGACAGTCTTCGGGGGGAGTAGGCCTTGCAGAGAGACCCGGGAGGAGCTTCGTGGTTGGACCAGCCACCGACCTGGCTCCTCAGAGCCATCGCCATGCTGACCAACCAGGAGGCATCCCTAACCCTGCAAGCGCCCCTCCATGAAGGGCTTGTATCGCTCCTCGAGGAAGTGTGCCCGACCCGCTCCTGGTGCCGACCGCGCCGCGAGAACGGCCACCCCCTCCGACTCAGCGCCCTCCGTCCACGAGCAGGACCTGGCCGGTGATCCAGCTGGCGTATTCCGAGGCCAGGAACATGACCGCGTAGGCAATGTCCTCGGGCTCTCCAAGGCGGCGCATCGCGAGCCCCTCCACGAGCTTCCGCTGGCCTTCTTCGCCGTAGGACTCCCACTGGCGCTCGGTG
>JBDHKE010000386.1:37476-49146 GCA_039586555.1 Gemmatimonadota bacterium | reverse complement strand
AAAAAACTACGACGGAGACCTTGACTTATACATTCCATGTACATATTGTGTACAAAGATGATTCACTCCAGAATCCGTGCGTTTAGTCAGCGCAATCAGCAAGGTACGACCGCTCGATGAAGGCACTTCTGGCAATCGGATGGTTGATGGTAGCCCCCGGGCTGATTCTGGGACCACCCGACGAAGCGATTGAGTACGACGGTTCCGAAGGGGAACTGGACGTCAGGACGCCTTGGCTTCCTGATCCTGCGATTCGAATCGATGGACGCCTGGACGAAGTCGAGTGGGGACGTGCGGCCCTTCTCCACAGTTTCACCCAGAACGACCCT
This sequence comes from Gemmatimonadota bacterium, assembly GCA_039586555.1. Classification (GTDB taxonomy): domain Bacteria; phylum Gemmatimonadota; class Gemmatimonadetes; order Longimicrobiales; family Gaopeijiaceae; genus JBDHKE01. The sequence goes on along the minus strand of JBDHKE010000386.1, from coordinate 48,817 downwards.
CTCGAAGGCGCTCCGGCAACCCAGCGAACGGAGGTCCTGGTATTCGTGTCGGGGAGCGCCATCTACTTCGGCGTTCGAGCCCACGACACCCGTCCGGACCAGATTCGGGCAACCCTCGCTGAGCGCGACAACATCACGTCCTCCGATGACTACATCCGGCTGGTCTTGGACACGTTCAACGATCAGCGGCGTGCGTACGTGTTCGCCGTGAATCCCTTCGGAGTCCAGCAGGATGGAATCTGGAGCGAAGGCGGTCGCAGGCGATTCGGTCCCCCGGTGGACTACAACCCGAACTTCCTGTGGGAGTCGGAGGGGCGCTTGGAGAGCTGGGGATACAGCGTCGAAGTTCGGATCCCGCTAAAGAGTCTCCGTTTTCCGAAGCTGCCGACACAGGCCTGGGGGTTTAACGTAACCCGCCGGATTCAGCGATCCGGATATGAAGAGTCCTGGGCCCCGATATCCAGCGACGAGGCGAACCAGCTGGGGCGGTCTGGCCGGCTGGCTCAGCTTCGGGATCTGGACGCCGGCCTCTTCATGGAGGTGAATCCCGTACTGACGGGCAAGCGGCTCGGAGCGTACGACGATGGGGTCGGTGGGCTCGACCGGGAGGACCCACAAGCGGACTTCGGATTCAACATAACGTACGGATTGACGTCCAACCTCACCCTCGACGGTACGTTCAGTCCCGACTTCAGTCAGGTCGAGGCCGACGCGGGTCAGATCGCTGTCAACGAACGCTTCGCCCTGTACTTCCCGGAGAAGAGGCCTTTCTTCCTCGAAGGGACCGAGATCTTCTCTCTTCCCAAGCAGGTCGTTTACACCCGGTCCATCGTCGATCCGCTGGTCGGAGCCAAGCTCACCGGAAAGGTGGGTAGCTTCAACATCGGTTACCTGGGAGCGGTCGATCAGCTGGGAAGCTCGCTGAGCGAGAGTGACGCGATCGTCAACCTGATGCGAGTGCGGAGGGACGTCGGTCGGAGCTCCACGGTCGGATTGGTCTACACGGATCGTACGCGTTCGGCTGACGTGTTCAATCGGGTGGGCGGTCTCGACGCACGACTGGTGTCCAGCCGCCATACGCTTACGCTCATGGCCGCCGCCAGCCAAACGGGAACAGGAGCCGGTGAGCGTGTCCGTGGTGGGCTGGTCTCGGCGCGAATCGATCGGACCGGACGGGAGCTGTCGTTCAGTGCCGAGCTGGAAGACGTCCACCCCGACTTCCGAGCTGAGAGCGGGTTCATCCGCCGCCTCGGGGACACTCAGCTGGAGGCGCGGCTACGCCGAAACTGGCACGGCGCAGCGGGTACGCTCTTGGAGCGCTGGGGGCCCTCCCTCGAGGTCCGCGGCTTCTGGGATCGCGACGACTTCTGGTCCGGACGCGGCTGGAAGGAGGCTCGGATCGAGTTGGGCACCAGCTTCTCCTTCAGGAACAACATGACCTTCTCCTTCAGCGGCTCCATGTCCTCGTTCGACGAGGGCGAGGAGAAGTACCAGGGTCTCTTCCTTCGCGACGATGCCGGGCAGCTCGAAGCGTTCTATCCTGACCAGGACGTCTTTCAGGGGCTTCTGGGTCTACAGGCGTTTCTCCGGGTCAACACCTGGGACCGGGTCCGCGGCCGGGTGACGCTGGAATGGGAAGAAACGCCCCTGTTCGATGGTGCGCTCCGAGTGCCCGTGGAAGCCGCCGATGCCTGGACGGCTGACCTGAGCCTAAACCTCTACCCCACCCGCTCCCTGAGAACCGAGGTTGGTGTCCGCCACACGAGCCTCTTCCGGCAGCGGGATGGGGGCCTGTACTCCAGAGCCACCATTCCCCGCATCCGAGCCCAGTACCAGTTCACGAGATCCCTGTTCTTCAGGACGGTGGTCGAATACGGGTCGCAGGAGCGTCGGGTGATTCTGGATCCCGTGTTCGGGCGCGCACTGGAATCCTGCGGCGGTGGCGAATGCTCCGGGAGCACGGGGCGGGATGTCCATGACATTCACCTCGAAGCACTCGTCACCTACGAACCCTCGCCTGGAACGGTCATGTATCTGGGATACTTGAGGGAAATGGATGACTCGGGCGCCTTCGCGTTCCGGGACGTGCGGCCACAGGCGGACGGACTGTTCGCCAAGGTCTCGTACCGCTTTCGGTTCTGACCGCTCGCAGGTTCTCTCCCTGCGATCCCCGCTCCGTGGCCGGACCCCGTTTACAGGCCTGGCGAGGAGATGCTATCCTGAAGGACCCAAGATCGACGCACAAGGAGGCGGTTCGAGTCGTGGCGAAGGACGCAATAGAGATCGAAGGGACAGTGTTCGAGGTTCTCCCCAACGCTACGTTCCGCGTGGAGCTGGAGAACGGTCATGAGGTTCTCGCGTATCTCTCGGGAAAGATGCGCCAGAATTACATTCGCGTGTTGGAAGGGGATCGTGTGAAGGTGGAGCTCTCCCCCTACGACCTCAGCCGAGGACGCATCACCTACCGTTACAAGTAATCGGAGTTCCTACCGGCCTTACCAGGCACGTTCTCCGCTCCCGGGCTCCCATCCACCGCTCTTCCATGAACCGAGGTCGACGTTCGGCGACGTCTCGGCGAAACTCCGACCTCCCGCCTGCCGTAGGGATAGCAGTTGCCTGACGAACCGTCGTTAGACTGGAGGCTTGTCGATGAGGTCCTTTGGACAACTCGTTCTGATTGGCGTGGCCGGGTTCATCGGCCTGAAGATCCTGGGTGGGGTGACACTTCCGATCCTCGGCATGCTGCTGGGGCTGCTCACCATGCTCATCAAAGTGGCCCTGGTGGTTGCCGTGGTCTACTTCATCCTGAACCTTCTGAAAGACCGAAAGCGCGAGAAGGATTGAGGTTTGGGGCCGTCTCCCGCGGCTCGGTGCCGTGGGGGAGACGAGCCCCAACCGCCGGCGCGGATCTCCTAGCGAACGTAGCGCCGGAGGCCTTCGATCTGTTCCCGTCGGCCGAGGACGATCAGGTGGTCTCCCTCCTCCAGGACCGTGTCGGCGACCGGGTTGAATACGAACTCGCCCTCCGGTGTCCCTTTCTTTCTCATCGCGATCACGATCAGCCCCGTCTCTCTTGGGATCTCGGCTTCCTGGAGTGTCTTTCCAGCCAGTGGGGAGCCTGGGGTGACCTCCGCCTGTTCGATACGGAGACTCAGGGTCTCCGTTCGAGTCGCCACGTCGAGGAAGGAGGCTACAGAGGGTCGGATTAGGGCGGCCGCCATCCGCGTGGCGCCGCTGAGGGTGGGGCTCACCACGTGGTTTGCCCCGGCACGGTGGAGCTTGGGGACCACCTCCTCTTCCATGGCCCGAGCCACGATCCTGAGCCGGGGCTCCAGAGCTCGAGCCGAGAGGCAAACGAAGAGATTGTCCGTGTCCGAGCTGAGACAGGTAATGAGGCCCGCAGCCCGGGAGATTCCGGCCAGCTCCAGGTTGTGATCCTGGGTCGCGTCGGCCGCGAGCATGGGAGCGTCAGGGGCGATCTCCCGAATCATCTCCAGAGCCTGTGGGTCGCTGTCCACAACCACAAAGTCTTGATGAGAGGCGACCAGTTCTTCCACGACCTGCCGACCGGTCCGCCCCACACCGCACACGATCACGTGATCCCTGAGCTGCTCCAACTCCTTCATCATCCGACGCTTCTTGAAGATGTCTGCAAGGTCCAGCTCCACGATCAGCGAAGTGAGCAGGGCGAACCAGATTCCCAGCCCGGTGACACCCCCCATGAGAAGGACCATCGTGAACGTACGCCCGGGCTCCGAGAGGGGGTGCACCTCCATGTACCCCACGGAGGTCAGGGTCGTGACGGTCATGTAGAGGGAATCCAGGAACCCCCATCCCTCGATACGGCCGTATCCCACCACACCCGCAGTGACTAGCAGGGCAAAGAAAACGGCGGCGGCCACCAGTCTCTGGAGAAACAGCCGCTTCACGCCCCGCTCCTGCCACACGACTCAGCCGTCACGTCGCGACTTGCGGTCGCCACCCTTTCGACGGCGAGGTGGATACTCCCGCGTCCGGGGTCGGTCGTAGTCCACCCGGACGCTGCGGCCACGCACCGTGGTTCCGTTCAGCGCCTTGATGACGGATTCTGCCACACCCCGCTCGACTTCTACCAGGGAGAGGGTGTCACGGATCTCGATCTTGCCGATGCGGGATCCCTCCACTCCGGCCTCCCCGGTGATGGCTCCCACGAGATCTCCGGGACCCACGCCATCCCGGCTTCCGAGGCTTATGAACAGGCGGATCCAGGCGGGGGGTTGGCGACCGTCGGGGGTCGGGGCAGGCGGGGCCTCGGACGGTGTGGGCCGCTCCCTCAAAAGCGCGACCGCGGCTGCCGCCAACTCGGCGGGGGCGAATCGCGCGAAGAGAGGTTCCAGAACCAGCAAGTAGGGGCCCAGGTCCTCGCGCTCCGCAGCGGTGGCGATTCGGCAGCGGAGCCGGTCCACGACCCCCTGGAGCTTGGATGGTGCCCGGTGGGGAGCTGGCTTGAGGGTGTAGCCTGCCTCAGCGGCGATCTGTTGGAGGTGAGGAAGCTCTCTGGGAAGGACCAGCACCGTTCCATCCGCACCTCCGTGCCTTCGGTCCAGAGAATCCGCATCACCGGGGACGTCTACGCTGACCCGCGGCACGGCACCACCGCCGGCCTCCTCCACCGCGGACCTGGACTCGAGCTCGTGGACTCCCAGCCAGACCGGAATGTCGGGATCTCCAGGAGCGCCTGCCGGAAAGCCGTGCAAGGTGAAATAGTCACCCACGTCCGCTGCCCGGTCCTCCGACCGGACGAATACGAGGACGTGGTTCGCCGTGTCAGCCAGCAGGTCGCCCACGATGTCGAGCGCGACCTCCTCGCGGGGCTCGCCGCCTACGACATAACGGAGCTCACCTCGTTCCGGCGGGTGCGTGATCCCTTCGTCCACTGCAGCTCGGGGCGGTACGTGAACCGCCTTTCGAAGGTGGGTCCCCGCGAATGCGTCTACCGCCGGTGTCCAGGGAAGGGAGAAGAGAGCTCGCTGGGCCCCGCGAGGAAGGCTCTCCAGCAGGGTCTGAAGCGCCTCGGGGTCGGAGGTCGCCAGGACCGAAGCCGCGCTATCGACGACCAGCGAACGCAGGCCGTCCAGTTTCACTGCCGACGTCCGGACCGCCGCCAGCAGGTTGTCGGTCGTGGCAAACAGGATATCGGCACGCTCGGGCAGCGCCCAGCCCGGTCCCAGGGCCGCCACGGTGTGCCCCGTGTGGACGGCCAAGCGCCCGAGGGACTCGGCCAGGCGGGACGCCGCACCCATCGTGGGAACGAGCACTATGGCGGAGGGCGAGCCGTTTCCGGCCTCGAGGCGGTCGAGGAGAGAGCACCCATACGCGGCGAGGCTCCCACTCCCGGGACCGGCTCTGGCAACCAGGTTGTTCCCCCGGCGGAGAACGGGTATGGCCCCGGACTGAAGCGCGGTAGGGACCTCGATCCCCTCGGCGGCCAGCGCCTCGACGATCTCCGGCGCGAGGTCCAATTCCTCGAAAGAGTCCATCAGCCGGGCTCGCCCGATCCAGGTCCTCCTCGATCACCCGGCTCGTAGGGGAGCTGGTTGAGGAACTTCTGGATCTCGTGGTCGATCCGGGAGGTTCGCAGCCGATCCGTGGACGCCACGACCTCACTGCACGGACCGTGGCGGTGCACGGAAAGGGTGACAGTCCCCTCGGCTCCGCTGTAACTGGCTCCGTGCGGTGACGCCTTGGTCCGGGTCAATCCGATCAGCTCGGGAAGGAGACCCTCCGCCTGAGCCAACACCTCTGCGGGGCTCAGAGCCGTCCTTCGTTGATATCCGGCCATGTTCTGTGCTACCCCCCTTGGTCTCCCTGGAGAGTGCCAGAGCTCAAGAGAGCGAGTACCGCTTCCAGGCTCGAGAACCCGTCCAGCTTCTCCGTTCCGACCACCAGCGTCGGCACTCCGTCGACTCCCATCCGAGTTGCTTGCTGCCGCCTCCCGAGGAGTCGTTCGAGGTAGCGGTCCACGTCCAGGACCGCCTTGGTCTCCGTTCGGTCAAGGCCTGCACCCCACGCGACATCGATCAGAACATCGATCCGTCCGATGTCCCGCGCCTCGATGAAGTGGGCTCGAAAGAGTGACCGATGCACTTCCTGGAAGCAAGCCTTCTCCTCAGCGAATGCCGAAAGCTCGTGCGCCTTCCGGGTCCACGGCACGATCTCTGGCCGATTGATGGGAATGTCCAGTGGAGCAAGGATCCCGCGGGCCTCCTCCAGATGTATCTCCAGGGCAGGCTCGTCCGGCGTCAGGAGGGTGAGGGGTGGAGGTCGGAGCTCGAAGGGGGCCCACATCACATCCTCGATCCCGTGCGTTGCCGAATGAGCCAGGAACTCGGTCAGGGCATAGGAGAGCGGATCGACGTAATCGAAGAAGAGGCGAACGGGTTCACGCGACATAGCAACCAAATATAGGCAGAACTTGCCGGCGCCGAGACGGGTGCCGATAATGCGTCGTCATCATTCCGACGTCGCCGTCGAGGCAGGCTGTTGGGTCCTGTGAACGGGCGGCGCGCACGAACATGGACCGCTCACACCATGGACCTCAGCTCGAACATCCAGCGACTTCAGCCGTCGGCCACCATGGCCGTCAGCGCCTTGGCGAAGCAGCTCCGGTCCGAAGGCAGGGACATCGTGGATCTGAGCGCAGGCGAGCCGGACTTCGACACCCCGGAGTGGATATCGACGGGTGCCATCGAAGGCATCCGGTCCGGCGGCACCCACTACACTCCGGTTCCCGGACTTCCGGCACTGCGGAAGGCCATCGCGGACTCGATCCAGCGGCGAGCCAGGCGAGCCATCGACTGGAACGGCGTGGTGGTCAGCTCCGGGGCGAAGCAGGCTCTCTTCAACGCCTGCTTTTGCCTGTTCGGCCCCGAGGACGAGGTGCTGATTGGCACTCCCTACTGGACCAGCTATCCGGAGATCGTCAAGCTGGCCCGGGCGGAGCCGGTCTTCGTTGCGGGTTCCGAAGGTCGGGGCTTTCGCCTCACGCCCGACGAGATGGAAACGGCGACCACGGATCGCACCCGCGGTCTGCTGTTCAGCTCGCCGTGCAACCCTACCGGCTCGGTGTACTCACGTGATGAGCTGCGGGACGTTGCGGAGTGGGCCCGGGACCGGGGTGTGTGGCTGATCAGTGACGAGATCTACAGAGAGATCAACTTCTCGGACGATGGATCCCCCGCGGCCAGCGTCTTCGACCTTCCCCAGGATTCGGTGGGCCCACACGTGGTCGTAGACGGTGCTTCAAAGTGCTACGCCATGACGGGATGGCGGATCGGGTACTCTTACTGCGAACCCACCTTGGCCAAGAAACTCTCGGCGCTTCAGAGCCACATCAACTCGAACCCGGCCACCCCGTCGCAGCTCGCGGCACTCCGGGCCTACGGGGATCCGGACCGGGCCCAGGAGTCGGCTGCCGAGATGACCCAGGCCTTCCTTCGCCGCAGGGACCTGGCGGTGCGCCTCACCCGTGACCTCCTCCCGGAGCTGCCGTTCGTCCCTCCGGAAGGGGCCTTCTACCTCTTCATCCGGGTAGATGGCGCCTTCGGCAGGGACATCACGGACTCCTCCGGGTTCTGCACGTGGCTTCTGGAGGAGACGGGTGTTGCGCTCGTGCCGGGAGTCGCCTTCGGAGACGACCGGTACGTCCGTCTCAGCTTCGCCACTTCCGACGAGGTTCTCGAGGAAGGAATTCGCCGGCTGGCAACGGCTGTTTCCTCCCGATAGATCCCGATCTGAGAGGGAGCGGACAGCCAGGCGGCCAGGAGGCGTCTCACGCGCCCCAGGGCGCTCGAGACATACCACTCCTCCCCTCCTCCGAAAAGACTGAGGTGTTCTTCCCCGTCTTTGTGCTCGAGCAGCTTCTCGCACGAACCTCCGGACGCTCTCGAAGACCTGATCGAGTCCCCTGGGGCCTCCCCGGTAGAGATCGGGGACCGCCACCCCTCCCTCCATGCGGAGGCAGGCGAAAGGTACCGCGACGCGATTCGGGAAGTCCGACATGGGAAGTACGCTCCGGAAGCCTGCCGCTCGGCTTGTCCCGCCTCGTTGGATCGGGCGCTTCGGCGCTCTCCATGGCTGCCGGGCTTCCGAGACGGCACCCCAGAAACGGCCGACGTGCACGCGGGTAGTGGTTCCGGACGGGTCAAACGCTAACTTTCGAAGAGTTCGGGTTCGATGGAAGGGACCCGACCAAAACCGACATGGCTTGGCCGGAATCCGTGAAGCGCCTGCTACGTCCGCACGAGCGGACGCCTGGGTTACAGGGAGGCGGGCAGGAGAGAATGGAAGAGAACCGTAAGGGAGAACAGGAGATCTCGTCCTTCTCGGAGCTGGGGCTGGGATCCCACCTGCTCGCAGCCATCGAGACGTTGGAGTGGGAACGTCCTACTCCCATTCAGATGCAGGCGATTCCCGCGGCCCTGCGGGGACGGGATCTGGTTGGGATCGCTCAGACAGGAACGGGGAAGACCGGAGCCTTCGTCATCCCCATTCTGGAACGCATCGCCCCGGGGGGTGGTCTTCAGGCGCTCGTTCTCTGCCCGACCCGCGAGCTCGCGCAGCAGGTCACAGATGACGCGGCTGCCCTGGCACGGGGCAGTTCTCTGCGAACCGGCGCCGTATACGGAGGCGTGAGATACGAGCCCCAGATTCGCGCGTTGAAAGAAGGAGTCGAGATCCTCGTCGCCACTCCGGGGCGGTTCATCGACCATCTGAGACGGGGGAATGTGGATCTCTCCGGGGTTCGCATCCTGGTGCTCGACGAGGCCGACCGCATGCTGGATATGGGATTTCGGCCTCAGATCGAGGAGGTGATTCGGGAGATCTCCAGGGAGCGCCAGACCATGCTGATTTCGGCCACCATGCCCAGGGGCGTCCATGCGCTTGCCCTGCAGGTAACCCGGGATCCGCTCTGGGTGGAAGCGGCTCCGTCAGGAACCACCGCCGAGGGGATCACGGAGCGTCTGTATTCCGTCAGGCCGGATCGCAAGATCCCCCTCCTCATTCATCTCCTCGGGGATCCAGGGTGGAGTCAGGTGCTGGTGTTCACTCGCACCAAAGCGGAGGCGGACACGGTCAACGCTCAGCTCGAGAAGGCGAGCATCCCGTCGGAGGTGCTGCATTCCGACCGACAGATGCGGCACCGCGTGCGGGCACTCGATCGATTCGCCACGCAGAAGGTGAGGGTCCTGGTGGCCACGGACATCGCTCAGCGTGGGCTTGACGTCGAGGGAATCACCCATGTGGTCAATTACGATCCTCCTGTGGATCCGGAGGACTACGTCCATCGGGTGGGACGGACCGCCCGGGCGGGAGCTGTGGGCACCGCGGTGACCTTTGTCAGCGCACAGGACCTGGGATACGCGAAGGCGATCGAGCACCGCCTCGGGCGCTCCCTCGAGAGGGTGCACCTACCGGAGTTCGACTACGCGGGCGCCTCGGTTCCCCGCGACACTCAAGGCAGGGCCCACTCGAGGGGTGGGATCGGCTCCAAATCGGACGAGGAGCTCACGCCGGAACAGTTGAAGGATCTTCTTCGTCACGACTAACCCGGAGTGCTGCCGGCCGGGTTGGCTCCCGATCGAAGCAGCCTTGACGACGTTCTGTCGCGGACGCTTCTTCCACCACAGTCACCCCCTGTGAACCCAGAGCGATCCGAGGAAGCGGTTCGATGATTCTCAAGAGATACGGCAGCACGCTGCACAGTGTGGATCCGAACTTCAATTCCCGGGCACTGACGGAGATCGGATTCCGCAGGAACCGTCAGGTTTCGATCGACGAAGACGAGTTTTCCCGAACCTATGATCCCGTCCGCACTGAAGAGGTCTCTGCCGAGGCGGAGGGAGCGGTCTTCCAGGATGTGGAACACGCCGTGCTCGAGGAGCTCGAGAGGAAGTTGCGGGCGGTGGAAGCGGATCTGGGCGAGGGCGAGGTGCTTCTGGTGGAAAACGAGCAGGCGGTGGACCCTCCCAAGACCCGACATGGCCGGAAGGCGTCCAGCGACGGGGCGGCGGGCATGGTGTTCCGCACCTGGGTCGAGCCGAGCCTCAAGATCGGAGTGTACCGGAAGCGACGATAGGAAGCGGGGCTACTCGAAGAGCGCTGGAAACCCTCCAGTGTGCCAGAACACCACCGAGTCTTCCGCTGGGACCCGCTTCCGCCGGAGCCAGTCGACGAGTCCCGCGGCCGCCTTTGCCGTGTATACCGGGTCCAGGATGATGCCCTCGGAGCGTGCCAGTAGCTCCAGAGCTGCCCGAGAGTCTTCGGTGGAGATTCCATAGCCGGGGCCGACGTAGTCATCGGTGGTCTGGAGGTCGACGGAGTCTGGGGAGACGGACCACCCCAAGAGTTCCGTGCATTCCGCTGCCATGGCCCGGGCGGTGTGCTCCAGCTCCTGGCCCGGCACATCGGCACTCACTGCGACGACGGACGCCTCGTGCGGGCCGAAGCGAGCGAGGCCCGCGAGCAGACCCGCCAGAGTCCCGCCGGACGAGCTGGACACGAAGATCCAGATCCGACCCGGGGACTCCACAACGTTCCGGATCTGAAGGGCGAGTTCGCGGGCGGCCCGAACGTATCCCAGAGCCCCCAGGGGAGTGGACGCGCCCAGCGGCAGCACGAGGGGATGGCCCCCCTCGCGCTGAACCTCTTTCGCCGCCGCCATCAGACCCGCATTCCGGTCCGCTCGCTCAGGAACAAGGCGAATCTCAGCGCCGAGCAGGCGATGAATGAGGGCATTTCCCGTCGGCGGCTCTCGAGGTTCTCCGTTCAGCACCAGGATGCAGCGGAGCCCCAGACGCGCAGCGGCAGCGGCAGTGACGCGAGCGTGGTTGGACTGCACGCCGCCGGCGGTGATCAGGCACGTCACGCCCTCTGTCCGGTCCGGAGCGAGAGCGTATTCCAGCTTTCGGACCTTGTTGCCGCCCAGTCCGAAGCCCGTGTAGTCGTCCCGCTTGATCCACAGTCGCGCAGTGTCTGGGCCCAGGGCCGAACGCAGGTTCGGAGCTTCGTCGAGGGGCGTGGGATAACATCCGAGGCGGAGTCTGGGGATTTCGTCAAGTTCCACGACCATCTCTGGTTCCTTGTTCCGCCCCCGGATCGAGGGGCGCCGAGGCGGGACGCCCGGAGGCCCGCAGGGCCGCCTGGGAAAGGGTGTTGAAGTGGATCTCCACGATGTCGTCGATGTTCTCTGCGTACCCGCCCGACATGACGATGGCCACGGGCACGCCCGCCTTCTCACACTGATCGAGTACGATCCGGTCCCGCTCGGCAAGCCCGGCCTTGGTGACGGCCAGGCGACCGA
>JBDHKE010000386.1:0-37466 GCA_039586555.1 Gemmatimonadota bacterium | reverse complement strand
GACCGAAACGGTCGCCGTGGTAAGGATCGGCGCCGGCGAGGAAGAACGCGAGATCCGGCGCGCAGGAGGCGAAGGTGGTGCGGACCGCGCGATCCACGGCCTCCAGATAGTCCGGGTCTTCGGAGCCGTCGGGTAGCTCCACGTCAAGGTCTCCGGCCTCCTTCTGAAAGGGGAAGTTCCTGGCCCCATGGACCGAGAGAGTGAAGACGGACGGGTCGTGTTTGAACGTGGCCGCGGTTCCGTTTCCTTGGTGGACATCCAGGTCAAGGACGGCGACACGCCTGGCCCGTCTCTCGAGCTGCATCAGTCTGGTGGCGACCGCCGTGTCGTTGAACACGCAGAAGCCCTCTCCACGGTCGGGAAAGGCGTGATGGGTTCCCCCCGCCAGGTTCACTGCCATTCCATCGTCCAGGGCCGAACGGGCTGCCGCAACCGTTCCGCCCACCGATCGACGGGAGCGGCTCACGAGCTCCGGTGACCACGGGAATCCGATGCGCCTGACTTCCGCTGCAGTAAGGAGTCCGTCTCGGACACGGGACACGTAGTCTCGCGTGTGGGCTTGCTCGAGCTCCGCGTCCGTCGCCGCATGGGGGACACGCAGATCCTCGGGGCCTGCCAGTCCTGAGCAGGCGATACGCATCCTCAGACGGGAGTACTTTTCCATGGGGAACCGGTGTCCCTGCGGCAGCGGGAGCACGAAATGGTCGCAGTAGAAGAACCTCACCTCTTCCACCCGGAGAAGTTGCCTCTTCCCAGGACCCGAATGGGACCGTTCACGGTACACATACCCGCGTAGGCCTGCGGTGTGCAGAAGAGAGATAGGTGCGGTTCGCAGGCCGCGGCACCTTCTCGTCCAGATTCCAGGAAAAGGGGAAGGGGTGGAGGAGAGATCCATCCGCCGGGTGCAGGAGGCCTCCGGACTGCGAGAGCCGCGTCCGCGCCTGGACCCTCCCGAGCGCAGGGGGCACCGGCGATCGCCACTCTCTGGGAGTTGGCACCGGCTCGGGGTTCTGGCAGCAGTCATGCTCGTGATCACGCCCGCGCCGACGGTGGGTCAGGCCGGCGGGCTGGAGGGTCGCGTCTGGGATCCCGGCGGTGCGCCCGTGTACGCAGCTGCGGTTCAATTGACGCCCGCGGATGGCGTGACACCGACCCGGGAGGCGGAGACGAACCGGGTGGGGTACTTCCGCATCGAGGATCTGGCTCCCGGCGCCTACATGCTGCGTGCGGTGCGGCTGGGTTTCCAGGAGGCCACCCGGGAGGTCGTGATCCGCCCGGGCGGGCGGACGGAAGTGAACCTTACCCTCGTGGTAGCTGCAGTGGAGGTGGAGGGCGTGGCGGTGGAGGCGGAGCGAAGCCGGGAGCGGGCAAGGTTCGCCGACGAGGCGGGTGTGACGGTCCGGGAGCTCGCAGCGGCCGAGCTGAAGCTCATTCCGGGACTTGCGGAATCGGACCCGGTGCGGGCCGTGGAGCTTCTTCCGGGGGTGATCTCCACGTCGGACTTCTCCTCCGCCTTCAACGTCCGGGGGGGCTCCGCGGATCAGAATCTCATTCTCTTGGACGGCCTCCCGATTCTCAGCCCGTTCCATCTCGGTGGGCTCTTCTCGGTCTTCAACTCGGACATGGTGGGTCGAGCAGAGCTCAGGTCTGGTGGGTTCCCGGCCGAGTTTGGCGGCCGGGTCTCGTCGGTGCTGAACATCGAGACGGATCCCGGTACTGGGAACTTCCGCGGCGACGCAGCACTCTCACTTCTTGCCAGCCGCCTGGCGTTGGGTGGAGGCGTCCCGGACGCGGTGCGAGAGGGACTGGGCCTGCGGAGTGCGCGCTGGAGAGCTTCGGCTCGGCGCTCCTACTTCGATCAGGTTCTCAAGCCGGTGTTCGAGTTTCCCTATCATCTGATCGATCTGCAAGGGATCTTCGAAGCCTGGACCGCAGGTGGAAGCCGCTTCTCCCTGACGGGCTACACGGGAGACGACGTCCTACGGCTCACGAGCCTGGACGATGAGGATTTTCCCCTGCGTGTCGATTGGAGATGGGGCAACGATCTCCTCGGAGGACGGTTCACGATTCCTCGCTCCGGCGGCGGAATGGTGGAGCTACGTGCGGGGGTCTCTCGCTTCGGAACGGGGCTGCGCTTTCCGGACTTCGATGATTCGGAGTTCCGCAGCCGAATCACCCAGGTCTTTTTCGGGACGGATGCCGAGCACCGCCTGGGCCGTCATTGGCACCTGAAGGGGGGGGTCGCCCTGGACCGACTGTCCTACGACAACCTAGCGGTGTCAGGCGGCACGGAGTTCGCGGGGGGGAGAGGAAGCGGGTGGCTGGTCGGAAGCTATCTGCAAGGAGAATGGAGGCGTGGAGAAGAGTGGATAGTGGAGCTGGGAACGCGATTGGATTCGTGGTCGCCCTCTCCGGGGGAGCAGCAATGGGTTCTCTCCCCGCGGATGGCGGCCAAGCGGTTCCTCGGAGACGGCGATCTCGCTATCAAGATCGCGGCTGGACGGTACGCCCAGTTCCTGCATTCGCTCAGGGATGAAGAGCTACCTCTCGGTCTGGACGTGTGGGTGTTGGCGGGAGAGCGGGCGCCTCATGTGGAGTCGGATCAGGTCCAGTTGGGTGTGGAGGGATTCCTCGGGGACGGATGGTTCGCTTCGCTGGAAGGCTACGCCCGCGGCTTCGAGGGCGTGATCACCAACAATCTGGCGGATGACCCCAACGACGAGTTGGACGACCTGGTCGCAGGAGACGGGTTCTCGTATGGAGCCGACCTGTACGTCCGACGTTCGGCTCCGGGCCTGAACGGCTGGATCACGATCTCGTGGTTGAAGTCCGAGCGCACGTTTCCGGACTTCCGGTCCGGTTTCGTGCCGGCGCCATCGCTGACCTACCCTCCGCTGTTCGATCGAAGATTGGACGTGGACCTCGTGGTTCGCTACCCATTGCCGTGGGGGCTGCAGGGAGGCTTCCGCTGGAACTTCGGCTCGGGCCTTCCCTTCACGCGGCCGCTCGGGGCCTACACCTACCTGGCTCCCGAGCTCTCGGCGCTGGGCCGTCTCGTCTGGCAGGTGGACGAGGAGGGAGACGACGACTTCACCGCGTTCGGGGTGGCCCTGGGTCCGCGAAACGGGCAGCGGTATCCAGCTTACCACCGTCTGGACGTGAGCTTCCGCAAAAGCTTCACGAAGTCGTGGGGCAGGCTAATCCCCTACGTCGACGTACTCAACGTCTACAACCGAAAGAACGTGCTCTTTTACTTCTTCGAGTACGATGAGCAACCGCCCGTGCGCTCCGGGATCTCAATGTTCCCGATTCTTCCCTCCTTTGGTCTGGAGGTGAGCTTCTGATGGTCCTCTCCCACGATGCCCGCCGTGAGACACCGACTCCACGGTTGGCGAGAGGGCGCCGGCAAAGCCGGAGGGGCCGTTGGCGCCGCGGCGGAGTGTTGTTCGGGGGGCCGGCGGCTCTCCTGACGGTCCTCTCCGCCACGGGTTGTGAGCTGCAGGAGACCACCCTCGCCCAGCCCGAGGATATCCTGGTGGCGGAAGCATTCGTGCAGCTGTTCGGAGAGGAGGCGGAAGCGACCCTGCTTCTGCACCGTACGTTTGGGGGCGTGGGGGCGAGCGAAGCCCCGCCGAACGCTGACGTCCAAATCCACCTTCCCGAGGTGGGCGCGATCCGGATGGCCGAGGTGCCCCTTTCCGACTGTGTGGAGGGAGAACTTCCGGACCAGTTCTTGGGCACCTGTTACGGCGTGTCCCCAGGCCTGCTCGCGGTGCATGGAGGAGACGAGCTCACCCTGGAGGTGGACGTGGCCGATGGTCGCCGACTCTTGGGAACCACCCGAGTCCCGGGAGACTTCCAGCTCCTCCAGCCTCTGGGGACCCCGGTCTGCTACCAGGAGAAAGGTCTCCCCTTCGAGGTACGCTGGACGTCGTCCAGCGAGGCCTGGGCCTATCTCTCCGAGAGCCTCATCTTCGGCCTCCGGGAGACCCTGGGAAGCCAGGGGATCGAGGTGGAAGACGACCCTCTTCTTCTTACGGGTCTCTCGGTGTCCGCCAGCGACACGACGATCGTCTTTCCGCGGGAGTTCGGCGTCTTCGATCGCTTTGACACCGATCGGGACGTGCTGGTGGCTCTTCAGGAGAGCCTGCCGGTGGGGGCCTCCGCCCGCGTCATCGTCGCCGCCCTGGACCGGAATTACGCGAACTGGGTGAGAGGCGGGGACTTCAATCCCTCCGGCCAGGTAAGGATCCCCAGCATACAGGGAGACGGGACCGGTGTCTTCGGGTCCGTGGTGCGGAGGACCTTCCGGGTGGAGACCGATCCACCGCAGCTGGGTCGGGTGCCCTGCGTCCGATCCGGCCCCAGGGA
Organism: Gemmatimonadota bacterium; assembly: GCA_039586555.1. Classification (GTDB taxonomy): domain Bacteria; phylum Gemmatimonadota; class Gemmatimonadetes; order Longimicrobiales; family Gaopeijiaceae; genus JBDHKE01. The sequence continues at coordinate 33,095 of JBDHKE010000386.1, read as the reverse complement.
GTGATAGTGACATGCCGATTCGAGCTGCGGTCATGCCGGCACCGAAGCGACCCATCGAGTTGTGGACGTTGGACGACCCGGAGCTGGAAGCCGGCTCGGTGCTTCTCGAGACGGTGGCCAGCGAGGTGTGCGGAACCGACGTTCACCTTCACCGCGGGCGTCTGGCGGGCGTTCCCTACCCCATCATTCCAGGCCATGTCAGCGTGGGACGAGTGGTCGAGAAGCGCGGCGTGGATCGGGACGCCCTGGGTGAAGTCCTCAGCGAGGGGGATCTCGTCACTTTCCTGGACGTCCACGAGACCTGCTTCGCCTGCTACCACTGTGTCGTGGCCGGCCAGCCCAATCGGTGCCCCAGTCGAAGGGTCTACGGGATCACCTACTCAGCTCTCGACGGGCCGCTGGGAGGCTGGTCAGAGAGGATCTACCTGAAGCCGGGCGTCCGTGTTCTCAGGCTCCCCGCCGGGGTCGGGAGCGACGACCTGATCGGAGGTGGGTGCGGGCTCTTCACCGGGTTCGCCGCGGTGGAGCGAAGCGAGCTGGAGATGGGAGATGTGGTGGTGGTCCAGGGTTCCGGTCCCGTGGGCCTTTCCGCCGCCGCCGTCGCGGGACTGCGGGGAGCTGGACGGGTCCTCATGATCGGGGCCCCGGAGGCGCGCCTGCAGCTCGGACGAGTCCTGGGCGCCGACGAGACCTTCTCACTGGAGACGTCCTCCGCCGAGGAGAGGGCAGAAGCCATTCGCGAGCGGACCCAGGGACGGGGTGCGGATGTGGTCATCGAGGCTTCCGGAAATCCGGCAGCGGTGAGCGAAGGACTGGAGGTGCTGCGGGATGGGGGCACCTATGTGATTGCCGGACACTACACCGACGCGGGGTCGATTCCCATCAACCCGCACCTGGACGTGAATCGCAAGCATGCGGAGATCCGCGGCCAATGGGGAACGGACTTCCGACATCTGGTGCGGGCCCTCCGACTCCTCGGCAAGCACGCGGAGCGCCTTCCCTTCGCTCGGGTGATCGGTCGCCGCTATGGTCTGGACGAGGCAGGGGTGGCCCTTGAGGAGGTCGCGGCCCTTCGAGTTACGAAGGCCATCATCGAGCCTCAACGACTGTGAGGTTCCCGGGCATTCACTCCGCTAGCAACATGTGCAGCCGGGCCACCACCATGTCGATGGCCACTCGGTTGTCACCTCCCTCGGGGATGATGACGTCGGCGTGTCGCTTGCTGGGCTCCACGAACTCAAGGTGCATGGGGCGCACCGTAGCGACGTATTGCTGGATCACCGATTCCACCGTGCGTCCTCGTTCGCGGGTATCCCTGCGGAGGCGTCGGATGAGGCGAAGGTCCGCATCCGTATCGACGAAGATCCTGATGTCCATGAGCCGGCGCAGGTCTGCGTCGGCCAGGACGAGGATGCCGTCCACGATCACTACCGGTGTGGGATCTGCCCGTGTGGTTTCCGGCCTGCGGGTGTGGGTGGTGAAGTCGTAGCGGGGAAGGCTCACGGACTCCCCTCGCCGCAGCACTTCCAGGTGTTGGGCCAGAAGATCCGTCTCGAGGGCGTCCGGGTGATCGAAATTCACCAGGGCCCGCTGGGCTTTCGGGAGGTGCGACAGGTCCCTGTAGTACGCGTCGTGGCGGACCACGGTGACGGTTTGGGGCGCCAGCTTGCTGACGATCTGACGAACCACCGTGGTCTTGCCCGAACTGCTTCCCCCGGCCACGCCCACGACGATCGGGCCGCTCATGGACTTGCCCTGCGAGGCTCCAGGAGCACGAAGATCCTGCGAGCCAGCTCGGGTCCGAGAGTGAAGAACGGCCCACCCGGTTCTCGGGCCAGGACAGTCACCTCCCCGGATTCATCCATCGCTTGGATGGTGAGGGTGCGACCCGGTGTCAGCCCTCTAGACTCCATGATACGTAGCCGTTCGGGATCATCGTCACGCACGGCGCGGATGGTCACGGTCATCCCTCCGACGCAGTCGGCCAGGGTGTAATGATCCATCGCTTCGATCTCTCCCGAGCTTGAGGGGATCGGCGCGCCGTGCGGATCGCGTTGGGGGTCGCTCAACGCTGCCGCCATCCGGTCGATGAGCTCGTCCGACGCCGCATGCTCGAGGCGCTCCGCCTCGCGGTGGACGTCGTCCCAGGAGTACCCGAGCTTCTCGCTGAGATAGACTTCCAGAATCCGGTGCCGTCGAATGACCCGAAGCGCCTCGCGGGCGCCGTCGTCTGTGAGCTGGACGCCCCGATACGGGGCGTGCTCCAGATAGCCTGACTCCGCCAGCCGTTTGATCATGCCGGTGACCGAAGCGGGCTGCACCTCCAGGGCCGCCGCGATGTCGTTGGTGGAGGCAGACTCGCCCCGCTCCGTCAAAGAGTAGATCGCCTTGAGATAATCCTCGACGGATCGAGAGAGGCCTGGGGGGGGATCGGCCATACCGATCAGCTCCCCCCGGGCGGCGATCGGCGGGTGGGGCCGCAGGGGCGCTGGCTCACGGCTGCTCCTTGCGGGCGTGGACCGAGAACGCTACGGGAACCTGGGTCGTCGTCGGCGCGGTATTATGCAGCGATCCAGATCCGGCCGCAAAGCTCCGCAGTGGGCCGAAGGGTCGGAGCGAGTACGGCACTGGCCGAGAACGGAAGGAATCATGGCCCTCTCCCAGGAGCTTCGCAGCGTCCTCTCGGTGGCAGTGCTCGTCTTCCTGGGCGAGCTGATCTCCCCTGCCGGCTGCGCGGGCCAGGTCCGCCTGATTCCGCACGTGGGCCTGTACGCTCCGATGGAGAACCTGGGCTCCGTCCGGTCCACGGCTCCCTCCGAGGCCGTGGAAATCGGGAAGAAGGAGTCCACGTTCGCGTTGGGGTTGGGAGTGGAGTTCGGCGGGCCTCCGCGGTCCCTCGGTCTGCGAGGGAACGTAGTGCACGCCACGTCGTCGGACGTCCCGCTGAAGGCCGTGGGGTGCGCTGCATGTGAGGCGAGGAGCACGGTCACGGCTCTCACGGTAACACTGGTGGCTCGCCCCTTTCCCCGCTCCTCGATCCAGCCTTATGTCCTGGGGGGGGCCGGAATCAAGCGTTACGACTTCGATGAGGATCGGCTCCGCGACGAGGGATTCGAGGCCCTGGTGGGCGATCAGAACCGGACCACTGGGCACGTGGGCGTGGGCCTCGAGCTGCGGCTGGGGGGATTCGCCATCGCCGTTGAGTGCTCTGATCTCCTCAGCTCCTTCGATCTTGAGGGTGAGGGAGACGGGGAGTTCCAGAACGACTTCTTCCTCACCGTGGGTGTGGTGCTGGGTGGCTAGACGCGGCTCGGCCTCCGGGTGGGGGGGAAGTTGGCAGAAATGCGCTGCGCGATTATTTTTTGGGTCCATTTCCAATGGCCTGGAACTTCTTCATCAGGAGGACACGTGGGAGATTCTGTGGCCGTGGACGCCAAGCGCATTCTCCTCCGATACGGTGCGCCGATCAACGTTCTCGACAAGGTCTCGGAGACCGAGCGGATCGAATTCGCGCGGACCATCACTCGCACCACCCTCGCAGACCGCGAGCCGCGCCTCAGGGCGCTCCTGATCGAGCGGGGCTATCTGCAGGGAAAGAACAAGAGTATGTGAGGCTTTTGCGGGGTCGACATCCCGCGTCCGGGGAGCCCCTGCGGATGAGGGCTCCCCGTCTTGGTTGCTAGAGATCCTTCGACTACTGCACCGCCCGGCCGCCAACTGGGGGAGTACCGGCCCCACCGTCACCCGGCCACCTGCAAGGACCTGATTCTGTTCAAGGCGGAAGCCAGCTCGAAAGGGCGAAAGGCTGCGAGATCGCCCCGCCGTCGGTGGTCGAGGGCGTCCAGACCCTCCTGGGCCACGATCTCCATGACGCGTTGGAGGATGTCGGGCAGTGGGGTGTGGCCGTCAAGGATCCGTTGTCGCGCCAGGACCATCGCCGCTGCAATTGCCTCGGTCTGGGCTCGGGACACGATCTGATCTACCGTTGAAAGGTCGATGGACTCGGACCCGAAATCGATGCGTCGGCCGTCCCTTACCTTGACGCTCACCTGTTTTCGGCCCCTGCTGGGGTCCAAGGAGCGGGGGAGCGGGATGCGCGGTGGAGGGACGGCAAAGGAGGAGGTGGCCTCACGGATCCGACCCGTCGGCCACTCCGCCGAGATCGCGCGTGCGCGCTCGGTGACGTGATGGGGAACGTACTCCTGCATGGCGACGACCGTGTCGGCCACGTCCAGGTAATCGCCGCTCCCACCCAGCACCAGCACGGAGCTGACACCGTGCTGGTCGTAGAGAGCCCGAACCCGGTCGACGAACGGCGTGATGGGCTCGGCCGCCTTCGGGACCAGGGCCTGCATTCGGCGGTCGCGGATCATGAAGTTGGTGGCCGCCGTGTCCTCGTCGATCAGCAGCACCCGGGCGCCGGACTCCAGGGCCTCCATTATTGATGCGGCCTGGCTCGTGGATCCCGAGGCATTGGGTGTGGAGAAGCGCCAGGTATCCTTCTGGCGCGGCAGGTTGCTGATGAAGGGCGAGATGTCGACGCCGGTCACCGATCGGCCGTCCTCGGCTCGAACCTTCACGGTGCCCGGATCGCTCACGGCCAGCTCACGGCCGTCTCCCGGTCGGTGATTGTACACCCCCCGCTCCAGCGTCCTGAGCACCGTGCTCTTGCCGTGGAAGCCTCCGCCCACGATAAGGGTGACACCCTTGGGGATTCCCATCCCGCTCACCTCACCGGCATTGGGGAGCGAAATCGTGACGCGGAGGGAGGTGGCCGATCGGAAGAGCACCGCGCTGGCGGCATCCAGGGGACGCTCGTCGACGCCGGTCCTCCTGGGCAGAGTGGCGCCATCCGCGATGAACGCGATGAGGCCGAGGCGACCGAGGGCACCTCGGAGCGCGTCTGCGTCTTCGTTCACCCTGGCGTGCTTTCGGAGCGTATCCTCATTCAGCGCCGAAGCCAGGAGGGAAGCTCCGAGGACGGCGGGGACATCCTGGGTCAGGAGGTATGCGGCCTGCCGGCCGAGAATTCGCCTACCCGCCGCGGGGAGGCCGGCGGTGAAGCGGGCCTCCACTGCCCCGTCGCGATCCACCCGCACAGCGGTCTGGGGGAGAACCTCCTGACCGGGGGACTCCATGCTCAGAGACCCGCTTTTCCCGCTCCCACGGTGCCGGGCGACCCGCCTGGCCTCGCTCGCGAACCGGCGCGCGAGGAGCGCGCCGACTCCGACCGCGCGGCTCCCGGGGCGGCATTCTTCCTGGGGAAGGCGTGTCACCTCGGCGGGAACGATGGCCCGGAGTCGGCTCGGAGCCGCGAAGGGATCCCCCTGAACATGGTCCACGTGGAGCTGGAAGTGGGGAAACGACCAGGCGCCCCGGATCTCCCGATAGGCCTTGTATCCGCGGCCGTCGATGTGCCCGAGAGTCTGTTCGAGGTCTGCAACGTTCCTCATGGGTCCGTCATGTCTTCTTTGTTGAAGCGTGGAAGTGCGAAAGGGGACGCCTCGTAGGTCGGGATGTTCGAGGACCGGGAGGGCAAGCGCAAGCCGGGGAGCGACAGGATTCCGGCTCTGACCGGCCCATGGATGATCCCTGCTCCTGCGCCGACCCTGGATCTGGATCGATGGTGCCTGAAGAGAGATCGGCGTCGGATGGTCCGGGTGAAGGTGGCGTTGGGGGCTCGCCCTGCGACCCAGGCGTGTCATGAGAGTCGGTCCGGACCCGTCGGGGCCGATTGCCGAGGGCTCTTGAGGGACTCACATTGGGCTCGGTGCAGATTCCTCGATCTCCAACGAGAGGTGCCCACCGGTGCTCGACATCCCTCGATCCCTCTGTGGCTTTCGCCGCTCACGCGGGAAGCCGAGTTCCGTTCTCCTCCTCGTTCTCCTTGTCACGGGTTTGGGATGTGCGTCGGGCGTGCGAGCTCCAGATCCATCCGCGGCGCCCGCCTGGGAAGCTCCCACCGATCAGGTAGCGCGATCCGCCGGGGGTATGGTGGTGGCGGCTCAGCCGCTCGCTACTGCCGCGGGTCTGCGGATGCTGGAATTGGGGGGCAACGCGGCGGATGCCGCCGTGGCCGCGGCCTTTGCCATTTCGGTGACCGAGCCGAGCATGAACAGCATCGGAGGCCGCACCCAGGTTCTCGTGAGGACTCCCGATGGACGGTTCTTCGGAATCGACGCCACGACCCAGGCTCCGGACAGCTACGATCCGGACGCGGCTCCCCAGGCGTCCTACGGGTACTCCACCATCGGAGTGCCTGGAACGGTCGCGGGCCTCGCCCGCCTTCTCAGGGAGCACGGGACGCTCCCCCTGGCCGCCGTGATCGCGCCCGCGATCGACTATGCAGAGCGCGGGTTTCATCTGCTCCCGGGTGAGGCGCGGCGCCAAGGGCAGGGAGCTCGACAAGCTGGAGAATTCGAGGGCACTCGGCGCTCCTTCATGAAGGCTGACGGATCCACCTACGGTGCTGGTGAGCTCTTCGTTCAGGAAGACCTGGCCCGGACGCTTCGGGCGATCGCGGGTGGAGGGGAGAACGAGTTCTACCGGGGCTCCATCGCACAGCGCATTGCTGCGGACATGGAAGCTCAGGGCGGGGCAGTGACCCTGGAGTCCCTGGGCGATTACCGAGCCTTGGACGCTCGGATCGTCCGGGGGAGCTACCGAGGATATGAGCTGGTCGGCACTTTCACCCCGGCATCGGGCGCCACCACCATCGAGATCCTTCAGATTCTGGAGAGTTTCGATCTGGCCACCCTCGAGCCCGCCGAGTGGGCGGCGGTGGTGGGCCAGGCCATCGCTCTGGGCTTCGCTGATCGAAGGCAGATTCGGGAACCGGGAGACCTTGACTGGGTCCTTTCCAGGGATTGGGCCGCAGAACGCGCCCGGGAGATCCGACTGGCTTCGGTGGATCCGGTCGGCGTCGGCGCGGCCAATGAGGGCGAGGCCTCGCTCGACTGGCTTTCCGGGCTCCAAGGGTGGGGCGACTCGGGCCACACCACGCACCTCTCGACCGCGGACGCGGATGGGATGGTCGTGGCGCTCACGCAGACCATTGGCCCCAACATGGGGTCGAAGGTGGCCACGCCGGGGCTGGGGTTCCTTTATGCCGCGACGCTGGGCGGCTACCTGGGCAGGTTGGAGCCCGGGGAGCGGGCGGGCTCCAGTATCTCCCCGATGCTGGTCATGAGGGACGGACAGCCGGTTCTGGTCCTGGGAGCGGCGGGAGGGGCGCGGATCGTCTCGGCCGTGGTGCAGGCCGTTGCACGGGTGATCGACCAGGGAATGTCTCTGGCCGAGGCCCTGGAAGCTCCTCGGGTGCATCCCACCAGCACGGGAATCGAGATGGAAACGAGCCCGGGCACCGGATGGACGCCCGGGCAGGTGAGGGATGTCCAGGGCATGGGCCTCGACGTCACGGAGCAGCCGCGTGTCGGTGCTTTCGGCCGGGTGCACGGCATCTACTTCGATGCGGCGCGTAGGGAGTGGGTCGGAGCGGCGGACCCGGATTGGGAAGGGAGCGCGGGTGCCCCGTCGCCTGCATCCACCAATTAGGAGATGAGCGGGGAGAGAGCGCGGAGCCATGAAGATCTGGACTGCACTGCTGAGCGTCATTCTGCTCCTGATCCCGGCCCACGGGTCGGCGCAGGAGACCTTCGACGTCATCATCCGGAACGGCCGGGTGCTGGATGGAAGCGGGAATCCCTGGTTCTCTGCCGACGTTGGAATCCGCGGCGATCATATCGCCGCGGTGGGAGACCTCTCGGGTGCTCGGGCGGAGGACGAGATCGACGCCGCGGGCCTGTACGTGGCACCTGGATTCATCGACACGCACTCCCACTCGGGTGGGGGCCTCGTGACCCAGGCCCTGAGCCACGCCCGCCCCCTGCTCGCCCAGGGCATCACGACCGTGTTCGTGAATCCGGACGGTGGTGGGCCCGTGGACCTGTCGGAGCAGCGCGAAGACCTGATGCAGTACGGCCTCGGGGTGAACACGGCCCAGTTCGTTCCTCACACTTCGATCCGGCGTCAGACAATCGGCATGGAAGCGCGCGCTCCCTCGCCGGAGGAGCTGGAGGAGATGAAGGCGTGGGTCCGAGCCGGAATGGAGGAGGGCGCCTGGGGGCTCTCCTCCGCCACCTTCTACGCCCCGGGAAACTACGCGGGCCCGGGGGAGATCATCGCGTTGGCCGAGATCGTGGCAGAGTACGGTGGGGCCTACCAGAGTCATCCGCGGGACGAGTCGGACTACACGATCGGGGTTTTGGCAGCCGCAGAGGAAATCATCGATGTCTCCCGGCGGACCGGCATTCCCGTAATCGTCACGCACATCAAGGTTCTCGGTCCTCCCGTCTGGGGGTTCTCGACGGCCCTGGTTCGGAGGATCGAGAGGGCTCGCCAGGAGGGTTACCAGGTCTACGCGGACCAATACCCCTACACCGCCTCGGCTACGGGTCTCACCTCAGCCCTGCTTCCGCGATGGGCTCAGGTCGGCGGGCGTGACTCGCTGCTGGCGCGCCTGGACGACCCCGACACTCTGGCGCGAATCAAGGAGGACATGGAGGAGAATCTCGCTCGAAGAGGGGGAGCGGACCGGATCCAGTTCCGCCGGGTCCAGTTCGAGGAATCCCTGGAAGGCCGGACGCTGGATCAGGTGGCAGAGGAATGGGGTGTGAGCCCGATCGACGCGTCCGTTCGGCTCTTCCGCCTGGGGAGCCCATCCATCGTTTCGTTCAACATGCACGAAGCGGACGTCCGCGGCCTCATGGTGCAGCCCTGGACCATGACTGCATCAGACGGAGACCTGGTACCCTGGCAGGTAGGTGTTCCGCACCCTCGCTCCTACGGTACCTTCCCAAGGAAGATTCGTCAGTACGTGGTCGAAGAGGGCCTGATGGACCTGGCGAGCGCGATCCGGACCATGACCTCACTCCCTGCGAACGTGTTCCGCATGGCGGAGCGGGGGATGATTCGCAGCGGGGCTATGGCTGACGTGGTGGTGTTCGATCTTGCGCGCGTGCTGGACCTGGCCACCTACACTCAACCGCATCAGCTCTCGGAGGGAATGATCCACGTGTTCGTCAACGGGGAGGTGGCCATGCGGAATGGGGAGTTCACGGGTAGCCTGGCCGGTCGTGTGCTTCGGAAAGGCCTGTGAGAAACCGATGGGTGCCGTCCAAGAATTCATGGACCGACATTTCCTCCACTTCAATGCCCGGGAGCTCGTCGCTGCGGCCCGGGCGTACGATGATCACATCCGGGAGGGTGGGATGATGCTCCTGGCCATGGCCGGGGCCATGTCCACCGCAGAGCTCGGGATCATTCTCGCGCGCATGATCCGGAAGGGGAAGGTCCACGCGATCTCCTGCACGGGTGCCAACCTGGAGGAGGACATCTTCAATCTGGTCGCCCATGGGGAGTACGAGTTGATAAGAGACTGGAGAGCTCTCTCCGCGGCGGAGGAGCAGGCTCTCTACGACCGGGGCATGAACCGGGTGACGGACACCTGCATTCCGGAGACCGTCATGCGGGATCTGGAGTCCCTGCTCATCCAGCGGTGGGCCGCGGCCTGCGACGAGGGCGTACGTCGATTCCCCCACGAGTACCTGTTTGACATCCTCAGGGAAGGCGATCTGGAGGCCTCGTACCAGATCGATCCCTCGGACTCGTGGATGGTGGCTGCCGCCGAGGCGGACATCCCCGTGTACGCTCCCGGATGGGAAGACTCCACCACGGGGAATATCTTCGCTGCAGCGGTGATCAACGGGAAGGTCCCGCACCACCTGTGCGTCAAGACCGGAACCGAGCAGTTTCAACATCTCCTCCAGTGGTACGAGGCCAACAACGGGGTGGCCGACGGTCGTCCCAGCGTCGGCTTCTTCCAGATCGGAGGCGGCATCGCGGGGGACTTCGCCATCTGTGCCGTGCCCTGCATCGTGCAGGACCTGAAGAGGGATACGCCCTTCTGGGGCTACTTCGCCCAGATTACGGACGCGCAGCCATCGTACGGGGGGTACTCCGGCGCCGTGCCCAACGAGAAGATCACCTGGGGGAAGCTGAGCGCGGACACGCCCAGGTTCCTGATCCAGTCGGATGCGTCCATCGTGGCGCCACTCGTGTTCGCACATGTCCTGGGGGACTGAGTGCCCGGGGTTCGGAGATTGACCATCGTTTGGGCTGACCCAGACACCCGCCTGCTACAAGAGGAGACCTTCCTCCACTAGATTTGCCGGTCACATCGCTCCTCGGACCGGCGGCTGCATGCAGATCAGAAACATTGCCATCATCGCTCACGTGGACCACGGAAAGACCACGTTGGTCGACCAGATGCTTCGCCAGGCCGGAGTCTTTCGGGCGAACCAAGAGGTCCAGGAGCGAGTGATGGACTCCAACCCCCTGGAGCGGGAGCGGGGAATCACGATTCTCTCGAAGAACACGGCGCTCCGCTGGGGGGACGTAAAGATCAACATCGTGGACACGCCGGGCCACGCCGACTTCGGCGGAGAGGTCGAGCGCATCCTCCGCATGGTGGACGGAGTGCTTCTCCTGGTGGACGCGGCGGAGGGTCCGATGCCGCAGACCCGCTTCGTCACTCGGAAGGCCCTGGAGCTCGGCCTCGCGCCGGTGGTGGTCATCAACAAGACCGACCGCTCCGACGCACGGCCGGTCGATGTTCACGAGGAGGTGCTGGAGCTCTTTCTCGAGCTGGATGCTACGGAGCAGCAGCTGGATGCGCCCTTTCTGTACGCTTCGGGCCGCGACGGTTGGGCCCGCGCCACTGTAGAGCAGGCCAGCGAGGAAGGGGGCCTCGTGCCTCTCTTCGAAGCGATCGTCGACCGCGTGCCGGAGCCCCGCGGCGAGTTGGATGGGCCCTTCCAGATGCTCGTGTCGACCCTGGATCATTCGACGTACGTGGGCAGGATCGCGGTGGGCCGGGTGGAGAGAGGAACGATCCGGGTGGGTGATCCGGTGATTCTGCTTCCCTACGGCGAGCCGGGAGTCGTCCCGGAGGGCGAGGGAGAGCGGGCCCGGGTCGTCAGGCTGTACGGCTTCGAGGGTCTCGAGCGGGTGGAGGTGGAGGAGGTGGGGGTAGGAGACATCGTGGCCCTGGCTGGCCTGGAAGGGGTGGAGATCGGAAAGACCCTGGCCGACCCGGAGTGCCCGGAACGGCTCCGGGGGATCTCCGTGGAAGAACCCACGGTTTCGGTGGACTTCACGGTCAACAACTCGCCCTTCGCAGGCAGATCGGGGACATTCGTGACCACCCGTCAGCTTCGGGAGAGGCTCCAGCGGGAGTTGGAGCGGAACGTGGCCCTGCGTGTGGCGGAGACGGACCAGCCGGACACCTTCGTTGTTTCGGGAAGGGGGGAGCTGCACCTGACGATCCTCATGGAGACCATGCGTCGGGAGGGATACGAGTTCCAGGTATCCCGACCACGAGTGATCACGAAGGAGACTCGCGGCGGGGACCTTCTGGAGCCGTATGAGGAGGCCGTCATCGAGGTTCCCGGCACGCTCATGGGCACGGTCATGGAGAAGATGGGGGCACGCCGGGGGGAGCTTTTGGAAATGAGGCCCGCCGAGGGTGGGCCCGCGCGGCTTCGGTTCCGGGTTCCGGCCAGGGGACTCTTCGGATACCGGTCCGAGTTCCTGACCGACACCCGAGGCGAGGGCACTCTTCACCACCGCTTTCTCGAATACGGTCCCTGGGCTGGGGCGTTGGCGGGGCGGAAGCGGGGAGTGCTGGTGGCCGACCGCGAGGGGAAGGCGGTGGGCTACGCGCTCTTCAATCTCCAAGAGCGGGCGACGATGTTCGTGGAGCCGGGCGCCTCCACGTACGGTGGGATGATTGTCGGCGAGCACGTTCGCAGAGGCGATCTGGACGTGAACGTCTGCAAGGAGAAGAGGCTCACGAACATCCGAGCCGCGGCGTCGGACGAGGCCATTCGCCTGGAGCCGCCGCGGCAGATCACGCTGGAGTTGGCGTTGGAGTTCATCGAAGAAGACGAGCTCATCGAGGTGACCCCCGAGGCCATCAGGCTGAGGAAGAAGATTCTGGACCCGAACCTCAGGAAGAAGGCGGCCCGCAAGGCGGGAGCCGGTTGAAGAGATCGGCGAACGATGGCATCTTCTCGCGTTGACTGAGGACTGGTGCCTCGAAGGGGTGAACACGCTGCCGGTCGTGGCCCGGCTGGCCGAGGCTGCCCCGAGCATGGAGCTGCGTGTACTGGATCGCGAGGGTCACCCCGAGCTGATGGATCGCCATCTCACCAACGGATCGAGATCGATTCCAATCATCATGTTTCTTGACGGTGGCATGCCAGAGACAAAGGTCGAACCACGGTGCGGGAGCTGCTGGAGCATCTGAGCGTACCCGTCTGAACCCTTCCGGAGAATCGCAGTATCGCCATCCTGTTCAAAGACCTGGTCCCCGACAACGTCCACCCCCTCAACGTCGTCCGAGGAGTACCCGAGTCGGAGCTGGCGTCTTACGAGGTAGACCGCCCCCCGCTCTTCGAGGTCTACATGCGGATGGCGGAGGAGCTGGCGAAACGAAGCACGTGCGCCCGCTTGCAGGTGGGTACGGTGCTGACCGACAAGGATCTGGAGAACGTCGTTGCCGCAGGTTACAACGGCAACGTGCGGGGTTTTCCCAACCAATGTGACTCGGCCACACCAGGTGCGTGTGGGTGTATTCATTCGGAGATGAACGCCCTGGTAAAGGCTCCGGGCCGCCTGAGGAACAAGGTAGCGTTCGTCACGGCCAGCCCCTGCACCATGTGCGCGAAGCTCATGGTTCAGGCCAACGTGGGATATGTGTTCTACCGCGAGGCGTACCGGAGTCCCGCCGGACTGGAGATTCTCCGGCAAGCCGGCGTCCACACCATTCATTATGTTCGCTGGAGGGACCGGTGGCGGTAATTCCCAGTGCCTTCGGGCGCTTCTTCCTCCCGGGGCCGACGGAGGTGCGACCCGAGGTCCTGAATGCCCAGGCTTTGCCTGTGATCCCTCACCGGGGTCGGGACATTCAGGAGCTCATGGGAGAGCTTCAGGAGGGGCTCCGACAAATCTTCCGTACCGAGAGGCCGGTCTTCGTGTCCACCTCATCGGCTACAGGCCTCATGGAAGCTGGGGTCCGTAACGGGGTTCGGAGTCGAGTCCTCTGCCTGGTCAACGGTGCGTTTTCGGACCGTTTCCCGCGAATCGCAAGGGCGTGCGGCCTGCACACGGAAACCTGGAACGTTTCCTGGGGGGAACATCACGATGAGGAGGGGTTGCGGAGGCGCCTTCGTGAAGGCGACGTCGACGCTGTGACGGTCGCACACTCGGAGACCTCCACCGGCGCACTGAATCCCATCGAGAAACTGTCCCGTGTTGTTCGTGAGTTCGAGGACACGATTCTCATCGTGGACTCGGTGACGGGGATCGGGGGTGCGGAGCTTCACACGGACGACTGGAAGCTGGACTTCGTGCTCACGGGTTCCCAGAAGGCGCTCGCCCTGCCGCCGGGCCTCTCGTTCGGCGTTGCCTCTGCGGCGATGATGGAGCGTTCGGAGCGGTCGACCCATAAGGGTTTCTATTTCGATCTCACGCTCCTGCAGCGATATCTCGATCGGCTCCAGACTCCGACAACGCCAGCGATCTCCTTGATGTTCGCGCTCAGGGAACAGCTCGGCTTCATCGCCTCGGAGGGAATGGAGGCTCGCTGGGATCGGCACAGGCAGATGGCGTCGCGCTGTTGGGAGTGGGTGGAGCACGCTCGGAGGGCCCGCGGCCTACCGCTGGAGGTGTTGGCAGCCCCCGGATACCGGTCTCCCACGGTGACGTGCATTCGCTTGCCGGAAGGTCGATCGGGCCCCGAGGTCGCCAGCCGGCTGCGAGAGCGGGGCTTCGTCATCGGAGCCGGGTACGGGAGGCTCAAGGAGGGAACGATCCGCATCGGGCACATGGGTGAGCATACGTTGGCAGAGCTCGAGACCTTGTTGGAGGCGCTGGAGGAGGTTCTCACCGCATGAGCACTGACGGGGCTCGGTTCAGGATCATCGTCGCCGATGGCGTGTCCGTGTCAGGGCTCGCTCCCCTGGTCGAGGACGAGCGCTTCGAGGTGGTGGACGGGAAGCAGTGGGAGCGCGATCGGCTGAAGAAGGAGCTGGCGGACGCCCACGGCCTGGTCGTGCGCAGCGCGACCAAAGTGGACGCCGATCTGCTCGAGGAGGCCAACGGACTCCGGGTGGTGGGAAGGGCCGGTGTGGGGGTGGACAACATCGATCTGGAAGCAGCAACGCGGCGGGGGATCCCGGTGCTCAACGCCCCGGCTGGCAATACAGTATCCGCCGCGGAGCTGACGATGGCCCTCCTGCTCGCGCTCGCGCGGAACGTGGTGCCGTCCGACCGCTCGGTGCGTGCCGGGGAATGGAAGCGGTCGCGCTTCTCGGGCTTCGAGATACGAGGAAAGGGTCTGGGCGTTCTCGGGGCGGGTCGTATCGGTGCAGAGGTGGTCCGACGGGCCCGAGCTTTCGGAATGCGGGTCCTGGTGTACGATCCCTACCTGACCCAGGAGCGGGTTCGCGAGCTGGGCGTGGAACGCCTGCCCCTAGAGGAGGTTCTAAGCCGGTCGGACTTCGTCTCGCTTCACCTTCCGCTCACGCCCTCCACCGAAGGGATGATCGGCAGCCCGCAACTCTCGCTGATGAAGCCGACGGCCATGATCATCAACGTGGCTCGGGGGGGAATTATCGATGAGGGAGCGGTGGCGGCGGCACTCAAGGAGGGAAGACTCGCCGGCGCGGCCTTCGATGTGTACGCGGAGGAACCGCTCGCGGAAGACAGCCCGCTCCGGGACGCTCCGAACACGATTCTCACTCCACACCTGGGAGCTTCCACCCGGGAGGCACAGGAACTCGTCGCAACGGAGATCGCCGAGGCCGTTCGGGACGCCGTGCTCGAGGGAGATCTGAGCCGGGCGCTGAATGCCCCGGCCATCGGGGGGGAAGCCCTCAGGAGGGTACGCCCTCTGCTCGGCCTCGGCGAGAGGCTGGGTCGACTCGCCTGCGCACTGCTCAGGGGAGGGATCGGGAAGCTGGAGCTCCGCTACGCGGGTGAGCAAGCCGACGCCCTAGGACCCCTCATGTCATCGGTCCTGGTCGGCCTGCTGGCCGATGTCCTGGGCTCTCACCGAGTGAACCTCGTGAACTCGCGGCATCTGGCGGACTCACGTGGGTTGCGGCTCACCAGCTCGACCCTACCGCGACACCCCCGGTACGCCGAGTTCCTTGAGCTGGTCGTGGAGTCAGAAGGGGGGACCGTCGAGGTGGCGGCCGCCATGCTCGGGCACCGTCATCCGCGGATCGTGCGGATCGACGACTATGCTCTCGACATCGCGCCGGAGGGAACGCTTCTGATTCTGAGAAACCAGGACGTACCCGGCGTAATCGGCAAGGTCGGGTCGCTGATAGGCTCTCTCGGGCTGAACATCGCGGAGTACCACCAGGCCCGCCACTCCCCCGCCGGCGAGGCCCTTGCAGCCGTGACTGTGGACGGCTCCTTTCCGCCGGAAGTGCTGGAGAGCCTAAGGGGTCTGCCCGAGGTCAGGGACGCCCGTCTCGTGTCTCTGGATTGACGGCTCCGTTCGAGGTACTTCCTGCAGCGGCGTCAGCGACTCACGACTCCGTACTTGCGGAGGATCTCCACCGTCCTCTCGATGGGCAGTGCCTCGGCGCTGCGGCCCATCCCGCTCACGTTCGTTGCCCTGAGGAGAGAGTTGTAGATGGCTTCCTCGGTGGCTTCCACCGCGGCCTGGAACAACCCGGACATGCGGTCGTTGGGCAAGTCGGTGATGTGCCTGATCCCCACCTCGCTCTCTCGACGGACCTCAAGGGCCGTAGAGAAGGCAATCACGTAATCGCCCGAGCCGTTGGAGGCGTACGAGCCCGTCCGTGCCAGGCCCATGACGGCCCGCTTCGCGAGTCGCCTGAGGTTGCGACTGGAGAGGGGCGCGTCGGTGGCTACCACCATCATGATGGAACCTTCCTCCTCTGCTGGGAGTTCCTCCTCTTGGAGGACGTCGGCCGGTGTCACCTCCGAGGGATCGGTGGCGCTCCTGAAGGGGTGCCTACCGAGTTCCTTCCCGACGGGAGCTCCTGCGATCGATAGGATCCCACCGAAGTTGGACTGCACGAGCGCCCCGACGGTGTAGCCTCCGAGGTTCTCGGGCAGGACCCTGCTGCTGGTGCCGATTCCTCCCTTCCATCCAAAGGCCCGGGTTCCGCGCCCTGCTCCAACGGAACCCTCCTCCACCGGCCCCGAGCGTGCGCTTTCCAGGGCCTGCAGCACATGCTCCGGGCGGATGGGTCGTGATCGGATGTCGTTGAGGCCACCATCGTTGGTCTCACCCACCACAGGGTTGATGGACCGGACGCTCTCCATTCCTTCCTGGGCGAGGAGCCATTCCACCATGGCATCGGCTGCCCTCCAGACGCACAGGGTGCAGGTGAGCAGGACCGGCGTCTCGAGCTCGCCGAACTCCTCCACCTGGGTGATGCCGAGGAGCTTGCCGAACCCATTCCCCACGTAGATGGCTGCGGGGACTCGACTGCGAAAGGGATTGCCCGGATGGGGCTCGATCACGGTCACGCCAGTGCGCACGCGATCTCCCTCGTCTACGGTCACCTGACCGACCTGTACGCCGTCGATGTCCGTGATCGCGTTGAAGCGCCCGGGCTGAAAGACGCCCACCTCGATCCCGAGATCGCGAGCCCGGGGTCTCGAGCTCTGGCTCATGATGGACTCCGTCGTCAACAGGAGTAGCGCCAAGGGGAAGACGATTCGCGCCGCGTGCCGGGCCCTGGCACCCGACACCAGACCTTCCAGCCGCCTCATGAGGGAACCTCCTCGATGGTCATGGGGGGTGATCGCCTGTTCGCTCCCATGCACGCTAACGGGTCGCAGCCGCCGACGCACCGACGCTGTGTCAGAGACGGACTGTATCCAGGAGGATGAAGAGCAGAAAGAGGGGGTGGTAGACCAGGGACCCGAGAAACACGTGCCGTGCCGTGCTTCGGGTCAGGGCCCGTACAGCAGTGGCGCTGGCGGCGACCAGGAGCAGGCCGGTCAGGGAGACCCCCACCAGGTAGATGTTTCCTGTCAATCCGAGGACCCGAAGGACCAGGCTCACGGCCAGCAGAGCCGTTGAATGGAGGAGCATCTGTCGGGCAATGCGCTTGCCCCCGGGATCGGACGGTGGAAGCAACTGGATGCGAGCTCGTGCGTAGTCTTCCCTGAGGAGCCACCCCAGCGAGAGTACATGGGGCATCTGCCACACGAACAGCGTGGCGAACAGGGCGATGGCTCCCGCCGAGAGGCGTCCCGTGGCCGCGGTCCAGCCGATGAGCGTAGGGAGGGCGCCCGGGATCGCACCTGCCGGAGTCGCCAAAGGGGAACGGGTCTTGAGGGGCGTGTAGACCATGTTGTAGGCCAGGGCGGCAATAGCGGTGAGCAGGCCGGGGAGCCACCCCACGGACAGAACCAGGTATACGACTCCCCCGACGACGAGTGCGGTGCCGAAGAGGAAGGCCTCCCGAGGGACGAGACGACCCGACGGCAGAGGGCGCCGGCGGGTCCGCTCCATGAGCGCGTCGATCTCGCGTTCCACGTACTGGTTGAGAGCGAGAGCGCCAGCCGTTGCCACGACGGTCCCCAGGAGGGTGTGCAGGACCGGAAGCAGGTCAACCTGGCCTCCACCTCCCAGGTAATAGCTGACGCCGGCCGTCACCATCACGAATCCGGCGATTCCCGGCTTGGTCAACTCGTAGTAGGCAGCGGCCCGGGAAACCCGTTCCTCTGCGGCCCCGATGGCCTGGGGCACGACCTTGTGCGTCGCGCTCACGTCTGTTCTCTGAGGTGTGTCCCGACCCGCTCCAACCCGCTTCTTCCCCGGCTGACTCCCTGTCCATACCCACCAATCCTTCTGCGCCCCGGGACCCTGTGCACCGAGGTGGTCTGTCGGGGCATCGAACTTGCTCCAGGGCCGATGGGGACGCAAGTCGAAGGGACGGCCGCAGGACAATCCCCTCGGGGCTGCCGCGCGGGCCATCCTCCGCCTCCGTGGCATGGTCCAAGGGAAACCTCGGCGCTCCTGAGCCAGTAGTAATTCATATGGCACCGCAGAATCATGTCACGGTCGAGGAACGGCGCCGGGGCGAGCGTACGATCTGGCGTCGGGCCCTGGTAGCATCCGTGGTCCTCCACCTCATGGTCCTGCTGTTCTGGAAGACGGATCCGTTCGCGGCGGTTTCGCCGTTCGCCGCGGCGGGGCCCCGATCTGGCGATGACCGAGCTGCCCGAGGGGGAATGCAGGCTCTGCGCATCCAGGCTCCTCGGTCCGGTCCAATCGTGCCTCCGCGCGTGCCTTTGCCCACCATCAGCCTCGAGGATCCCATCGACTTCGAACCCGAGGTGGAGCTGGACGCCTCCTCGCTCCTCGGGGAAGGCCCGGGGGATCTGACGGGTCCGGGCCTGCCGAATGGAACCGGATTGGGCGCGGGGGGAACGGGGGATTCTGGCCGTTCGGGCGCGGATCTGGTGCCTCCGTCTCCCAGAGGGATGATCATGCCGCCCGCCAATCGGAGCTTGAGGGGTCGGCAGGTGGAAGTGTGGGTGTTCGTTGACGAGGCGGGCCGGGTCGTGGCAGACTCGACCCGTCTCCGGCCCCCCACTCCGGACAGGGACTTCAACCGGCGCCTGATCGAGGAGGCCGCCGAGTGGGTCTTCGACCCGGCTCGCCAACACGGAAGGCCGGTAGCGGCCTGGTTCCCTTACACCATCAGCATGTGAGGGTGAGCGAGGGGTCGTTGCCGCCCCCCTGACCCCTCCTCCGGCCTCTGGATATCGAGGTGCCGGGAGGTCATCATTGTCCGATCGATTGGGAGGTGGGCTAGACCATGACTCGAAGCGCGAAACGCATCCTCTGGGTAGATGACGAGATCGAGCTGCTGAAGCCCCACCTCCTGTTCCTCCAGGCACGGGGCTACCACGTCGATGCCATCCCCAACGGGGACGACGCGCTGGCGCTTCTGGACTCCAACCCATACGACCTCGTTCTGCTCGACGAGCAGATGCCGGGAACGTCTGGCCTCGAGGTCCTGCAGGTGCTGCGCCGTCGCGATCCGCACGCGCGAGTCGTCATGGTGACCAAGTCGGAGGAGGATCACACCCTGACAGAGGCGATCGGGCGACGGGTGGACGACTATCTGGTCAAGCCGACCAGTCCCCGCCAAGTCCTTTCCGTGGTGACGCGGATTCTGGAGGGATCGTCCATCCGCCAACAGCGAGTTGCCCAGGACTTCGCCACTCGATTCCCTCGTCTCGCTACCCTCCGGGAAGAGGCTTCGGATCACCGCGAATTCGCGTCGGTCTACGCGGAGCTCGTGGATTGGCACATCCGTCTGGAGCAGGCCGGTGAGACCGGTCTCATGGGAACCGTCGAGTCGCTGATCGTGGAGCTCCGGCGGGACTTCGGGGAGTGGATGTGCGATGTCTATCCCAGGTGGATTCGGGATCTGAGCATGGACCGCCCCGAGCTATCGGTGGACCTCGTGACCGACCACCTCGTCCCACTCCTGGGAGCAGATCCGGTATTCTTCATCGTGCTCGACTGCATGCGGCTCGATCAGTGGAGGGTCATGACGCCCCTGCTCGCTCGGTACTTCGAGGTCGAGGAGTCTCTACACTACTCGATTCTCCCTACTGCTACGCCGTACGCACGCAATTCCATCTTCAGCGGGAGATTTCCCAATCAGATCGCCCAGGAACATCCGGCGTGGTGGGACGCGTCCGACGACGAGGGGAGCCTCAACGCTTTCGAGGATCGACTTCTGGCCGAGCAGTTAGAGAGGATCACGAGGCGGAAGATACCCATCCATTACGAGAAGATCTTCACGGATCGCGACGCGGATCAGGTAAGGGCTCGCATCCGCTCCGCCATCAAGACTCCTGGGATGGTCGTGGCGTTGGTGTTCAACTTCGTGGATCTGATGACGCACGGTCGCAGCGAATCCCCGATCCTCATGGAGGTGGCGAAGGACGAAGCCTCCCTCCGCAATGTGACCCGTTCTTGGTTCGAGCGCTCGACCGCATTCGGGGTGTTGCGCGAGGCGGCTGCTTCGGGACATCGGGTCGTGTTCACTACCGACCATGGCTCGATTCACTGCAACCGGCCCACTACGGTCTTCGCTCGCAAGGATGCCACGAGCAACTTGCGGTACAAGTTCGGTGGGGACCTCAGGGCAGAGGACCCCTCGACGGTGTTCTCCACGCAGGAGGAGATGGATCTCCGCTTGCCGGGGGGACGCCTGGGTATGACCTACATGGTGGCGCTGGAGGATTACTTCATGGTGTATCCCACCAAACTGCGGGAGTATCAGTCCCGCTACCGCGGGTCATTCCTGCACGGTGGAATCTCGCCGGACGAGGTAATCGTCCCGGTCGCCCGCCTGACCCCCAGGCCACTCTGATCGAGTCTGTCGCTACCCCATGCGCCTGTTCGCCCGGATCGTCACCTACCTGAAGCCCCACTGGTGGGTCTTCGTGGCGGCCGTGGCATGCACCTTCATTTTCGCGGGTCTGGACGCGTTCTCTCTCGTGCTCTTCATCCCCTTCCTGGAGGTGCTCTTTGTTCCGGATCGGGCTGGTGTAGCCTCCGGCGGCGGGCTCTTTCAGTCGCTGATGGATCAGACCATCGGCCGGGTGGTGGACCTCCAGGGGGACCCACTCGTGGCGATCCAGGGCATCATTGTCTTCATCATCGCCGTGTTCCTGGTCAAGAACCTCTTTCAGTTCGGCCGGAGCTACCTGGTGGCCCGCGTCGAGCAGGGTGTGACACGGGACCTCAGACGTCACGTCTACAACCACATCCTCGAGCTGGACTTGGTGTTCTTCGGACGAACCCGCACCGGCCAGATCATTTCCCGGCTGACCCACGACGTGGAGCAGATCCGCACGTTGGTCACCAAAGAGCTGGCGAAGATGATCTCCTCCTTCTTCGAGTTTGCCTACGCCGTGGCCTTCATGACGCTGATCTCGGCCAAGCTGACCGCCGCCGCATTCATCGTGCTGCCCGGGACGCTTGCTGTCTGGGGGCCCCTGCTGCGCAAGCTCCGAAAGGCGGACCGACGGGTCCTGGACCTGGCGGGGGAGGTAAGCGCCCACATCCAGGAGACGCTGAGCGGTGTCCGGCTGGTCAAAACGGCCGCGGCCGAGAGACACGAACGGGGGCGTTTCCACGATCTCACGGGTCGGTATTTTCGGACGTTCGTACGCGCGGAGCGGATCCGAGCTCTTGCGGCTCCGATCACGGAGATGGTGGCAGCCGCCGGCACGGCGATTCTCCTCTGGTACGGAGCCCGGCTGGTCCTGGTGGGGGGTGAGCTCTCGGGTGCCCACTTCATCGCGTTTCTCGTACTCAGTACCAAGCTCTATGCGCCGGTCAAGTACTTGAGCAAGCTGCCCGCCGTCATCCAGCCGGGTCTCGCCGCGGGGGATCGGCTGTTCGAGTTCCTGGACGCTCCGGTGGAGATCCGGGATCGACCGGGGGCGGAGCCCTTCCTGGGCTTCGAGTCCCACATCGCCTTCCAGGGGGTCTCCTTCGAGTACCGGCCCGGCCAACCCGTTCTGCGCGAGGTGTCACTCCGTGTTCCGAAGGGAAGCGTGGTGGCGTTGGTGGGGCCGAGTGGAGCTGGGAAGACGACGCTGGTGGACCTCGTGGGCCGTTTCTACGAGGTCAGCTCCGGACGGATCACCATCGATGGACGGGACATCCGGGAGTTCTCGATCGGGACCCTGCGGCAGAGCTTGGGGATCGTATCCCAGGAGACCGTGCTCTTCCATGACACGGTCCGGAACAACATCGCCTACGGAATGAACGAAGTGCCGGACCGTGACGTGGAACGTGCGGCGAAGGCAGCCCACGCCCACGATTTCATCAGCCGGTTACCCCACGGGTACGACACGATCGTGGGTGAGCGTGGCACTCAGCTCTCGGGGGGGCAAAGGCAGCGGATCGCCATCGCCCGCGCCATCCTCCGGGATCCTCCCATCCTGATCTTCGACGAAGCCACGAGTGCTCTGGACACGGAATCCGAGCGCCTGGTGCAGGACGCCATCGAGCACCTCCTGGAAGGTCGGACGGTTTTCGTCATCGCCCACCGCCTCTCCACGGTTCAGCGTGCGGACCAAATCCTCGTCCTGGAGGACGGTCGGATCGTGGAACAGGGGAACCACGAATCACTGCTCCTGAGTGGGGGGCTCTACCGCAAGCTTCACGATCTTCAGTTCTCGGCGGGCACGAGCGTACAGGCCGCCGTGAGATGACGGGATGAGAAGACCGACCGCCGCCCATCGCGTCGAGTACGCCGGGTTCCGGCTGCTGGCCTTTCTGCTGACGGTGTTCCCCGAGGCGCTGGCGCTCTCCGTCGGTGGGCTTCTGGGACTCTTCTCCGGGACGGCTCTGCGGATACGCCGAAGGCAGGTTGAGGAAAACCTGACCCGGGCTTTCCCCCACAAGACGCGACGGTGGCGGCAGCGGATCGCCCGAGATTGCTATCGACACCTCGGACGAGAGGCGGTGAGCACGCTCCGCCTCTCTCGGGCGACTCGGGAGGCGATTCTCGCTCGCACGGACGCCGCGGGAATGGAGGGGGTCCGTGCGGCCGTCGAGAGTGGACGGGGCGCGATCCTCGTCACCGGTCACCTCGGCAACTGGGAGGTGGGCGGCGCGGCCATCGCGGCCCGAGGAGTGCCGCTGGACGTGGTGGCGCAGGGACAGGCCAATCCCCTGTTCGATCGGTATCTCACCCAAACCCGGCAGCGGATGGGCCTCCGCCTGTTCAAGCGAAGCCGCGCGGCACGCCCTCTCTTGAGAGCGTTGAGAGAGGGACGTGCGGTGGCCTTCTTGGCGGATCAGAATGTCCGCAAGGGTGGGGTGTTCGTGGACTTCTTCGGCATCCCGGCCTCCACCGCTCGTGGTCCTGCCGTCCTGTCGCTGAGGACGGGAGCGCCCATCTTCGTGGTGTCGGTTCTGGTCCGGGACGCGGATGGACGTCGATACACTCTGAGCTTCGAGGAGGCGGCCATCGAACGCTCGGAGAACCTGGAGGACGACGTCCGCCGCCTGACCGCCGTCCACACGCGCATCCTCCAGCGGTGGATAGAGTCGGCTCCAGAACAGTACTTTTGGTTCCACAAGCGTTGGAGGACGCGGCCGCATCACGGCGAGGGATAGGAACCGGACCGGTGAGGGACTGTATTATCCAGCCGACCTCGTACGTTTATCTGCTGATCGTGGTGACGAGCCCGCAACGAAGGTCTTCGGAGACCATCCTGCGCGGGAGAACCGCGGAAGGGCGAAGGGCCAGACCCAGTGATCCATATATGCATCCCGGCCCACAACGAGGAGCGAACCGTTGGGCTCCTGCTGTGGAAGATCCGCAAGGTGATGGCGGAGTTCGGTAGGAAGTACCGAATCATGGTCCTGGACGATGGATCGTCGGACGGTACACGGGCTGTCCTGGAGCGATACCGTCGGGTGCTGCCGCTCACGGTCCTGAACCATCAGACTCGACAGGGTTACGCGGCATCCCTGGAGAGGCTGATCAGGGACACCGTGGATCACTCTGCATACCCGAAGCGGGACGCTATCGTAACGCTGCAGGCGGATTTCACGGAAAGCCCGGATCAGATGGTGCCGCTCATCAAGGCGTTCGAGGGTGGAGCGGATCTGGTTGCGGGTCGGGTGGAGGCGGAGGAGGGGACGCCGCCCCGCCCCGTTCGCCTGGTGCGTTGGCTCGCGCCGATCCTGGTGAGCCGAAGGTTCCGGGACACGCCGATCTCCGACCCCGTGTGCGGATTTCGCGCGTACCGGGTCGTGGTGCTGAAGAAGGCCCTGCGAGAGGCGGGGCAGGGACGGCTCCTGTCGCAGGAAGGTTGGGCCGCCAACGTCGAGCTGGCCGCCAAGGTGGCTCCGCACGCGCGTCAGATTGCGGAGGTCGGCCTCCAAGTGCGAAACACTGTCCGGCAGCGAAAGTCACGGCTGCGGGCCCTCTCCACCTTGAGGCATCTGATTCGCGTGCGGGACCACGCGTCCCACCTGACCCGGAAGGAGAGGGCGGCATGAGGGTGACCGACAGAGGAAGTCCTCTCGCATTCGTGATTCTGGCGATCGTGATGATCGCCGGCCCCGTCTCCGGGCAAAGCTCGGACTCGAGTCCTCCGTGGGCTCGCCGTATCGAGTCCCGTGTGGCGCCGGTGCCTTTCGGTCCCGGGGAGTACCTGGAATACAACGTCAAACTGGGCTGGTTCAGCGTGGGCGGGGGATACCTGGCCGTGGTTGGCATGGATACGGTCCGAGGTCACCCCACATACCACGTGATGATGGGAATCGAGGGAGGCCTGCCCCTGGCGAGGGTCGAGGATCGTTTCGAGTCCTGGATCGACGTCGAGGACCTGAAGAGCCATCGCTTCGTGCAGGATGTTCACGAAGTCCGGTATCAGCGCTTCCGGCAATTCGAGTTCTTTCCAGGAGAGATGCGATTCGAACGGGCCGACAACGACGAGGCGGGCGAGCTCCCCACGGCCGAGCCCCTCGACGACCTTTCCTTCGTGTACTACGTGCGCACCCTGCCTCTGGAAGTGGGCGAGACCTATACGCTCGACCGCTACTTCAAGGACACGGGGAATCCGGTTGTGATCCAGGTGCTGCGCAAGGAGCGCGTCGAGGTTCCGGCCGGGACGTTCAACACCATCGTCGTGCGACCCATCATCAAGACTCGCGGACTGTTCTCGGAAGGTGGCGAAGCCGAGGTTTACTTCTCTGATGACGAGCGCCGCCTGGTCGTCAGACTGGAGTCGAAGGTACCCGTGGTTGGACACTTCTCCCTGCACCTGCGGAGCATCGAGGAGGGGCCGTCACTGAGGCCTTGGGTCCCGGAGTTGGCTACGAGGCCAGTCGACACTGCCGCCGAACCTCGCGGGAATCGGTGACCGCAAGGGGACGCCGCTTCTCACCCTTCGCCACGGGTGGCTGCAATCCATCTTCCTCGCCCCCACAACCTCGCTTCGATCATGAACGATCCTGACCCGAGGGCGCGTGCGATCCCGGAGGCGGACATCTCGAGACTCCGCACCGTTCCAGTATTCGAGCGAATGAACAAGGTTGGCACTGAGGCCTTCGCCGGGATTCCGCGAGCAGGTGGATCCTTCCGGGAGTTCCTCGATGCGCTTCCGCGGCTCTTGGAGGCCGACTCGCTGCGAGGCGTCGCCCGAGCCATTGTACGGGCTGCCGTCTCGGAGAAGGCGGTGGTCTGGATGCTCGGCGGCCACGTGATCAAGACGGGGCTCGCGCCCATACTCGTCCGGATGATGGATCGACGCGCGGTGACCTTCCTGGCGGCGAACGGATCCGTTGCCGTGCACGACTACGAAATCGCCCGGTGGGGTGCCACGTCCGAAGATGTGGAGGCAGGCCTGGCCGACGGGTCCTTCGGGATGGCCGAGGAGACAGGACGGGAGATCAACGAGGCGATCAACGAGGGGGCTCACCGGGGCATGGGCCTCGGCGAGGCCGTGGGGTTCGCCCTCTCTCGCCGCGGCGACTTGGCTGCCCCGGAGCGGTCCCTGATCCTTTCCGCATACCGGCTTGGAGTCCCGGTGGGCATCCACGCGGCCCTGGGCTGCGAGACCATTCACCAGCACCCGGTGGCTGATGGAGCCGCCATCGGCTCCTGTTCGATGCGCGATTTCCGCCGCCTGTGTGGGCATCTGCCTCTCCTGCACGAAGGTGGGGTCGTCTTGAATGTCGGCTCGGCGGTGATCATGCCAGAGGTATTCCTGAAAGCCCTCTCCGTTTCTCGTAACCTGAACGACGGATTGCCCCGGGGCCTCACCACGGTCGATTTCGACATGATCCGACACTACCGTCCCAGGATGAACGTGGTGACACGACCCACCCGGTCCGGTGGCGGGACCGGGTACCAGCTCACGGGACATCACGAGATCATGATTCCCCTTCTCGCGTGGGCCGTGACGGAGTACCTGGAGATGCCTTGAACGTCTCTCGCCGGATGCGCATCAGGGGGGCCTGGCTCCTGGTGCTCCCGTTTCTCTACTTTGCCCGACCCACGCCCTGGAAGCTGGTGGTCGGGCTCGCCATCGCGCTCGTCGGCGCGGTCATCCGCGCGTGGGCGGCAGGAACCATTCACAAGGGGCAAACGCTGGCGGTCCGCGGTCCGTACGCGTTCACCCGAAACCCCCTCTACGTGGGCAGCTTCCTCATCGGAATCGGTGCGGCGATCGCTGGAGGAAGATGGGTGTTCGTCGCGGCACTCCTGGTCTTCTTCTTCTGGATCTACGGGAAGACCGCGGTGAAGGAAGAGCGCGAGCTGGAGCGGCGATTCGGTGATTCTTATCGGCATTACGCGGCCAGCGTTCCGGGCTTTCGTCCCCGGCTCGGGCGCTACCAGCCTCGGGACGCTCAGCCGGTGGCAGGCCAGTCCTTTGCCTTCCGCCGTTATTGGAGAAACCGGGAGTATCAGGCGGCGCTAGGACTGCTGGCGGGATTCGGGTTACTGCTGTTGAGGATGTTGCTCTGAGCCGGCCGCGCGGCCAGGAGCCACCACCGCAGCGGGCACATCAGGCCCGTACGTAGCGGGTGATGGCGAGCTCGATCTTCTCCAGGACGTTTTCGACGGTAATGCGGCCCATCCCATCGCGGTACTGCATGCTCAGGGGATAATCCTCGCCGGGGAAGCGGGCATACCCGTCCACCATCAGATCCGTGTACTTGCGATAGGGACTGTGGCGCTTCGGGTTGGTGTAGCCGTAGAGGCCCACCACGGGTACCTCGACAGCTCGGGAGATGTGCAACGGACCCGTGTCGGGGCTGACCACCAGGGCACTCCCCTCCAGAATGTACACGAGCCTGCGGAGGTCGTCCCCCAGGGCATCGATAGGCCGAACCCGCGCCTCCGCCAGGATGCGGTCCGCCAGATGCCGCTCCAACGGAGAGGGACCGCCCAGGAGGACCGTCTGGAAACCGTGCTTGCGGTGTAGCTCTTCCGCGATTCGGGCGTACCCCTCGGGGTGCCAGTTCTTCTGTGGCCGGCTGGTTCCCACGACGAGTGCGCACACGGGTCTGTCGAGGTCGCCGAAGAACCCTCGCTGGGCTTCCCGCTCCTCCGGGGTCAGTTGGAGGTTCCATTCGACGGGCTCGGGGCGGACTCCGATGGCGTGGAGGAACTCGAAGTACTGATCCTGTACGTGCTGAGGTGGGTGGGGCCGGATACGATGCGTGGTGAAGAGCCAATTCAGGTCGCGGGCTCGCGCCCGGTCGAAGCCCAGCTTGACGTCTGCGGACGCGAGCCAGGTGATGAGCCCGGCCTTGAAATAGACCTGCAGGGCCAGAAGCAGGTCAAACCGACGTCCCCGCAGCGCCTGCCGGATCTCCGCGAAGGACATCCATCCGCTCGACCCCTTCCGGCGGCGGAAGACGATGAAGTCGTCAACGGCGGGCTGTTCCCGGACCAGCACATGGGGAACCGGTTGGATCACCCAGGAGATGTGACTCCGCGGATAGGCTCTTCGGAGGGCGTTGACGACAGGCAGGACGTGCACGGCATCTCCGATGGCGCTCATCATGACGATGCAGATTCTCTCGGGAGGCGAGGAAAGCTGTAGAAGCTCTTCGTCCACTCCTTCGGGAGTTGGAGGGAGCGAATGCGCGCCCGCCTCGGGGGGGACCGTCATGCGCCTGCGAGCTCCTTCCGCCGACGGGTCCCGTACCGATTCCCGGCGGCCTCGACGCGGTCCAGCACGTCGGCCAACGTGATTTGCTCCATGCCACCCTGACGCGGAGCGTAACGTTCCGGGCTCGGGTCCTCCCCCGGGTTAGTATACCGGTCGATCAAGAGATCGTGGAACCAGCAGTACGGCCCCACCCGCCAGGGATTGGTGTGTCCGAACAATCCGATCACGGGTATGTGCAGGGCGTGTGCGATGTGCAGAGGCCCGGTGTCGGGGCTGATGACCAGGTCGCACCCGTCGAGCTTCCAGATCAGCTCCCGAACGGAGTCACCCAGGGCATGGATCGGCCGTGTTCGAGCCTCGGACAGAATGAAGTCGGCCGCCTCTCTTTCTCTGGAGCCGGGTCCGCCCAGAAGAAGAGGTTGATATCCGAAGTCGTCTTCCAACGCCTCGACCAGTGGCACGTAGCGCTCCCTGGGCCAATCCTTCCGCGGGTTCCGCGTAGCGAGGATGATGCCCGCAACAGGCCGACTCGACAGGGTGCTGAAGAAGGCTCCCTGCCTCTGCCGCTCCTCTGCAGAGATTGCGATTCCCCACTCCAGGGTGTTTCGGGGAACGCCCAGGAAGTCGAGGAATTCCAGGAACAGGTCCTGGGTGTGTCGCCAGGGGCCGGGTGGGAGGCTGTGGGTGTGTAGAAGAGACAGTCCGTCCCTCGCCTTTTTTCGATCGAACCCGATGCGTACGGTGGCGCCGGAGAAGAGGGTCGGGAACGCGCTCTTCAGGTGAAACTGGAGGTTGAGAGTGAGCTGGCAGGGGTGGCGCGCCATGTCCTCCCGGAGGCGACGAATGCCCCGTGCGCCCTCCCTCCGGCGAAAGACCACGATGTGGTCTGCGGCGGGATGGTGCTCGACGACCTGGGCGGGCGCCGGCTCGGCGACCCAGAGGATTGATCTTCCCGGGGTCCGGCGCCTGAGCGCGTTGGCCACCGGTAGCCCGTGCACGACATCCCCGATTCCTGGAAGGACCAGGCAGATTCTCCGGACCGAGCGATCCAGAGGGAAGCCCGGCGCGGAATCGTCCCTGGGCCTCGAGGACCGGCGGGCATTGCGGAGGCGGGGGATGCGAAGCCTCAAGGTTGCTCCTGGAATGCGGCGTGCAGAGCGGACCATTCGGTCTCGTTGAGGGGATGGCCGGACGCGGCCCCGAGCTTTCGGAGCGACCGGACCAGACGGGCTAGCAAGGAGACGCCCCCGTCCCGAAGCGGACTCCGCCGAATCCGGCAACGATCGAGGTCCAGGATGTGGAGGAGGGGATCGTTGCAGTCGTCAGGCCATGTCAGGAGCACGTTCTTGGCATTCAAATCCGCGTGAGAGACGCCCTTCTCCGCGAGATCCCGAATCAGCCGACCGGTGGCTGCCAGGGCTCTGGCCCGGTCGGGCGCCGATGACGCGGCGCTGCCGTTTACCTCCCTCCGGAACAGGTACGCGGCCAGGTCAGCGGAATCCGGCACGTGCTCCGACACCAGGTCGCCTCGGTAGAAACATCCCCGGGCATACACGACAGCTGCGACCACGAGGGGTGTGCGAAGGTCCAGATCTCTCACCCGGAGGCTCGATGCGAGCTCCCGCATCGGTCGCGGGCGGCCGACCCTCAGGTATCGGTCTCCCAGCAGTGGGGCGAGACGACCTCCCCGCTGGTAGTGACGGATTACCCACCGGTCCCCCGACGGGAGGGAAAGGACCAGAGTGGGCCCGCGGCCCTGGAGGCGATCCACACACTTGTGGCTGGAGGCGGATCGGTAGATCGTGTCATCTCGCCGGAGGATGTCCGCCGCCCAAGCCAGGGCTTCGGGTAGAAGCCACGCCCGTGCGTCTCCTGAGCTCAGGTCCACGTAGGGGGCGGGTGGTCTCACAGGCCGGAACCTCGACTCGGCTCGGGGCTCGCGCCGATGCCCGTATGGCCGGGCGAGGAAGAGCTGGGAGCGCCCCAACCTCCTCCTCCGGGCGAGCGGATACTCACGGTGTCCCCCGCTAGAGCCCGGAACGTGACCTTCCCGGGGAGACGCTCTTCGATTCCCTTACGTATCAGGACATTCTCGCCGGGGGTGCCGGGACCGCCGGAGGCGGCTCCGGCCGGGCCACCGATCCTCCTCTCCGAGAGGATCGTGATCTCGGATTCCCCCAGAAGCCGAATGTCTCTGCGCAGCCCATCCCCTCCTGGATGAACTCCCCCTCCTCCCGTACCACGGCGAATGGAATATTCCACGACCTGGAAGGGGTAGGCGTGCTCGAGTGCCTCCACGGGGGTGTTGAGCGAGTTGGACATGTGGGAGTGGACTCCCGATAGCCCGGGTCCCCCGGGGCCCCCACCCATACCCCCACCCATGGTTTCGTAATAGGCAAAGATGTCTCCAGTTCGGGGATCCACTCCCCCGACCGTGAGGTTGTTCATGGTGCCCTGAGAGAGGGCAGGCATCAGATGGGGAAGAGCACGGCCGAAGGCGAGGATGAGCACGTCGGTGATTCTCTGGCTGGTCTCGACATTTCCCGCCGCAACGCTGGCCGGTGGGTTCGCGTCCACCAACGAGCCCTTTGGCATGCGGAGCTGGACCGCCGACATCGAGCCGCCTCCCGCGGGCAAGAGCTCTCCGAGGAGGGCCTCCACGACGCAGCGGAGCACATATCGGGTCGCGGATGCCGTGATCGCACCGACCGCGTTGATCCCACCCGGTGTCTGGGACCCCGTGCCCTCGAAATCCACGACGAGCCTTCCAGGCTCGACGTGGAGGGTGACCCGGACTGGAACGGGGCCGTGACCAAAGCCGTCGTCCTCCATCGCGTCTTCGGCTTCGTAGCGGCCTGGAGGGATCGCACGGAGACCTGCCTCCACGAGGCGGTTCGCATACTCGATGAGCTCGTTCATGGCCTGGAGCACCTGAGGGGCGCCCCGGCGCTCCACGATCTCCAGCAAGCGGGTCTGGCCTGTGTGGAGTGCCGCGAGCTGGGCGTCCAGGTCCCCCGCCCGCTCCACGGGGGTGCGGACGTTGGCGAGGATCAGACGCATCACGTCCTCGTTCGGCTGTCCGGCGGTTCTCAGGCGAACGGGAGGAATCCGGACTCCTTCCTGGTAGATCTCCCGGGCCAGGGGCATGGAGCCCGGAGCCGTTCCTCCCACGTCGGCGTGGTGTGCTCGTGATGCGACGTAGCCGAGAAGGACCCGGTCAACGGCCTCGGCGTATGCGAAGACGGGCGCGATCAGGGTGATATCCGGAAGGTGCGTCCCGCCCCGGAACGGATCGTTGAGGCAAGCCACGTCTCCGGGATTCAGGCCATCGAGCTCCTCGAGAGCTGCTGCGACACTCATGGGCATCGCGCCAAGGTGGACGGGCATGTGGTCGCCGAGGGCAACGGGCAGTCCGTCTGGTGAGAAGAGGGCACAGGAGTAGTCGCGCCGCTCCTTGATGTTGGGTGAAAAGGCCGAGCGCCGAAGAGACGCGCCCATCTCTTCGGCCAGAGCCGTGAAGAGATGACGGAAGACCTCCAGAGTGGCGGCGTCGAGGACGAAGCGACCCTCCGCCGACGGCTGGGGTTGATCGGATTGCATCGCCCGCGCCTTCGCTTATGTTTCAGGTGCTTCTCAAGGGTAACGACCATGCATGCTGTGACATGCCAGAGTCACTCATATCAGGAGGCCAGGTGGTAGACCAGAGGATCCTCGATCGGGCTCGTGACGAGCTCTTCAGCCATATCAACCGGTGCGGAGTCCTCCAGGCGTCCGAGGATGACCAGCGCCACTGGATGGACGAGACCATCGAATACATCGGTGAACGGTACCCGGACCTGTCCGACGGCGAGCTGCAGGACCTTTACGCCGTGGGCATGCGCTTCTGCAAGCCGGCGGTGTCGTACGGCTCGGCCTCTCTCAGCAATGCCGAGGCCACCTTGGCAGACGCTGACATCCCCGCGCAGGACTCGGCAGGAAGCGATTAGGCGCCGCCGCAGGCACCCCTGCGGGAGCCGGGGAATGCGGCGCCCTGATTCCGACAATGGGTTTCACGATGGCGGAGGGCTTCTTGGCCCCCCGCCATTGTCCGGTCTACAGCATCGATCGTCCGGGGGGGTCCCTCGGGGATCCAGAAGGCCCGCCCCGCCGTGTGTCGCCCCTCAACCCACCCGCGGTTCCGTTTCGGTAGCAGCGGGTCCTTTCGTATCCTATCTTCGGCGATCGACTTCGTTCTCCGAAAGACCTCGACCTTCCACATCAGGGGGAGATCATGAGCACTCGCCGCGATTTTCTTCGTGCCTCGGCCGGGGCCGGACTTGGCGCCGCGCTCGGAACCGTTCCCGTCGCAGCCCTCGAGGGCGCGCCGGGGGTGATTCTTCAGGAAGTGACGCCAGTGGCCATCGCGAGTGCGAACGGACGTGAGGCGGTAGCCCGGGCCATCGAAGTGATCAATTCGGGCGGCGACACGATGGACGCTGTGGTGCAGGGGGTGAACATCGTGGAACGCGATCCGAACGATACCTCGGTGGGATATGGGGGCCTGCCCAACGCGGATGGAGTGGTCCAGCTGGACTCCTCCGTCATGCACGGGCCTACCCGAGGTGCGGGTGCAGTGGCGGCCCTCGAGGGCATCAAGACTCCTTCGCTCGTGGCCCTCGACGTGATGCGATATACCGACCATGTCCTGCTCGTTGGCGAGGGAGCCCAGCGCTTCGCACTGTCCATGGGCCATCAGGTGGAAGACCTCCTCACCGAGCGGGCCCGTCGGCGCTGGATCGAGTGGCGAGCCGGGATGAGCGATGACGATGACTATCTCACCCCCGGTGAATCTGGCGAGAAGATCGAGGCGTTCCACGATCTGGAGGAATACGGGGACGGGCTCCTGGACTCCCATGATGGGGTCAGACCTCAGGGGACGATTAACTGCAATGCCGTGAACCGCAGGGGTGATATCTCGGGGGTTACCACGACATCCGGCCTGTCGTACAAGATCCCCGGACGCGTCGGGGACAGCCCCCTCCTTGGAGCCGGGCTGTATGTGGACAACGACGTAGGGGCCTGCGGCTCCACCGGGCGAGGCGAGGCGGTCATCAAGACGTGCGGATCACACACGGTGGTGGAGCTGATGCGTGGGGGGATGAACCCAACCGACGCTTGCCTGGAGGCTTTGAGGCGTATCGTTCGCTTTACAGTGGAAGACCGGCTGCTCGACGAAGACGGCCGACCCTCCTTCAACGTCAACTTCTACGCTGTGAACAAACGCGGTGAGCACGGCGCTGCAGCCATATGGTCGGGGGCTCGTC
>JBDHKE010000385.1:0-39109 GCA_039586555.1 Gemmatimonadota bacterium | reverse complement strand
GAGGTCGGTCGGCAGGATCGACTTCGCTCCCATGTACCGCAGAGCGATCACGCCCACACTGTCGTCCGAGGATTTGGCGGCTTCGTGGTACTCGCTGTAGCGTGCCCCCACACGTTGCTCGAAGAACGGCAGCTGAGCCCGGGGTGTTCCGTTGATCACTAGATCCTCGAAGACGGCTTCGTGGAGGGCGTCGAGGGTCGCGCGGATGCGCTCGTCGGGAACGCGCCCGAGGAACGCCAGCTGAATCGCCCGGGTGTGTACCCACATGAGGAAGATGAGCATCTCCTCGACCAGGCGCTGGTCTGGGCCCTCTTCCGGAGTGGGAATCCCCAGCGCGCACTGCAGATCGTGCGCCTCCTCGGCGACGAAATCCGAGAAGCTCTCCCAGATGAGCCGGGCCACCTCGTCTCCAAGTGCCTCCGGGGTCATGGTATGCGGAGGATGGAACTCTCGCTTGCCGCTGGATGGGACCGCGATGGGGATCATGAGCAACCTGGGGATTCAGAGCGGTGTATGATCCAATTCCGCCCTGGCCTGGCGGGGTGTCAAGGACTTAGTGTCGAGACCGCTGGCTGGGGTGCGGGCCCCCGGGGCCAGCAGCGAATCAGGAGTGGAATGGTGCGGAAAAGCGACAGAAACCGAGAAGGGTGGGAGGCTTCCTCGATGGTGGGCGATGGAGGACGGAGATTGGGCGCTCAGGCGCGGGTCGGCTGGTCCGGTGCGGCGGCCGTTGCTTTGCTGGGGGCTTCGCTGGTCGGCTGCGGCGGTCAGACCCAGCTGCCCCCGCCCCGACCGCTGGTCGTACGGTCCGGTGTACGGGTGTTTACGACTCAGGAGCGCATGAGGGAAGTGGACGAGTGGCTCCGCGCCGAGGTGAAGAACATCGAGGACGACCCGTCATTCATGATTGAGACCTCCGTCAGCGACGAGGTCGCTTTCCCCTGGGAAGACCTCGAGATCCGGATTCCTGAAGAAGTCGAGGGTGAACGACAGGATACAGCCCGTGTCTCGATCTCCGCGGGAGGCGTCGACGCGCGCTGGCCCATCATGATCTACGCCCACCTGCACCTGATGTCGCGGAGCGACCGACTGGAGGAGTGGCTGCCGGAGGCGGTGGGGAAGACGGGTTTCGAGCTGGAGCGGGCGATTCTGGCTCGGACCTCCGACGCCTGGCTGTATGTGAGGGCGATCTTGGATGCCGGCCCGTATGAACCCATGGACGAGCTCCTCTATTCCACGGAGCACGGGTACTTGGACGCTCTCATCCTCACAGCACGGGGTGACGAGTTCTCAGAGGAGCGTGAGGCCTGGTTGGCCCGGGAGCCTGACGCTCTCGAGGAGTTTCGGGAATGGTACCAGGATACCTTCTCGAAGGACCCCCCGGGGCTGAAGAGCGAGGGATAGCCAAGGCCAGCGTCGCCGGCGGGCTTCTTGGAGGGGCGAGAGAGGGTCCTGGATGTCTACGGTGAGGCCTGAACCGTCCACTGAAGGCCGACTCTCGACCCCTCGTCTCCCCCTTCCTCCTCAACTTGCACATCCACTCGGCCGTCCCGCGTCAATCGCTTCTCGGGCTTTCGACCCCCGAAGAGAGCAAAGCGCTGAACGTTTACCCAGCGTTCGAGTCGGCCGTCCGGCGACGACGCGAGCAACCGGGCTCCCTTCAGGCTCTTGATCGAGGGTGCCTTTCCCTCGATGAGCCGAAGTCTGAGAATGCGTCCCCCATGGGGGGCGTCCATTGCGTCCACCACACGGAAGACCGTCTTGCCGTCTCGCTGCTGATCTGCCATCTGAGAGTCTGTGTCGAGGTAACTTCAACGCCCGAACGGTCGATAACGCTAGAGCCGACCCCGGAGCCCGTCAACCAAGGCATCAGATTGCCGTGAGCTCGCGGACGGACCTCCCGAGCAGGCCGGACGGAGGTGTGCAGCGGGGTATCGCTGGGGCCCTGGACGCTCTCGCGTCGTCGGACCCGCGGATCGCACGGGGGGCCACGGGGTGCTTGGACGACGAGCCGACCCTCGGGCACGAGGTGGGCGACCACGAATGAATGAGCGGACTAGCTTGCCACCTGGCCTGGCCCGATTGCTCCGTGTGGGTGCGGGAATGTACGGGCTCCTGGTCGTGATCTCGTGGTTGGGTATGGGGCAGCCGGTCCTGGATGCTGTCTTCCTGCCCGCGCTCCTGGTGATGCTTCCCGTGCTTGCAGTGGCCCAGCTGCCTCTCGTTGCCGAGGAGGCGCTTCGCCGGATCCCGGTCTACGTCGGGTCAGGAGCGACCATACTGCTCCTTGGCGCGTGCGGGGCTCTGCTGGGATTGCGCCGTGATGGGCCGGAAGCGATGGGTCTGACCAGCTACCCGGCTGTCCCGTTTTGCGCGTGGACGGTGGGAATCCTGGCGTCGGGAGTAGGACTGCTGGCGGTCTTCCTGGGCGTGCGGCGGCGCCTGAATGTGGAGGAGAGTCCGCTGGTGATGCGCCTCCTCCCGGAGACCCCTTCGGAGAAGGCCTGGTTCGTTGGCCTCTCCTTCGCAGCAGGATTCGGGGAGGAAATCGCCTTCCGGGGGTACGCCATTTCCACGATGACGAGCATTCTTCCGAGTCCCTGGGTGGCGGCGGTCGTCACGTCCGTGTCTTTTGGGTTCTTGCACTCCTATCAGGGGGTGATTGGGATTGTCCGCACGACCCTCCTGGGCCTGGTTCTTGCGACATCCTTCGTGATGAGCGGCAGCCTGTGGCCCCCGATCGCAGCCCACGTGGCCATCGATCTTCTGGCTGGGCTCGTGCTTCAGGAGCGGCTCACCGGTTAGAACATGGAAATCGACCTTGCGCTGACGGCGGATGCTGCGACGATCGACTCCTCCGGGAAGCTCAACATTCTGGGGGTCTTCGATCGCATCGCGGCTCAACAGTTCCCTGCGAAACACGGCCGCGTGGCGCTGGTCCTCCGGTTCGTGGGTGGCCTGGAGGATGTGGGAGGTCACAGCGTGACGCTCCGTATCCAGGGGCCGCAGGGGGAAGAGATGGTCCGACTCGATGGAGAGATCCGGATCGGCCCGGGTCCGCGGGGGGAAGGGGGGCGCGTGAAAGTTCCACACGTGCTCAACCTCGATGGCCTCGTGTTCAAGGACCCCGGAGTCCATTCCCTCGATGTCGTGGTGGATGGCCAACATCAGGTTTCGATTCCGCTTCGGCTGGTCCAGGTGGGAGGTGGCGTCTCCAACGCCTGAGGTTCGGAGGTCCGAGGAGACCAGGATCGTAGGAGGCCTGGTGAGGGCTCGAAAGGCGGAGAGTTCGAGCCGAGGGAAACATGCCCCCCCCCGCGTCGGTATGGTTCCGTGGAGGATGAAGGCCGCTGAGTCGGCATGGTGTCGAGTGGAGGTTCCGTGATCCTTCACTGCAGCTACGAAGAGCTCGCTGCGTTGAAGCAGGGGGTGCGAACCCTTCTGGAAGGCGAAGGGGTGAGGGAGTCCGCGATTCTTGCGCCCCCTGAGGTTCGAGTGCGCCTGGAGACGTTCCTCAGGAAGCTCGAGGGAGATCTGAGCGTTGCCACTCTCGCGGAGCAGCGTGCCGTCGTCGCCGCGGTCGAAGCGATCGTCCAGTGTCTGCGAGCTCAGATGGAGTCACTGGTAGCGGCGAGTCATCCCGCCGACGAAGGAGCCGTTGCGGCGTACTTCGACTTCGCGCACGCCCTCTTGGTCATCAATCGTGTGCGTGAGATCGGCCGCGAGATGGAGGCGATGATCGAGGTCGTCACGGGTCGTCCTCCCACTCCGGAGACCATCGAGACCTTCCGCTTTCCGGACTGACTCAACGACAGGGCCTGCGGATCCTGCTCGATGCCCCCATCCGCTCCCGGGATCTCTCGCGCCCGTTCCTGCGTTTAGACCTGCAGGGGCCCGAATTCCTGGCCCCTCTGTGCTGGGGTCTCCTCGGAGAAAGGGGGAATCCGCGCGATGTCGACCGCCCAGGCGAGGAGCTCTCGTTGTTCCCGAACGCGGATGAAGAGAAGGGACTGAGCGCGGAGCAGGAGTTCAGCTTCAAGGAGGAAGCGCTCCCTCACCTCGACGCGGTCTATCGCTTCGCCCTCCGGCTCTCCGGGTCCAGGGATGTGGCGGAGGACCTGGTGCAGGAGACGTTCTTCCGAGCCCACCGGGCCTGGGCCCAGTACACCCCTGGGACTCGGTGCAAGAGCTGGCTCTTCACAATCTGTCGCAACGTGTTCCTACGTCAGCGTGAGCGTCGGCAGAGGCATGACGAGATCCTCACGGAGAGCACCGAGGAGGACCCGCGGACCTTGAGCAAGGAGAACCCCGTCTTCGCAGCGTCCCGGAGCGACGATCCGGAAGGCGAGTTCTTCCGGGCCCTGGTCGACGAAGAGATTCTGGAGGCGATCCGCGAGTTGCCCGAGGAGTACCGGACCGCAGTCGTCCTCTCGGATCTGGAGGGCCTTTCGTACAACGAGATCGCCGCAACCATGGACGTTCCCGTGGGAACCGTGAAGAGCCGGCTGTTCCGGGGACGCCGACAGCTGCAGACGCGGCTCTACGAATACGCTGTCTCGATGGGGCACATCGCCCCTCGATCTGGGATGGAATAGCGAGCACACGACACCCGGTTTGCCGGTATGAAGACACTGATGATGAAGCTCATGATGCGCCTCAAGACACGAAGAGGGGTTCGCGTCGTTTCGTGCGAGGACGCGTTGTCGCGTCTGTTCGAATACCTGGATGGCGAGCTCGACCAGATTTCCGAACGGGAACTGGGTGAGCACTTTCGTATCTGCAGGCATTGCTATCCGAAGCTTCAATTCGAGCGGTCTTTCATGGAGGCTCTCCACAGGGTTCGGCAGGGTGAGACGGCTCCCGTGGAGTTGAAGCGACGTATCACGGAGGCCCTCCGAGCGGAGGGTCCTGCCCTGTAGGTACGTTTGCACCGGTCGGATGTGGGCCGGGAGACGCGTGTGGCGGTGGAGGAGACCGGGGGCCCCGAGCGGGCCGTGGCACGGGCTGCGGTCCGCTTTGTCTCTCCCAGTGTCCCGTGCCTTGCCTTGTGCGCGCGATCATCCGAAGATATGCCGAAGACCCGAGGCCGATTCCGGACGGGCGGCCCGCGACGGCGTGGCATCGGTGGGATCTCGAAGGAGGAAGACCGGAAGAATGATGGCCCAGAAGAGAGAGCGAATCCTGCAGCGCCTGATCGAGGAGGAAATGCGCGAGGCGTTTCTGGATTACTCCATGAGCGTGATCGTCCAGCGAGCTCTCCCTGACGTAAGGGACGGTCTCAAGCCCGTGCATCGCCGGATTCTGTATTCCATGCACGAGCTCCGGCTGCAGCCGGAGCGTCCGCACAAGAAGAGCGCCACCGTGGTGGGGGATGTTCTGGGGAAATTCCATCCCCACGGCGATTCGGCCGTGTACGACGCGCTGGTGCGTATGGTCCAGGACTTCTCCCTCCGCTATCCGCTCATCGACGGGCAGGGCAACTTCGGGTCCATCGACGGCGACTCGGCGGCTGCGTACCGGTACACCGAAGCTCGGCTGGCTCCCGCGGCCACGGAGCTCCTCGCGGATATCGAGCGCGACACGGTCGCGTTCGTACCGAACTTCGACAACCGGCTGCTCGAGCCCGAAGTCTTGCCCGCCCGGCTTCCGAACCTGCTCCTCAACGGAAGCTCTGGGATCGCCGTCGGGATGAGCACCAATGTGCCTCCCCACAATCTGGTCGAGGTCGCGGCGGCCGTCCGTCACCTGGCAGACTCACCGGATTGCAGCATCGATGAGCTCTGCGAGCGTCTACCAGGACCCGACTTCCCCACAGGGGCCTTCATCGTGGGCACCGCGGGCATCAAGCAGATGTACGAGACCGGCCGTGGCCGCCTCGTGCTTCGTGCCCGGGTCGTGAAGGAGGCTTTGCGGGGTGGCAGGCAGCAACTCGTCGTGACGGAGCTCCCCTACGCCGTGTCCAAGTCGAAGCTCATCGAGCAGATCGCCGGATTGGCTCGAAAGGGAAGACTTCCGGACATCTCAGACATCCGGGATGAATCCGACCGCGAGGGCCTGCGGCTCGTGGTGGAGCTCAAGCGGGGCGGAGATGCGGGGAGAACCCTTTCCGTCCTCTTCAAGCGGACCCAGCTTCAGACGACCTTTGGAGCCCATGTGCTGGCCCTGGACCACGGGGAGCCCAAAGAATTCAATCTCAGACAGCTTCTGGAAAGCTACCGGGACCACCGGCTTGAGGTCATCAGGGCTCGCTCTCGACACGACCTGGAAAAGGCGGAGGCGGAGCGCCACATCACTGAAGGACTCCTCGGGGCGCTCGATCACATCGACGAGGTGATCGGCATCATCAAGAAATCCCGGGATCGCGCGGAGGCGTCCCACAGTCTGCAGAACCGCTTCGGGCTCAGTCACGTCCAGGCTGACGCGATCCTCAACATGCGACTCGCGAGGCTTACCGCGCTCGAGCACCGCCAGCTCCGCGACCGTCTGAAGGAGCTCCGGGGCGTGATTCGGGATCTCCGGTCGATTCTCAAGAGCGAGAGGCGGCAGATCGAGGTGATGCTGGAGGAGCTGGACGTCCTGGTGCAGCGCTACGGCGACGCCAGGAGGACCGTGATTCTCGACGAGGACGCCAAGGAAGTCAGTCGCCTGGAGGACGCGGTCGCGGACGAAGACGTTGTCATTACGGTGAGCCACGAGGGGTATGTGAAGCGAATTCCCGTACACCTCTACCGGCGACGGGTGACCAGCGGAAAGGCTCTGGCGGGGATGGAGCGCTACCAGGACGACTATCTGGAGCACGTCTTCGTCGCTCGCAGCTCCGGATGGATCCTGGCATTCACCGAGATGGGACGCACCCACTTCCTGCCCGTCCTTGACGTGCCGGAGAGCAGCCGGGCGTCACGGGGCCAGTCTGTCTACGGACTGCTGGGGGTGGACCGGCGAGATCGAATCGTGACCATGGTGCCCGTCGAGGATTTGGAAGCGGACCGATTCCTGCTCTTCCTGACGAGGCAGGGGTTGGTGAAGAGAACCCGCCTCCGCGAGTTCTCCAATCCGCGGTCGGGAGGGGTGATCGCCACATCAGTTCGCTCCGGGGACCGGGTGCTGAGCGTGGTGTTGGCGGAGGGGGACGCCGAGGTCATGCTCCTCACCCGTCAGGGACGGGCCATCCGGTTCGCCGAGAAGGAGATCTCCGTGATGGGACGCACGGCCCAGGGGGTGAAGGGCATAGATCTCAGGGGCGGTGATCGGGTCGTTGGGATGGTGTTGATCCGTCGTGATGCCACTGTGCTGGCGGTGACGGACCAGGGTATGGGCCGACGCACTCCGGTGAACGAGTTCCCGCTCCAGAAGCGGGGAGGGCTTGGAACGTTGGCCGTACCCGCATCCGACAAGGTCGATCCTCTCGTGAACGCACTCGAAGTCGTGGAGGGTGACTCTGTGATGGTCGTGGCAGCCAGCGGTCAGGTCACAAGGGTTTCCGCCGACGAGATCCCGGTGCGGGGACGCAGAACCCGGGGCTCGCGCCTGGCGCTACTGGAGCCGGGTGACCGGGTGGTGGAAGTCACCCGCGCCTACGGTGACAAAGGTCTGCTCAGGAGAAGGGACGGAATTTCGACCACTTCGGAGACGAGCGCGGACGTGGGAGGTGGGAGCGAGGCGACGGACACCGGACAGCTGGAGCTACTCAAGCGGGTGGACCGGTGACTACGACAGGGCGAGATGCCCCGGCCTAACGAGAGCCGAGCACCGCCGTCAAGATGACTTTCGCTCCATCCCGAAGGACGACGATCTCGACCTCGTCACCGGGTTCGTGCTCTCTGAGGGCGTAGGTGTACGCATAGAGGTCGGAGATCTCCTGCCCCCCGAAGCCAACGATCACGTCGCCTCCCCGAAGTCCGGCCCTCTGCGCCGGGCTGCCTTCTCGAACGCCGGTGAGCCGCACGCCCACGTCGCTGGGCGTCATATCCGGAATCGTGCCCAGGTACGGACCGTAGCCCCGGGTGGGGCGTTCGTCCTCGGCCTCACCTGGCACACCGGGACGGGCCGCGTGGGGGTTTCCGGCCCCCTCCACCAGGGTCAGCGTCGCCACCCGAGTGTCCGGATCCTCAGCTTCTCCCGCCAGCTCCACGACCAGGTCGGTCACCAGCCCGGAGATGCGGCTCAGCCCGTCGGCGTCGATCTTGTCCCAGTCGTCTGAGGGCCTGTGATAGTCCTCGTGGGTGTTGGTGAAGAAGTGGAGAACCGGAATCCCCTTTCCGTAGAAGGAACTGTGGTCGGATGGACCGTACCCGTCGGGCAGGAGCACGAGCTGGAAGGTTTCAGCCTGCTGGGAATTCACCTTCCCGATTATGTCTCCCCACTCCTCGGCCGTCCCAGCGCCGAATACCGTGAGCTTGTTCTCTCTCAGGCGGCCCACCATGTCCATGTTCAGCATGGCCACCGTGCGATCGATAGGAAGCAAGGGACTCGCTGCGTAATGGGCGGATCCCCAGAGACCCTTTTCCTCGCCGGTGAAGGCGAGGAATAGGACAGAACGAGCGAGACCGGATTTGGCCCTCGAGAGCTCGGAGGCCACCGCCAGAAGCGCCGCAGTACCGCTGGCGTTATCGTCGGCCCCATTGTGGACGACGCGCTCGTCCGGAGATAGGGACCCCTCACCACCGTAGCCGAGATGGTCACAGTGAGCCCCCACGATCACCAGCTCGCCGGCGAGGTTGGGATCCCTGCCCGGAAGCAGAGCCGCGACATTGTAAGCCTCCACCATTCGAGCTTCCACGTCCACCCGCAAAGTAGCCACGTCACCCGCACGGGCTGCGTCCCGGATCGCCTTGGCTGCGCTGCCCCGGACCGCGATGGCCGGGACCCTGGACGACGGGCGTTCCTCCGAAGCCGCCTCCGGTAGCTCGTCGCCCTCTCCAAGAAGGACGACGATCCCCAAAGCTCCTTGGCCTGCGGCGACCGACGCCTTGAAATGTGGATCAGCGTGTAGCGATCGCCCGGTGGACGAGGCGGGGTCTCCATGCTCCACCACCAGAATGCGGCCTTCCACGTTCTCGGTGGGAGGAGGGGTGGAGTCCTCTGATTCACCGACCCCGTAGTGACCGTACACCAGCTCTCCCGTCACCTGGCCGGGCTCGGCGAAGCCGTAGGGGATCCACTCCTCCCCCAGGGTGTACTGCGTGCCCGAGACCTCGAAGCCGTTGTCGCCGCCCAGCTGCGAGCCACCGCGAACAGGAAACGTCTGGAGGAAACTTCCTGAAGCGGCTGGCTGGAGCCCGGCCTGGCGGAACTGAGCGGCCACGTAATCCGCTGCGCAGCTCGCTCCGGGGGATCCCACCTCACGACCGCCCAGCGCGTCATCGGCGAGATAGCGCACGTGGCTGAGGGGCGGCGTCATCCCCCGAGTCAAGCTTGCCGGAACCGGGCACTGCTCCTGGGCAGCCAGGGGTGAGGCGGCGAGGAGGAAGAGAGCGATGGAAGCGGGACGCAGGCCGTCCCATATTGATTTCGCGGAAGATTTCGTCATGTCAGATCTGAAGAGGAGACGGATGACTGTCGGGAAGAGGGTTCGGTCCACCAGTTTCTTTCTCTGCGTGCTCGTGCTTCTGCCCATGTCAGGGGCCAGGGGCCAGGCGAACGTTCATGATCCGCGCGAAGTCCGACTTTCGAACGTCCGCCAGCTTACATTCGGCGGCGAGAACGCCGAGGCCTACTTCTCGTTCGACGGACAACGCTTGATCTTCCAGTCCACACCGAGAGGGAGCGAGTGCGACCAGATCTTCACTCTCGATCTCGAGTCCGGCGAGATTCAGCAAGTCAGCACCGGCGAGGGCCGCACAACTTGCTCCTATTACTACCCTGCGGGTAACAAGATCCTCTACTCCTCCACCCACCATTTCGACTCGGCGTGTCCTGCGCGCCCGGACTACTCGATGGGCTATGTGTGGGCGGTCTACCCTTCCTTTGACATCTTCGTGGCCAACGCCGACGGCTCGGAGCCGCGACAGCTCACCCGTAGCTTCGGATACGACGCCGAGGCCACCTTTTCTCCGCAGGGGGACCGGCTCGTCTTCACGAGCATGCGGGACGGCGACCTCGAGATCTACTCCATGAATCCCGACGGATCCGACGTGAAGCGGTTGACTCAGCGGCTCGGTTACGACGGGGGGCCCTTCTACTCGCCGGATGGATCCAGGATCGTCTACCGCGCTCACTATCCGGAGACGGAGGAGGAGAGGGAGGACTACACCCGTCTGCTGGCGAGTGGCCTCATCCGGCCATCGCGACTGGAGATCTACGTCATGGACGCCGACGGGGCCAACCCACGGCAGGTCACGCGGAATGGTGCGGCGAACTTCGCTCCATATTGGCACCCCTCGGGAGAGCAGATCATCTTCAGCTCGAATCTGGACGATGTAGAGGGGAGAGACTTCGAGCTCTACCTGATCAACGTGGACGGAACCGGGTTGGAGCGAGTGACCTACTCGCCCGATTTCGACGGGTTCCCGGTGTTCAGCCCTGATGGCAGGTATCTGGTGTGGGGCTCGAACCGAAACAGCGAATTCGCCGGGGAGACCAACGTCTACATTGCGGAGTGGGTGCCGGACCCGTCGTCCAGGTGAGGGATTCGGCGAGGGGGCGAGGAGAGCACCATCCCGGCGGACGTGATCCGTGTGTCTCTCAGAAGCTCCCAACCTGGCTGAGGAACCGGGTCAGGATCCGGTAGGTCAGGCCCCAGACCACCTCCCCTCCCACGCGAAAAGCGGGAAACTCCCGGTCTCCGCCCGCCAGTTCGACTGTGTGCGTGTGCCGGACGGTGGGGGTCCTGAGAGAGCGCAGCGGAACCCACAGGGTACGCGCCACTTCGTGACTCACTGGCTCCGCTTCGGTCTGGGCATGGACCCCGAACACGAAGGGCGTGATGGTCACCAGTGGGATGCGCCTGTGGGCCGGTCGCAACGGCTCGAGCCGCCCCAGGCGGACGCCCGCCTCTTCCAGAATGACTGCTGTCTCCTCGGCGGTTTCCCGCACGGCCGTCGCCAGAAGTGACTCATCTTCGGGGTCCTTGCGCCCGCCGG
Source organism: Gemmatimonadota bacterium (assembly GCA_039586555.1). Taxonomy (GTDB): domain Bacteria; phylum Gemmatimonadota; class Gemmatimonadetes; order Longimicrobiales; family Gaopeijiaceae; genus JBDHKE01. The sequence continues at coordinate 28,028 of JBDHKE010000385.1, read as the reverse complement.
GCAGGGCCATGTGACCCGACCAGGGATCGCGCTCCGATCGGGCCCGTTTGATGAGAAGGAGCTCCAGATCCTCTCGCCCGCGCAAGACAAGGGAGACGGCTGCTTGAATACCGGCCTCACCAGCCTGGGAGAGGGTCGCGGACACCGGAGTGTTGCTCAGTGCCCTCTTCAGGTGCAGAAAGCGGGGATCGACAACGGGTGAGACGCGACTCATAGGAACCACGATACCCCGGGCCTGTCCACGGGTTCGGGTTCTACACTCCCCAGGTGTCCGGGTCCCAGATCCACTTGTGCAGCTGAGTCTGCAGGCGTACCGGAAGGTGATCCTCGAGAATCCACTGCGCCAGGTCTCGAAGATCGAGCTCCCCCCACACGGGAGAGAGGAGAATCCCGCCCAGACGCCGCTCGTGGAGCCGAACATCCAGTGCTCGGTCGCGGATCAACTCCCGGCACCACTCGTAGTCCACACGGTCCTTCACCACGATCTTGATTTCGTCGCGGCGGGTCAGATGCTCCAGGTTCGACCAGAGATTCCGCTCCTCCTCACCGGAGCCGGGGCACTTCAGGTCCATGATCTTGTGGGCCCGAGGGTCCAGCGCCTCCACGTCCACGGCGCCGGAGGTCTCGACGAGAACCGTGTATCCGGCATCGAGAAGGCGGCGGGTCAGAGCGAAGACACCCTTCTGGACCAAGGGTTCGCCACCCGTGATCTCCACGAGGGAGCAGCCGATGCGTCGCACCTCATCCTCCATCTGGTCCAGCGTGAGGAGTTGACCTCCGAAGAAGGAGTATTCGGTGTCGCACCACGCGCAGCGAAGGGGGCAACCGGTGAGCCGGATGAAGGTGCACGGGGATCCGGCCCAGGACGACTCTCCCTGGATGGAATAGAAGATCTCGGTGACGCGAAGCGAGGGAGGCGAGAGTGCGTGGGCCTCTCGTACCATCGGCTGGGTCGTTTCGCGGGATCCCGGCGAGTCGCTACTGGACATTCTTCTTCCGATTGGGCCAGAGGAAGCCCAGCGGTGACTCCTTCACGATGCTGCCAGCCATGAACAGGACGTTGGCCGGTCGCTCGGCCAGCCGCCTCATGAGGTAGGGGTACCAATATTCACCGAACGGGATGTAGACCCGGACGTTGTATCCCTGGTCCACCAGCTCCTGCTGGACGTCCCGCCGGACACCGTGGAGCATCTGAAACTCGAACCTCTCGGCACCTACGCCATCTGTCTTCGCGTGCTCCAGGGTCGCCCTTATCATCCTTTCGTCATGCGTGGCGATGGCCGGGTAGTTCCCGCGGGACAGGAGAGCCCGCATGACCCGGAGGAAGTTCTCGTCCACCTCCTCCGCTTTCTGGTACGCAACCTCCGGGGGCTCCACGTATGCACCCTTGCAGAGCCGGACGCGTGTGCCCAACTCGATCATTCGCTCGGCGTCGGCGGCGGTGCGGAAGAGGTAGGATTGGAGCACGACCCCGATGTTGCGCCAGCCCTCGGTCCAGAGCTTCTCGAAATCGTCGAGTGTGGATTGCGTGTGTTCCGACGATTCCATGTCGAAGCGAATGAACAGGTCTTTCTTCTTCGCCGTTTCGAGGATCGGAAGCAGGTTGTCGAGCAGGAACTCCTCTCCGATGTCCTGCCCGAGCTGGGTGAACTTGAGGGAGACGTTTCCGTCGAGACCCCGGGCGGCGATCATATCCAGGATCCTCTGATAGACGCTGGCCGCGGTGTGTGCCGCTTCCTCACTGTGGACCGACTCACCCAGGTAGTTCGCCGTGACCTTGAGGCCTGCGGCATTGGCCTTCTGAGCCGCCTCGATCAGTGCCTCGACGGTCTCCCCCGGGACGAAGCGCTGGCTCATGGACCGGGCGAAGGGAGCCTGAGTGACGATCTTCTTGGCGGTGGAAGACTGGCTCAGGTAGATGAGACCTTCTCTCAGCATAGCCGCTTCACGGTTCGAGTTGTTCCAAGTCCGGGACATCGCCGACGCGGCCCCTGTCGCGCCTCTGGATCGCCTGCTCCAACAGGTCCCTAACTTCCATCAATGTGAGCTCTCCGGCCAGGGCCTCCACCTCCTGTCGGGACCGGCTTCGCCAGAGGGTGTGGGTCTCCAGGTGCCCGACGATTCCCATACCATTTTGCGCCCATCGCGGGAATACCAGATAGCAGGCGTATGGGTTCGACAGGTCCGGAGTCTTCTCGACCTCGACGGAGACGGTGTAGGGGTTACCGTCACTGCCCTCGAAGGCGGGCGGCCGAGAATGCCGGTCGAGGTAGCCCTGGAGGGTCGCGTCCGGCGCCGATGGGGCCTCGGCATCCCCCTCGCCTCCTCCACCTCCCACCCCCCGATCCCTTGGTATCGGAGAACGCATGCCCAACGATACACCGAGGAGGCCTCGACTCCAACTCCTCTCCCGCCCTCCGGGGGCGGGGTCCAGCCGGAACTCGGCGCGGCAATGTAGGCGCGCGTGAGCGGACCAGTGGGCGGAGGGGCATGGAACTGTTGCCGGCCCTGGAAGGGGTCCGGTACTCTACGCACCGTAGCGCAGGAGAGTCCGGAGTCATCCTGGGAGCATTCCATGCGTGCCGCCCTCTTCAGAGAGCACGGCGGACCCGAAGTGGTCCGCATCGAGGAAGTGGAGACCCCTGAACCGGGACCCGGTGAAGTGCGTATCGCCGTCAAGGCGACGGCGATGAATCATCTGGACCTCTGGGCTCGGAGGGGAATCCCCGGGATCGCGTTGCCCCACATCGGGGGTGCCGACATCACGGGAATCGTGGATCGACGTGGTCCCGGAGCGGACCACGTCCCGCTGGGGACACGGGTCGTGGTGGATCCTTCGCTCGACTACGAGACGTACACCGACCCCCCCCAGGGACCGAGCCTGCCCCGTCCGTCCTTCCGCCTCATCGGCGAGCACGCTCCAGGTGGGTTCGCGGAGTACGCGGTCGTCCCGGCGGACAACCTCTTGGAGCTTCCGGACTCGGTGTCCTTCGAGAATGCGGCCGCAGCCGCCCTGGCGTCCGTGACCGCGTGGCGTGGCCTCGTATCCAGGGGCAGGGTACGAGCGGGGGAACGGGTCCTGATCACTGGTGCCTCCGGTGGGGTCTCCACCCTCGCGATTCAGGTCGCGCGAATGGCGGGAGCGCATGTCTACGCGGTGACGAGCGGCTCCACGAGCCGGGACCGGGTGCGGGATCTCGGGGCTCACGTGGTGTACGACCGTCGCGAAACCGACTTCAGCCGTGAGATCTGGAATGACACCGGGAGATCCGGAGTCGACCTGGTGTTCGATTCGGTCGGAGAGGCGATCTGGGATCAGTGCCTCAGGTCGCTTCGCCAGGGAGGACGGCTCGTTACCTACGGCGCGACCACGGGTGCGAGGGGGGTGACCGAGATCCGCAGGGTCTTCTGGAAACAGCTCTCCATCCTGGGTACCACGATGGGAGATCCGGCAGAATTCCGCACAGCCATGGGCCTGGTTTTCGAGGGTCGGTTACGTCCTGTCATTGACCGCGTGATGTCGCTGGCTGAAGCCCGAGGCGCCCACGAGCTTCTGGAGGCGGGGGAAGCCTTTGGCAAGATCGTGCTGAGGCCTTGACCATGGAGATCGGAGAGGCCCAGAAGAGGGTCGACGCGTGGATTGCCCAGTTCGAGGAGGGGTATTGGCCCCCGCTCTCCAATCTGGCGCGGCTGGTGGAGGAAGTGGGAGAGCTCGCTCGTGAGCTGAACCATCGCTTCGGCTCCAAGCCCAAGAGATCCAGCGAGCCAAGTCAGGACCTGGAGCTGGAGTTGGGTGATATCCTGTTCGTGCTGGTGTGTCTTGCGAATGAGCAGGGGATCGATCTCGACCGGGCTCTGGAGCGGGTGCTGGAGAAGTATCGAGTCCGGGACGGCGAGCGCTGGACCAGAAGGGTGACATCGGCTGGCGGTGGCGAAGGGAAGACCGGCTGAGTGGAGGACCTGATGACGCTGCCGCTTCTCCTGACTCTACCTTGGGTTCTCCTCGGGCTTTTTCTTGCCGTTCGGGTCCGATTCCCCCGCCCCCTTCCAGCGGCCATCAAGGGGGTGAATCCGCCCTTGAGCATCGTGGTGCCGGCGAGAAACGAGGCTCGAAACATTCGAGCTTGCCTGGAGAGCCTCGTTACTTCGGACTACGGGGACTTCGAGATCCTGGTGGTGGACGACCGTAGCGAGGACGGAACAGGTGAGCTTGCCAGGTCCACGCCGGCTGGCTCGGGTTCACGCATCGTCGTACTGGACGGCGCCCCCCTTCCTGAGGGTTGGTTCGGAAAGCCGTGGGCCTGCTGGCAGGGAGCTCGGAAAGCGAGGGGGGACCTTTTGCTGTTCACGGATGCGGATACCCGTCACGCTCCGGACTTATCAGTCCGAGCTGTGCGGGCAATGGTGGAAGACCGGGCCCACGCCGTGACCCTGGTGGGGCGACAACGGATGGGTTCACTGTGGGAGCGGCTCGTGCAGCCGCAGTTCTTCCTCCTCCTCGCCCTCCGGTACCCGAACCTGCGTCGGCCAGTGTCTCGAGACCACTGGCCTGGGGCGATTGCCAATGGACAGTTCATCCTGATCACCCGACAGGCGTACGAAGCCATCGGCGGTCACGAGGTCGTTCGGGGTGAGGTGGCTGAGGATCTGCGTCTCGCCCAGATCCTGACTCGGGCGGGGTACGTCCTTACCGTCCGGGAAGCGGAGGACGGCATGGAGACCCGCATGTACACTTCCCTCAGTGAGATCGTGGAAGGCTGGTCCAAGAACCTGTGGATGGGCGCGCGTCAGTCGGCTGGCCCGCGTCTGGGAGCCGCCGCGGCCCCAGGGATCCTACTTCAGCTCCTGATCTTCTGGCTCGTGCCGCCGGTTCTGCTCACGGCCTCGGTTCTGGGCTCGGGATCGGAAGGTGTGCTGCTCTGGTCGGTGGTGGCGTGCGGATGTGGGCTTCTGATCTGGGCTGCCGCCAGTGTGCGCTTCGGGATCAGCGCCGCCTACGGTCTCCTCTATCCCTTGGGGGCCGGGGTAGCCTTATTCATCGTGGCTCGCAGCTGGCTTCGAAGGGGGAAGATCGAGTGGAAGGGTCGCTTGTACGGGCTCGACGATGGCGCACCTGCCAGGGCACCTAACGTCCGTCGACCAGGAGACACAGGGAGTTGACCCCACCTTCCGCCTTCTGGAACTCGGAGATCCTCACGGTCTGTACGGAGATTCCCCGTCCCTCTAGGAGCTCCCGGGTACCAGGGAATCCCTCCGCCATGAGAACCGTGTCGCCGATTCGGAGGGTGTTCGCGGCCCCGGGCTCGCTGCGAGGTACATCCAGAAGGGCGAATGACCGGAGCTGGGCTGAGTCGACCCAGGCGCGGTTAACGAGCAGCGTGTCATCCGTTACCTGGGAGCAGGCGGCGTCCAGGTGGAGGACTCCCTGAACCGGAATGGCGCGAACGCGATACCCGAAGGAGGCGACCCGCTGCTCCAGCTGCGCTACGCCCTCTGCGTTGGTGCGGACGGAGAGACCCACGTAGATGGTCCTTCCGCATCGGAGCACGTCGCTGCCATCCAGGGTTCCGGGAGCCCGAATGAAGGAGAGGCTCATCAGGGGGGCTAGCTCCTGGGTCACGGCCGCCGTCTCGGCGCGGCGGTAAGCCGCGCCAGGCCGGGCCATGACCCCGATCTCGTCCAGGACCACCGCGGTATCGCGAATGAACACGGAGTCCGGCAGGTCGGGCTCCCCCGGGAGGATGCGCGTCTCGATGCCCATGTCGTTGAGAGCACGGACGAAGGCGGCGTGTTGCTGCGCGGCCACACCCGCGTGAATGGGGGTGCGCTCCAGGAACATGCGTTCGCCGGCCTGCAGGGCCGGACTGACCTGTCGGGCGAGGGCGATCACCGGGCGATCCCCGTTTCCTGAGTGCGGTGGGATAAGCGAGAAAGGCGTACGCCGCTGCTCGGGAGCATGATACGCAGCTCCGCATGGAGAAGCCACGGTTCCGATTTCCGGAGCGGTAGATCGAGGGTCGCCAGCAACGAGCACCCGAGGGGACGATGAGTGGACACCTGACTGACCGGATCAAGGTGAAGGCGAGGTCCTTGGGGTTTGACCTCGTCGGCGTCACCGATGTGGTGTCCAGCGAGCAGGTGGAGTGCCTGCGAACATGGTTGGACCGGGGGTTCCATGGTGAGATGGCGTACCTCGCCCGGTCGGACGGACTGGCGCGGCGGAAGGATCTGACCCTGACCCTCGAGGGTGTTCGGTCGGTGGTCGTGGTGGGCCAGAATTACTTTCACGAGGACCCGGACGGGGTACCTTCCGACCCCGGGCGGGCTGTCGTGGCCCGTTATGCCCGGGGCCTCGACTACCACGATGTCATCAAGAATGGGCTCGGAACGCTGCACGGATGGCTCGAAGAGGAGCTCGGGCGCCCGGTGGGAGGCCGGGTGTACGTGGACACGGGGCCGATCCTGGAGCGCGAGATGGCGCAGCGGGCCGGTCTGGGCTGGTTCGGAAGGAACACCATGCTGATCCACCCGCGCCTTGGATCGTACTTCTTCCTCGGAGTGCTCCTCCTCCGTCTCGCCCTGGAGGGGGACGAGCGGTTTGTGGAGGATCGATGCGGATCGTGCTCCCGCTGCCTCGTGGCGTGCCCCACCGAGGCGCTTCTCGGCCGTGACGAACGAGGGGCTCCCGTGATCGATGCCCGACGCTGCATCTCCTATCTGACCATCGAGCTGAGAGGCTGGATCCCGAGGGAGCTCCGAAGAGGCTTGGGTAATCGCGTCTTCGGCTGCGACATCTGCCAGGAGGTCTGTCCCTGGAACGAGAAGTTCGCTCGTCCCGCCACCGAAGAAGCCTACCAGTCGCATAGGGGGCTGGATGGCCCATCCCTGGTGGTCCTCGCAGAATCTCTGCTGAAGCTCACCGAGGGAGAATTCGGGAGTCGGTATCGGGGGTTGCCGATACGGCGGGCGAAGCGGAGGGGGCTCTTACGAAATGTCTGTGTCGCCCTGGGCAACTGGGCGAAGAGCCCGGCGATTCCCCCGCTGCGCAAGGCACTCGAGGATGCTGACCCGCTCGTGCGGGGGCATGCGGCGTGGGCGTTGTCGCGACTGATGGGTCAGTCTCCGGACTCCGATTCCAGGATCGATGTCCAGGAGATCAGAATGGCCCTGGGTGAGCGATACGCGTCGGAGAAAGACCCTGCGGCTCGCGAGGAGCTGCGAATGGCTCTCGACGGGAGTCCCTTCGCGGGACCTTGATCGGTGTCGGGGGCGGCCCCTGCTGGCACCAGCGTGGTGCTCGTCGAGGGGAAGGCCCGTCCCTGCTAATCTCGTCGAGTACGGACGACTATCGCTCCGTCTGCGTGGTCGGTGCCGTACCGAGTGGTGGCCTCCCTCGCGTCCAGGAACCGCATCGAACCTACGTCGGAGGCCTGCAGCGACTTGAGCTCGTCGACTCCTCCTCGAAACCCGCCGTCCACGTAGACCCGGATCCCCTGCCTTGCGCCAGGGTTCATCGTGGTCAGGGGTCCTCGAAGGCTGAGCCAGCGAGGTCGCAGCCTTCGGACGGCTTCGTAGGCGCTCAACTCGCCGATGTCGAGGAGCTCCTCTTCGGTGATCACCTCGGAGTAGCTGCGGGAGGACGTGTCGGTCCTCCCACTGGCGCATGCTCCGACAACCAGGGCGAACGCCGCAGGGAGAAGAAAGGCGTTGCGCATCTTCCGAAATCCCTCCGTGTCAGGACGGAGCGCTCGAGAGGCCCTCCGTGGCAGGGGGCTGCGGGATTGTGCCATCGAGCAATCCAACGAATACAGGGATCCTGCTTCCACACTCCGCTCAGTGGTAGTTGGCGAAGTCCACCTGGGCGACCGGCCCGGAGCTCCAGTCCACGGTGTAGGCTCCGGACTTCTCGATGGGGACGACGCTGGTGACGTAGTCCAGCAGAGCAGACACTCGGGCGAAGGCGGCGGGCAAGTCCCCGCAGGCTTGACGTCCGACAGCGAAGCTCACGATGCCGACCTGCATCCACCCGTCCTGAAAGGTCACCAGAAGCGGTCCTCCGCTATCGCCGAAGCAGGGACCCTTCTGCAGGTTGACTCCGCCGGCGCAGATGGTGGCTGCGGTGATGAGCCCGTAGATCTCTCCGGCAAGGTCGTTGCACTGCGCATTGGAGATGATCGGAATGTCGACTCTCCTGAGCCTGGTAGGCTGGCCGCCGCCTTCCGTCTGTCCCCAGCCGATCACGGTAGCTGTGATCCCCGGGGCCGCCAGCGCTTCCTGATCGGGAGTCTGGAGGTACACGCGGGGGCTCAGCAGCGGCCGATCCAGGAGGATTAGCGCGACGTCGCTGTCAAGGCTCGCGGCCTGGCGAAACACCGGATTGACCCGGATGGCGGTCACCGCGTACCGCTCGCCGCCCTGTTCCAGATCGGCCGTACCGATGAGTACCTCCACCTCGTCAGGGAATCGCTCTTCCACGCAGTGGGCGGCGGTCAGCACCCACTGGCTGGTGATGAGGGTGCCTCCGCAGAACTGGAAATCAAAGTCCTTCAGGATCAGAGCGACCTGAAACGGAAAGCCCTCGATACCTGTCTCTTCGCCGTTGATGATGGCGGCGGGACCGGTGCTGGATGCCGGAGTCCAGCGGCCAGGTGAACGGGCTGGGCCGCTCTGAGGCGCACCTGGCAGTGTGTTGCTCCATCCGAAGGGAAGAGCCTGAGTCACCCTGTAACTTCTCCCCCCGTCCAGGCCTTCGAACCGGTAGGCTCCGTCGCCGCCGGTGAAGACCAGTGGCTCCCCGGAGTCGATCTCGCCATCTGTGTCTTCGTCCAGGAAGACGATGAAGCGCGAAAGCCCGAGTTCCTGCGGATCCCGGACATCGTCCAGGTCGCGATCGAACCAGACCGTACCCTGGATGCTATTCTCTCCGGTGCCCGCGCGGCTGGACACGTAGACGGTGTCCTTCGCGGAGTCCACGTCTCCCCGGTCGTCCCGGACGGTGAGCTCCACAACGAACAAACCCGCAGCATCGTAGGTGTGGGCGACCTGGGCGTGGGATGCCACTTCTCCATCCCCGAAGGTCCAGGCGTACGACACGATCGTGCCGTCAGGGTCTGTCGAGGAGGTGGCGTTGAACTCCACCCTCAACGGTACGCTTCCCCCATCCGTGTCCATTGCAAAGCTGGCCGTGGGTGCCTCGTTCGGCGTCGGTGGTGCTGGGGGTTCGGGATCCGTGGGGTTGGATCCCCCCTCGTCGCCACCGCAGGAGAGAGGAGCCAGGGCAACGCACACGAGGACGAGCGCTGCGAGTAAGCGACCGGCGATGTTCATCGATCCTGCGCCCTCCGCTCAAAAGGGCCCGTTCCGTCAGGTCTGGGCTTCCAGAACCCCGTTCCCGGCACACCGAGTCATTCGAGACCCCTTGTTGCTTCCCCGTTGGTGCTGAGTGGTTCCGTGCACGGTGGTTGGTGTCCTCGGTTTCCCATCAATATTCGCGAATCCTCCATTCTTCGTCGACTGGGCCTTCAGAATCTCGCGAAGTCCGGGCTCGAAATCAGGAAGACCCGGGAGTCCCGGTGTGCGAGCTCCGAGCCATCCGACGGCCACGTCGTGGACCCGTTGCCGGGAAACGGTCCGGGAGCCAGGATCAGGAGGATACGAAGCGCCTGAAGCGAATGCCGGTGGACGAGGAGTGAGGCCGTGATCGAAGATCTGAAGAAGGGTCGAGAATCCTGGCGCATGTTCAGAATCATCAGCGAGTTCACCGAGGGATTCGACCGGCTCGCGGACCTCGGATTCGCGGTATCGATCTTCGGATCAGCCCGCCTGGGGCCGGGCAGTCCGTACTATGATACGACCGTGGAGATCGCACGGTTGCTGGCCGAGAACGGGTACGCCGTGATCAGTGGCGGGGGGCCGGGACTCATGGAAGCCGCCAATCGGGGAGCATCCGAAGGCAAGTCCCGTTCGGTCGGGCTGAACATCGCTCTGCCCCAGGAGAAGCCCAACCTGTTTCAGGATCTCTCGCTGCAGTTCAACTATTTCTTCGCACGCAAGGTAATGTTCGTGAGACATTCCATGGGCTACGTCTGCATGCCCGGGGGATTCGGGACGATGGACGAGTTCTTCGAGGCGCTGACCCTCATGGACACTCACAAGATCTATCCTCTGCCCCTGGTGCTCTTCGGGAAGGAATACTACCAGGGTCTCCTCGATTGGATGCGGGACACCCTGCTTCCGGCCAGCACCATCACGGAGGAAGGACTCCGTTACCTGTCGGTGACTGACGACGTGGACGAGGTGCTGGACATCATGAACCGTCACAAGGAGTGGAAGCTCCGCATGATCCAGGAGGGCGGAACCCAGGGCTGAGCGACGTTCAGGTGAGCGCGCCGCCCGTCGAGACGGCCTCGGCCGACGAAGTCCTTGCCCTGCGGACGGGAAGGCCCACGCGGATAGCGAACAGGCCTCCCAGGACCAGTGCAGCCACGATAGCCCATCGCGTATCCGCCTTCACTTGCCAGTAGTAGTGAAGAACGCCGAGGGCGGAGGCCACGTACACCAGTCGGTGCAGCCTCCGCCACCCCCTTCCGAGACGACGAATCCAGCCCCGGGTCGAAGTGATGGCAAGGGGCGTCAGCAGAACGAGGGCGATGAAACCCACCGCGATGTATGGTCGCTCCAGGACGTCTTCGATGATGAAGGGAAGGCCGAAGAGCTGATCCAGGCCGGCGTAGGCGAGGAAGTGTAGCGCCAGGTAGAAGTAGGCAAACAACCCCAGTAACCTGCGACTCTGGATGACGGGGTTCCAGCCCGTGAGCCGTCGGATCGGTGTCACTGCCAGTGAGGCGAGAAGGAAGACAAGCGCCCAGCGCCCCATCAGATGGATGATCTCCTCTGATGGGTTCGCGCTCAGAGCTCCGGTGGCGACCTTGCCTGCCAGGAAGATGAGGGGACTCAAACCGGCCACCCAGACGAACGCCTTGAGGGCTCGGACCCGAGACCTCGATCGACTCGTGGGCGCCATCAATACCACTCGCTCAGGTCCATTCCCTCGTACATATGGGACACCTGATCCGCATATCCGTTGAACATCAAGGTCGGACGCTTGCGCAGCTCCCCGATCCGCCGTTCGCGCTCTTGGCTCCAGCGCGGATGGTCCACCTCGGGGTTGACGTTGGCGTAGAAGCCGTATTCCTGGGGAGCCATCGCGGCCCAGGTGGTCTGCGGCATGGCTTCGGTGAAGCGGATCTTCACGATGGACTTGATGCTCTTGAAGCCGTACTTCCACGGAACGACGAGGCGAATGGGGGCCCCGTTCTGGTTCGGAAGATCCTCCCCGTACAATCCGGTGGCCAGGAGCGCCAAGGGATGGATTGCTTCGTCAAGGCGCAGGCCCTCCACGTAGGGCCAGTCAAGAATGGACCGACGCTGACCGGGCATCCGCTCGGGGTCGTAGAGTGTGGTGAACTCCACGTACCTGGCCGATCCGGTGGGCTCGGCCGCTCTGATCACGTCTGCCAGAGGGAAGCCCCTCCATGGGATCACCATGGACCACGCCTCCACGCAGCGGAGGCGGTACACCCGGTCCTCCAGCATATGCGGCTTCACGAAATCTTCCAACTGATAGACTGCCGGGTTGTTGCAGAGCCCCTCCACAGCGATGGTCCACGGGCGGGTGGCGAATTCCGTGGCGTTCCTGGCGGGGTCTCCCTTTCCGGTTCCGAACTCGTAGAAGTTGTTGTACCGAGTGACATCCTCGTAGGGCGTTGGTTCGTCCTCCTGACGGTCGGCTCCCAGATGGCCGGACGCGCGTGCCTCCGCATCGGTGAGCTCGCATGAAGCGAGGGAACCCGGACCGGCCGCGGCGGCGAGCGCCGCGGCGGAGCGCTGAAGGAACTCCCGCCTGTCCAGGTACGCGCTCTTCGGCGTGATATCCGAGGAGGGTATGTCGCTCCGTTTGCGAATCAGCATGTGGCGCCCCACTGATGGGTTCCCCGTAGATTCCTTTAGAACGTCGAATCCGGCTCAGAGGTTCCGCTGCATGAGCCCTTCGGGACGTGGGTGGTGAGGCCGGATGAAGGGCTGGAGAGCCTTGTGGAGCTGGGGGAAGACCCGGAGACCGGGGGAAAGGGAGTCGGCAGGGGAGGCCCGGCGCTGCGAGCGTCGGACCTCCCGTGGCCGTCAACGCCCCGGGTTTCTCGACAGGGATCGGTAATACTCCTCGATGAGATCCCGGAACCCGGGTGGGACCTCGTCGGTCCCCGGCAATAGGAGCCGCTCTGGGTCCGGTCCCCGCAGCTCGCGCAATAGAACGAACTCCAGGCGACGGATTCCCTCCAGGAGAGCGGCCTGCAGTCGTTCGATCTCCGCGAAGTCGCGGTAGACACGCTCGTCGTCAAGCTGTCGGATGCCGCGGAGGATCTGATCGAGCTGGTCGGTGTCGAATCCTTCCTCCCGAAGAAGGTCGCGGAGGGCGCGAGCCTCTTTCTCGCGCTGCTGGGCCTCACGGCGGAACTGACGGATTTCATCGGTGCTCAAGGGCGGGGGTCGGCTACCGGCGGTCCCGCCGAGGCGGCCCGGAGGGCCCGCAGCATCCCCAGCTTGAGGCACCTGTCCGGGTTGCTGCCGGCCTCCTGCGTCAGATTGCCTGGGTGGCCGCCCCTGGCGGCCTCGGATCGAGGGATCCATCTGCTGGGCCTGTAGGCCCCGGTCGGTGGCTCCGGTCCGGCCCTCCTCCTGAGCGGAGGGTTGACCCTCCGATCCCTGCCCACCCTGTTCCTCCGAACTCTGAGGGGAGGCGCCCGCCCGGTCTCGGAGGCGTCGGTCCAGGGACTCCAGATCACGGGCTAGATCCCGGGTTCGGTCGATCAGCTCCTCAGACCGGTTCTCGTCGTTGGACGCCAGCGCGCTCCGGGCCTCGGCCAGGTGCTCGCCGAGCTCCTCCAGGTCGGCAGCGATCTCCTCCTCGAATGCTGCGGCATCTTCGGGTGAGCGCGCCTGGGCCAGGCCCTTGGAATAGCGGATCTTCTCCTTGACCTTGTTGTCACGAATGGAGCTGGCTGCTTCGGCAAGCCGTCTGGAGGCCGCGCGGTCCTCCCGCCGGGATTCAGCGGCCAGCCGGTCGAGCTGCCGCTCCAGGTTCGCGACTTCGGTCTCCATCTGGTCCTTTCGCTCCATGAGGCGCCGCAGTTGCTCCTGGCGATCACCGGTCTCGCCCAGCCCCCTCACCTGGTTGGAGATGTCACGCTGATTGGCGGCGATGTCCCGAGATCGACGCACCGCATCCTGTATGTCCTGCTCCAGGCTCCGCGACCGGTTCCGATCGATGAGCCTTCGTGCCTCGTCCAGCCGCTCCTGCGCGGCCTGGGCCTCGGCGACCCCGGCGTTTCCGGATGCTGCTGCTGCGCGACGCATTGCGTCCGCGGCCTCCTGCAGGCGACGGGCGGCATCCGCCAGGGACCGGTTCGAGCTCTCCCGGGACAGACGCTCGAGCTGACGCGCGGCCTCCTCCGTCTCATCCGCCAGCTCTCTCTGGGACGAGCCAGCTCCCTGACCTCCGCCCTGGCTCCGCATGGCGCGTTGTCTCTGGCGCTCCCCTTCCTGCTGCTGCCGGCGCGCCAGCTCCTTGAGGCGTTCCATTGTCTCGTCGACCTCGGCGCTCGTCTCTTCCTGCCTCCTGCGCTGCAGGGTCTCATACTGATTCTTCAGCTTGTCCAGCTCCAACTCGAACAGGTCCGCCAGATCCTCGGCCGACGGGGAAGGCTGGCTGCCGCCCCCAGGGTTGCCGCCGAAGCTCACCTGGACGTCCCGGTAGGTCTCCTCGGCCCGCTGAAGATGCCGCAGGGCCTGCTGCTCCGGGGAGAGAGCCTCCTGCGCCTGACCGGCCCTCAGCGAGCGGACAGCGCCCTCCATCGCTTCGGCGGCCCGGGGCAGCTCCTCGAGAATCGTCTCGAAGCCGCTACCGTCCTGTACGACCCCGCGGGTCCGAAGCCGCTGAACGAGCGTCTCCACCTGCTCTCGCAGACGCTCCTGAGCGAGGGAGAGAGTGGTGAGCGCCTCCTGGTACTGATCGGGAGAGTACTGTTCCCGGTCACGAAACAGGTTGAAGGTTCCTGCGATGATCTCCCGCTGGGTCTGGGAAAGGGCCGCCTCGGGCTGCCCCTCGCCACCCTGCATGGATTCCTCCGTGGACCCTCGCTGCTCGGCCTGGCGGAAGTCCTTGCGGAAGGGGCGGATCTGGATGAAGTAGATGTCGCTGGCGATGCTTTGCCGTCCATCGACCCGATTGTTGTCGGCAGCTCTGGCGTAGTAGGAGATGAAGTCGCCGGGCTCGAGCTCGAGCTCCTCCAGGAAGAATGTGTGTCCGGCCGTCACCTCCTTGAGAGGCGGACCGCCGGCGGAGTACAAGCTCACGGTCTGCTCCTCCCCGCCGTTCACCGAGTAGACCAGGTCCAGGTTGCCGATTCCGTAGTCGTCATCGGCTCGCGCTTCGACGAACACTTCTTCGATGGCGCTCGCTCTGGTGTCCCTTCCGGGCTCCTCGAAGGAGACGGAGGGTGGTAGGTCCGAGAGGAGATCGATGGCGTACTCCGGTGAGGCCGGGACCAGCTGGCCCCGGGGACCGAGGAGGTCGATGCGGTAGAAGCCCCGGCGGTCCACCCGGAACTCACCGAGGAGCGACCCTTCCTCTTCCACCGTCAAGGACGAGACCCGCTCACCATCCTCCACCAACTGCCCACCCGAGGTCGGTATGGTGGGAACGGCTCTCACGTGCACCACCGTTCCGCGCAGCACGGCGATGTCGCCTCCATCGTCGATCGTGCGGGGGGCCAATCCGGTGTATGCCGGGAAGTGATATTGGAGCTCGAGGCGCTCCACGTACGGGAGGTCCTCGACAGAGATGTGGAACAGTGGCGACCGAACGTTTCCGGCTTGAACGAAGTACTCCGCCTCCTCGTCGAGGTCGAAGAGGAATGCCTCGTACGCTGCGGAGTCGCCCACGGCCGTCATGGGGACGCGCTCGAAGCCGGCCTGGCTCTCGGATCGGAAGAGCACCTGGACTTCCGCCTCGGCGAATCCCAACAGGTTGGCCGTGATCATCTGGTCCGATCCCCGGGATACGGTGGCGTCTCCGGGCTCCACGAGGATGCTATATGGGTTGGCGGCCTCGGCGCTTCGGAAGGGAAACAGGAGGGCGGAGGCACCGTGACGCAGATAGGAGGGGCCCGATACCAGTGCGATCAGCGAGAGCATCGCCACCGCGGCAAGTGCCGCCGTGGCGCGCCGCAGACCGCCTCGCTCCACACGACGTCCACCCTCCACTTTTCGAACCTCGTCCAGGGCCATCTGAACGAGTCGCTCTGCCAGGCCGGGGGAGACGACTTCGGGGCCTGCGGGTCTTTCGGGTCCGACCTCGAGGGCGCTCACCATACTGGCATCCAGGCTGGGCTCATTCTCCTCCAGATAGAGCGCCACTGTCTCGTCGCTCACCCGCTTGAGCTGTGGAAGGATCACGTAAACAAGGAAGAGGACCGCAAGCGCCAGGTAGGTGACCACCCGGAATGCGGAGACCGAGGCTGCGGAAAAGCCAAACCGCTCCATTCCGAACGCAGACAGGAAGAACGTTCCGACAGCGACCGCAATCAGGATCACGGCTCCCCTGAGGAGCAGCTTCATCCGCCAACGGTTGCGCACCCTGCGAACGACCCTCAGCAACTCGGAGTGTCCTCGTGACCGATCGGCATGCTTGAGCATGGTCTTCCCCTTCCTCACCTCACCGGGCGATGCGAGAGAGCCGATTGGCGACGACGGTCTCGGTCGCCAGCAAGAGAAATGCGGTTGCCAACAGGTACCACCAGAGCGACTGTCGTCTCTCGCGATCCTCGGGAGTGGTGGCCTCCGGGGGTGGAGAAACCTCACCGCTGTTGCCCCCGACCCCGATGGCCTCCGAGATCACGCGGGGGTCAAGGGGGGTCAGGTCGGACTCCTGTGGGTCGAGGTTCGCGGCCAGGACGGCGAGCCGCCGTCCCCCAGCGTCTGGCTCCTCGACCTGGAAGAACCCCTGTTCGGAGGCCTGGATGAACGCCCCCTGTCTCCCGACATCCAGGGGGATGCGCTGCTTGGACGGCGTGACGACCACCGGATGTGCCTCCTCCCAGCCCGGCACCGCGCCGATGTTCCACTGGTCGAGAGCCACCACCTGGCCGACGGTGGCCCATGCCCTGGGCGGACGGTAGGAGGCCATGTGCTTGATGAGCTGATGCACCAGCGGCAGAAACACCGGCTGCAGAACCAGGTCGTTCCAGACGGCGTCCAGAGTGGAGCTCAGGACCATGACCGATCCCTCCGCGATCCGCTTCTCCACCAGAGCTATGGTGCCGTCGTCGAAACGAGCCAGAACGCCCTGGGAGCCGTTCATCTCCAGGGGCCGGTATCGGTAGAAACGGGCGCCCGTGAAGTCGCCGCTCCGAGGAGCCGAAAAGATCTCCAGGGCGGGATGGCTGTAATCCAGGTAGCCCAGCTTTCCC
Organism: Gemmatimonadota bacterium; assembly: GCA_039586555.1. GTDB lineage: Bacteria > Gemmatimonadota > Gemmatimonadetes > Longimicrobiales > Gaopeijiaceae > JBDHKE01. The sequence continues at coordinate 11,502 of JBDHKE010000385.1, read as the reverse complement.
CCCTTGCGATCTGCCTGCGTCACCGGAGATCCGATGGTTCCGGGGAGCAGGTCGGCCGACTCGGCGCTCCAGCCGGTTCGATCCCCGGCGACAACCAGGAGCCCACCACCCGAGCTCACGAAGTCCCGGATTCGGTCGCCCGCGCCTCCCCCTGGGAGGGAGGCGTCGTTGAGCACGACCACCCGGGACCCGGACAGATCCGCGGCTCGAAACTGGCTCGCCCTCTTGACGGTCACCGCGAAGGGGGGCTCACTGCCGATCTCGAGTGCTTGACGAAGGTAGAGGCTCGAGGAGCCGCCTCCGTCGAGCACGAGGACCGGCACGGCTTCCTCAGGCGAGAGCACGAAGTGGAATCGGTTGTCCTCGGGGAGCGGGTCCTCGCCGGCCGAGACGGTGCCCGTAGTGAAGGGCCCGGGCACGGTCACCGGATCGAAGGTCACGGTCGCCGACCCGTTCGCCTCCAGGTCCACCGACCTGCGCTCCATCACGAGGTCGCTGACCGAAAGGACCACATCGACCTTCTCCACCGGGTCGGGGGAGCGGCTCACGATCCGAGCCGTCACCGAAACGCGCGTCTGGCCAGCAAATGCCTGACGACGGAAGGTGACTCCGCCGACCGTCAGGTTGGAGGAACCTGGACCAGCTACGGAAATCGGGGTGAATTCGGTGCCCTCGGGGAGCAGGACACCCACCTCGTCCTCGAAGCCCACCCGTTGGAAGTCGCTGACCAGGATGACCTCCTTCCTGGGGAGGGCGGACGACTCCAGGATACTCTGAGCCAGCTTGAGCGGAGGTCCGTAGCGGGTGGACGCCGCGCCGACGGCCGCGGTCTCCAGAGACGACAGCAGGCGGGCGTGGTCGGTGCTGGGTTCGCGAGCGGCGTGGGCAGCGACATCGAAATAGACGAGGGTCGCGCGGTCTTCTCGATCCAGTTCGCTGATCGTCGTGCGGACTGCATGCCGGGCCTGGTCCCAGCGGCCGCCATAGCCCATGGAGTAGGAACGGTCGAGGAGAATGACCACTTCCCGGGCGCCCAGGAATCCCGAGCCGCCGGCGCTGTCGTTCTCCAGCAGCGGGCGCGCGAATGCCGCGATCACCAAAGCCAGTGCTGCGCTGCGGAGCAGCAGGAGCAGCCAGTGCCGGATCTTCTGCCTGCGGACCGACTTATACGGAATGCGCTCTAGGAACATCAGGGAGGGGAACCGAACGACCTGCCCTCTCTGCCGCTGGATCAGATGGATCCACACGGGAATGCCCAGGGCGATCAGGCCGGCGAGAAACAGGGGTGCGAGGAAGGAAAGGCCCATCAGCGTGTCCGGCTGAGCCGCTGCCGCTCGGACAGGTAGCGAAAGAGGGCGTGGTCCAGAGGGGTGGACGTGTTGATCAGTACGTAGTCGATCCGGTTGTCGCTGAAACGGCGCGAAAGCTCGGCGGTGTGCGCTTGCACCAGGGACCGATACTGTTCCCGCAGGTGATCGGGAACGACGGGCAGCCTCTCGCCCGTCTCCAGGTCCTCGAAGGGCGCCGCCTTGTCGAAGGAGAAATCCAGCTCGGCGCGATCGAGGAGGTGGAACACGATCACGTCGTGGCCCCGGTAGCGGAGGTTCTTCACCGCGTTGAGCACGGACTCCGGCTCCTCGTAGAGGTCGGAGACAAGAACCAAAACGCCCCTGCGCTTCAGAGCCTCTGTCACCTTGACCAGTGGCGGACCCAGGGCGCTGGCTCCGCCCGGCTGCAGCCGGGCGATGGTGTTCAACACCACGTTCAGGTGCTTCACGGCAGGAGGAACGTAGTCGATGACCTCGTGATCGAAGGTGACCAGACCCACACGGTCCCGCTGTTTGCTGGAGAAGTAGGCGAGGCTGGACGCCAGGAAGCGCGCATAGTCCAGCTTGCTGACTCCCCGGGTGCCGAAGTCCATGGACCCGGACGTGTCCAGGAGAAGCACGAAGTTGGCATTCGTATCTGCCTCGAACTGCTTGACGAAGTGACGGTCCGTGCGCGCATACAGACGCCAGTCGATCCAGCGGATATCGTCGCCGGGCATATAGGCTCGATGTTCCGCGAAGTCTACCGAGAGACCTACGTAGGGCGAGCGGTGGAGGCCGTTGATGAAGCCGTCCACCACCGTGCGGGCCAGGAGCTCCAGATTGTCGATCCGAGCCAGGACGCGGGGATCGAGGAAGCTGCCGCCAGGAGTCTCCGTCTGTGCTTCCGTACGGAACACGGTCACATCCCCGACCTGGGCGCCGGAACGGCAGCGAGGAGCTGATCGATCAGCTGATCAGGGGTGATGCGCTCTGACTCCGCGTGGAAGTTGGTCAGAATTCGGTGCCGGAGGACGGGAGAAGCCAGTGCTCTGATGTCCTCGAAGCTCACGTGGGATCTTCCGCGGGTGAGAGCGCGGGCCTTACCTCCGAGGACCAGGTACTGCGCGGCCCGAACACTGGCTCCGTACGCCACCCACCTCTTCACGAAGTCCGGTGACCCGTTGGGATTGGGCCGACTCGTTCGCGCCAGGCTCACTGCGTAGCGGAGCACCGGCTCCGACACGGGCACCTTGCGGACGAGCTTCTGGAATTCGATGAGATCGGCTCCCTTGACCACGTGCTCGAAGTCGGGCTCGTCGATGGAAGTGGTGGTTCGCACCACCTCCAGCTCCTCGTCCTCGGGAAGGTGGTCGAGGAGGATCTCGAACATGAAGCGGTCCAACTGAGCCTCGGGCAGCGGGTAGGTGCCCTCCAACTCGATGGGGTTCTGCGTCGCGAACACGAAGAACGGCTCCTCGAGAACGTACGTCCTTCCCTGGACCGTGACCCGGTGTTCCTGCATGGCCTCCAGGAGTGCGGACTGGGTCTTCGGCGGGGTCCGGTTGATCTCGTCGGCAAGGAGGATGTTGGTGAACACGGGACCCGGGGCGAACACCATCTTGCGGCCTCCGGACTCCGGGTCGTCCTGGATGATGTCCGTGCCGGTGATGTCCGAGGGCATGAGATCGGGCGTGAACTGAATTCTGGAGAACTTCAGATCCAGCACGTCCGCCAGGGTCCGGATAAGCAACGTCTTCGCCAGCCCGGGCACCCCGAGGAGGAGGCTATTCCCGCCCACGAAGAGCGTAAGGAGCACCTGCTCGATGACCTCGTCCTGTCCGATGATGCGCTTCCCCAGTTCCTTCCTGATTCCCTGGTATCCCTCCCTCATCCGGTCGGCCAGGTCGATGTCGTCGGCGTATTCCAGAGCCACGATTTCGTTCGCGTTTGTGGTCACCCCGTGCTCCCTTCCATGGGCGCCGCTTCAGGACGCCTCGATGCTGAGTCGGAAAGATCTCGGTCCCTGTCCGTTCGCTGATCGCTCGCGCGCGGCGCCGGGGTCAGTTCCGCTAGTGGGTCATGGCGTAGACGATATAGTTGACACCGATCTTGTAGGCTTCGTTGGTAAGATCGATGGGGTACCAGCCGGTGTCGGAGTACTCCCAGTACTCTCCAATGTCGTTGTTGTAGTTTACCACGACCATGAGCCTCTTGGTGGGATCGTTGTCCTCATGAAGCCCCAGGTAGCGGGGTGGGCCGCTGCGGGCCTGGTAACTGTAGAAGTCGAGACTCTCGATCTCGAAGAACGAGTTGAAGATCGGGTGCGACGTGTCGAGCTCGACGAGCTGGCCCTCCGGGAGGACCCTCCTGAGCTGGGCTTCGAAGTTGTACCAGTCGCTTCCCCCGAAGTCGTCAAAGATCAGGAAGCCCCCCTTGAGGAGATAGTCGCGGAGCCCTTCCACCTCAGCCTCGCTAGGCTCCCAGAACCCGGGCTCCGAGAGGTACGCGATGGGATACTTGGAGATCTCGGGGTCGTCCGTCGTGAGGATGTTCCCGCCGTTCCTGTACGCTTCGATGAAGGTCAGCTCCTCCAGGATGCGGGTCAGGTTGCGCTCGGCTCGGGGATAGTCGTGGTGCCACGGGGGCTCCCGAAACCTGCCGAACCTCCGAAGTCCAGGTGCGTATCGGATCCGGAGGAAGATGAAACGGCCATCATAGGAGACATTTTCTTCCTGAACGACCGGAGTCATCGAGGCGGTGGACGGTCCGGTGTAGCCGGATGAGGAGAAGGGGAGCACACGCTGGCTGGCTGCGGCCGGAGCTTGCGTCGGCGCTTGGCGACCCCCGCCCGGCGCCGCGCCAAACGCCCCTGCGACGGCGGCCGCGACAACCGCCACGCATGCCCGAAGAATCACACCACCGTTCATTTGCCTCCCGCCTGACGGAGTTGAAGCAACAGCTCCTGAGCTTCCTGGAAGTTGGGAGCGATCTCCAGCGTCTGGAGAACGGCCCGCCGCGCCGCCGCCCGGTCACCCGCCTCGAAATGAGCCCGAGCGAGGCGATAAAGAGCCCCCGCCCGATCCACGGGCTCCAGCGCCAAGGCGGACCGACGTTCCTGAACGGCGCTCACCCAATCCGCCATCTGTGCGTACAGATCCGCCAGACGCTCGTGCACAGGGATTTCGTAGGGATGGATGTAGAGCGCACGTTCCAGTGCCGCGGCCGCACCCGCTACGTTTCCCGTCGCCTGGCGAAGAGAAGCCAGCCGCAGGTTGGCCGCGTAGTGGGTCTCGTTCAGGGAAGTGAGGGCCTCGAGTTCGGCCGCCGCTCGTTCCTCGTCCCCTTTTTCCGTGTAGATCGTGGCCAGATACCAGTACGGGCTGTCCGGAGCGGCATACTCGGGGAATAGCTCCTTGGCCCGCTCCAGGAAGGGGATCGCCTCTTCGGCTCTGCCCTCGTCCGTCAGCTGTTTCCCCGCCGCGAGGTTGGCTAGGAAATCGTCCTTGTCCACCGCGCGGGAAAGCTGATTCGCCCCTCTCCCGGCCGGGGCCTCGGGAAAGCCATAGATGGCCGCCAGCGGGCCGGCGAAGCGCTTCCGGAGATAGTCGTCGAAGAGCTCATCGACCTCCTCGACGTCCGTCCCCAGGACCGCCCGGACGATCTCGTCGGTGGAGCGTCCCTGGCGATACCCGGCCAGCATGTCCAGGATTGCCGGGAAGCCGTTGCGTTCCTCGATCAGCTCCAGCACCAGGGAGGCTTGAAGGTAGGAAAAGGCCACCTGCTGGGGGTAGCTCGGCCTCACGAACCCGTTGTTGAGTTGGCTGAAGGGGAGGAGTCGGCCGGACTCGTAGGCCATGAGGAAAGGAAGCCCCACGTCAGAGCCCCACCCCTCTCGAGCCTTACGCTCCTCGAAGACAGCAAGTCCCTCGCCCAGCCAACGAGGCATGCGGTGGTCGGTCATGCCCAGGTGGACCACGTGGGCGATCTCGTGCCAGAGAGTGGAGCCCCAATTGAATTCGCCCACCCCGCGTGCGGAGGGGGAGTCCATGGCGATGACGGGTCCGAAGGCCACTCCCAGAGCGCCCAGGCCGGGTAAGCCGAGTGTGCGAACTGAGAAATCCGAGTGGTTGGGGAAGACCTCCACACGAATCGGCACTGTCGGCTCATATCCGTACCGCTCCGTCATTCGCTGGTAGGCCTCCTCGGAAACGGCGGAGAAATACGGGGCAAGAAGCTCCACTTCATCCGCCCTTAGCATGATCTCGAAGTGTGGCGTGCGGATGATCTCGTAGTGCTCGAACGTATCCAGGAGATCCAGGGTGTTCTTGGTCCAGAGGTTGAAGGGGTCACCGGAGAAGGACGTCTCCAGACTTAGCCGACCCTCCTGGATCTCGCCGATTCGCAGCTGATTCGTTCCCAGGATGGCGTATGCGCGCCACGAATCCTCGTCCACGTGCACGGCTTGGCGGGCCAAATCCACTCCCTCGTGATAGCGGCGGCTCTGCACCAGCAGCTCTGCCGCGATGTTGAAGAGCTCCGCATACCGGGGATTGATCTCGAGCGCCCGGTCGCGAGTCTTCGCAAACCCCTCTTCGTCGCCTTTCAGATAGCGAGCGGCCGCCAGAACCGAGAGGGCTTCCAGGGAGCGTGGATTCACTTCCAGGGCTCCCTCCGCCTCCTCGATGGCCTGGGCGTAGTCCTCCACGTTCAAGCTCATTCGAGCCATGAAGACCCGACTCGGCACGAAGCTCGGGTTCACCTCCAGGCTCTTGCGGGCGGAAGTCACGGCACCGGGCTGACTCTCGAAGTCCAGTACCTTCGCCATTCCGAGAAGGGCCGCGGGGTGGTTGGGATTGACTTCCAGAACCTCCTTGAAGAGTCGCCGAGCCTCGGGGCCGTTGTATTTCTCCAGGAAGAGCTCTCCCAGGCGGATGCGAGCATCTAGAGCAGAAGGGTCGGCAGCGATGGCCTCGTCGAGCGCTCGTCGGGCATCGTGAACGAGTCGGTAGTCCCGCTGTCCCAGATACCTCAGAGCGGTCCCGACGGCGACCAGGTCGTGCGGGGGAAGGTCGGGCGTCTCGTTGTAGAGATCGATGAAGCCATTGAACGCGGCCATGGCCGCGTCGACTTCCCCTTGCCGGTACTGCAGCACGGCAAGGTTCAGCGCCGCCACGTTCCGATCCGAGGCGGCCGATGCCATGGCCTCCCGAAACGCTGACCCCGACTCATCCACGCGACCGCGCAGGTCGAGGAGCTCTCCCAGCGTGTTGTGAAGCTCCTCGGGATCTGTCACGCGCTCCATCCCGCCGCGGACGGCTTCCTCGGCCTCATCGTAGCGTCCCACCTTGCTCAGCGCGCGCGCCAGAAGCCGGTAGTCTGACGCCGCGGCCTGTGGCTGGCTGGCGGCCCGTGCCAACGCGTCAATTGCGGTCTGGTAGTCTCCACGTCGCAGAGCGTCCGCTCCGTCCGTCGTTTCCTGCTGTGCGCAGGCGGGAGAGGTGAGACCGGCCAAGGCAACGATCGAGCCAGAGAAGAGGCGGCCGAAGCGGAGAAACATCCATGCTCCGATCATGGTTGGCCACCCTCCCTGCGACGGATTTCCTGGCTCTTGAGCGCCAGGTCCACCAGCAGCGCTTCCAGCTCACGCTCGTAGAGCTCCGGATCGAGGCTTTCCTTCTGGCCGCGAAGCTGCTGGATTCGCCCCTCCAGCTGGCCCTTCTCCCGGTAGAGCCGCCCGAGGACCGAATCGCCCGCCTGGGAACCGGCAGCGATAGCCGCGACCGGACTGCCGGAGTCCAGGAAGAGGCTCCTGGCCAGAACCCCGTCGGTCTTGCGGCCGTCGGGCTCTTCGCTGCCCTCGCCGTCGCCGTTGTCGTCCAGTATGGCGTGCTCGGTCAGCATGCGGTTGTCCGCTTCGTACTCACGGGCCACTTCCTGGCGGGCGAAGTGAAAGGCCTCCAGGACGGAGACGCGGCCGTCCTTGTCTGTGTCGGCTCCTTCGCCTGCCAGGGCCTCGATGAAGAATCCACCGAACACCGTCTCGTTCCTCTCTCTCGAGGTCTTCGTGGCCGTTACGATTGTCCGGTTGGCGGCCGAGAGTGGGGCAAGGAAGGCCCCGCTGGCGCTGGCCGTGTTCACGAATACGACGCTCTGCCCGGTGAAGCGGTCCAGCAGCGGGGCGAAATCGGACGGACCCATGTCGGGTCCTGGCAGGTTGATACGCGCTTCGTCTCCGATGGAGCTACCGTGGCCGATCACGACCACGAAGACCACGTCTCCGGGGGCCGCTCGCCCGGCGAGGTCCACGAGGATCCGCTCGATGTTCTCGCGGCTGGAGCGCTCATCGATTCGGGCTGGATCCCTCTGGGGCTGCTCTCCCAGGAACACCACGTTCTCCGGGGAAAGGCCGTGCCGATCCACTGCCGCATCGACCAACTCCACCGCCCAGTTGTGGAAGGTGTCGCTGTATGCAGGGTCTCCGCCCAGGCCCCCGATCACCACCAGGTGGGTCTGTTGCGCCGCCGCGGGCCACGCCGGCAGGGCGACGAGGCAGAGGGTCAGGAGAAGTCTCATGCCAACCCCCTGGCGCGACGGACGATCCACTCGCCCCCAACCAGGGCGACGAACAGGACCAGGAGGATCGGCATGTCCCACAGGTCTTTCTCCTCCATTACGGTGGCTGCGCTTCCAGAGTAGGTGATGTCCTCCGGGATCGACGCCGCATTGTCTGGCGTATAGAACCGCCCTCCGGTCTCGTCCGCGATGCGGCGGAGGAGGGTCGCACGCATTCCCGCGTCGAAGTACTCGCTCTGGCTCGGTGCGCTCTCGAAGAAGGTCACGTCCCGGCCCACCGCCTCGCCGCTGCTCTGTGCCTCGATCTCGATCCGGTGACGGCCCGGCTCCGCGGGCACGAACTGAGCCCGGTATTCTCCGTCCCGATCCAAGTTCCACTGCAAGGGTAGCCGGGTGATCTCCCCGGACGGGTGCACGACACGCGCTGCGACGTCGGCGCTGTTGACCTCCAGGTAGGTGGAATCGCCGACGCTTGCGGAAATCTCGACCTCTTCACCTGGTTCTGCGCGGTCTCGGCTGACCGAAGCCACCACTTGATTGGGCACCCCGTCCACGAGCCAGCGGATAAGCCGGCGCCAGAAGGTCTCGTGGGTCATATCCTCCAGCGGGATGTCCGCATGGAACTGCCACATCCAGGAGTCCCAGATCGGGAAGGCCATGACCCGCCCGCGGCCGTACCTCTGGTAGGCGAGCACGAGCTGGTCATCCGCCGCCTCCGAGCGGCCCGTCAGGAGCGTTACCGCTCCTGGCTTGACCTGGGTCACCCGGTTATAGCTGGACAAAGGAGGCAGCGCGGGCCAGCGTTGCTCCGACGCGGCTTCACTTTCGGCGATCTGGGTCACCGGGTGTGCCAGGCCGGCACGGGTGGGGCTGACCTGTATCTCGCCGATGAAACGCCCCGCTTGGCCCGCGGCGGTGGGGTCCAGGACCACGGGGAGCGTCTCGGCGACCGGAGTGCCGCCGTAGCCACCTTCCGCGAACGAGTGCCGTCCCCCCAGCATCAGGAAGCCTCCGCCGCGCCGGTTCACGAAATCCGTGATCATCTGGAGCTGATCGTGGGTGAAGAAGCTCGCTTCCACGCTGCCGAGGATCAGTCCCCGGTATTGGAACAACTCCTCCCGGCTGCGGGGGAACCCGCCCACCAGCTCGTCGGCCGCATCCACGTCCAGGCGAAGGAACTTGTTCTCTGCCGTGCGTTGGAGGACGACCACCTGGAGGTTCTCATCGCCGGCCACAGCCCGGCGCAGGAATCCCACCTCGTAGCGGGGTTCCCCTTCGAAGTAAAGCACCTTCTCCCGCTCGTTTCGGACCGTGATCAACGCGTCCTGAACATTGTTTTCCGTGACGGACTCTCCCGTCTGGGCGGGAATGCGAAAGCGGAACCGCCTGGGACCCTCATGGGCGGCCTCGAACTGAGCACGGACTGTGGTGGATTCACCATCCGGAGGGAGATCCACCTCCTGAGTCGCCACCACCTGGCCTTCGTCCTCGACTTGGAGGGGCACTGTCCTGCCGCTATACCCGTTCTGCGCCACCACGAGGTCCACCACCAGAGAGGCGCCTTTGAGGACGGATCGTGGGGTCTCCACACGGCTCAGCTGAATGTCACGCGTAAGCTCTTCTTCACCGAGGCCGACCGTGAAGACCGGCACCGCCTCCGCCTTGAGGGCGAGAAGGCTCTCCGCGATCGATTCCTGGGAGTTATCCGCTCCATCGCTAACGAGCACGAGCCCCGCCAGGGGGACTCCGGCCAGATCGGCTCGAGCTCTTTCCAGCGCAGGCGCCAGATGGGTGCGGGTTCCGCCGTAGGTCAGCTCGGAGACGTTTCTCATTCGGGTCGCGGCCGATGAAAAGCGGTAGAAGCGAAGCTCGAACCGATCAGTGAGCTCGCGCAGAAGCCCGCCATCCGGCGTTCCGAATTCCTCCTCGACGAAGGAGGATCTCGGAGAGGCTCCCCCGTCCGCGATCTCCATGCTACGCGAATCGTCGATGAGCACTCCGAGAAAAGTCTGCTGGGGCACGACCGTGGACAGGACCAACGCCGGCCGGAGAAGCATGAAGGCGAGTAGGCCCAAGACGGCTGCCCGCAGCAGCCCCAGGACGATGCGGTCGGAATTACGGGTCCTGCCCCGTGCGATGGTGTACGTGATAACCGCGGGCACCGCGACGGCCATGGCCAGGAGTAGCGTCACTCTGACCGAAACCGGGGCAGCGAAGGCAAGATCGCCCTGCTCGAAGAGTAGGGTGCGATACTTGAAGAAGAACGTGAACGCCTTTTCGAACATCCGCTTGTCAGTGGCTCATGGCGTAGACGATGGTGTTGACCGCTACCTGAAACGCGTAGGTGGAATACTCCAGCGGGTAGTACGGGCTGTCGGCCCACTCCCAGGCGTCTCCTAGGTCGGTATTCCAGTTGATGACCACCATGAGACGCCCGGTGTCGTCGAAGATTCCCCTCACCTGAGGCTCATATCCGTCTTGTTCCCATGTGGGACCTCCACGAAGGGCGTTACCTATTGAAGGCACCTGCTTGACCTCCTTGATGTCGTAGAACGTGGTGAACAGGGGGTGTTCTAGCGGCAGCTCGACGACTGGAAACTCCGGCAGCACCCGGGTGATCTGAGACTCGAAGTTGCGCCACTCCCAGGTTCCCCAGAAGTCGTCTACGACCAGGAAGCCACCCGCCAGAAGGTATTCCCTCAACTGGGCGACTTCGTGATCGCTCAGCCCCATTCCGCCGACCTCCAGGGCGTAGAGGAAAGGAAAGCGCCGCAGGTCGGGGTCGTCCAGCCGGAGAGGGTGAGGACGATCATGGATGTCGAGATTGGTCAGCCGTTCGACGACGGTCACGAAATGCTCGTCTGCCTCGGGAAAGTCGATCGCCCAGGTGGGGCGGCGCCTGAAGCCATTCTGCCCGTAGGCAAGTCTCGCGAAGTAGAATTCCCGAGGGCCTGCATCCGCCCGAGTGGAAGGACGGACCGAGTCTCCCGCTTCGGTTTCACCGAACGGGTCCACGGAAAGGTCGGCTGCAGAGAGCAGCGGCAGGACCAGCAGGGTCAGGGCCAGCCCCACCCCGAAGCGTGAGCGCAAAGTTGCACTCCTACCGTCTTGTCTTCTAGTGGACCCCGCGGACCGGGGGGGCGCCGGGGGCGTGCGTTGGCCTCAACGAGCGAGCTACGGGTTCTGACGATTACGTTGCGAGTCCCGCGAAGGTTCCTCCGAAGGTTCCCCGGCACCGGCCGGGACCCACCGGTCACATCCCCGGAGGGCTCCCACTGACGTACGGGGTGGCTCCCGAGGGCCGGCCGGAAATCGAGGACGTCCGCCGGGATTTCGGGGCCGGGAGCCTCGACGTCAGTGTTTCGTTAGAGATCAGCAGGAGATTCAGGCAGGGTCTCCGCAGGGACCGCTTTGGCGGTGGAGATGTCGGCGGTTGAGATGTGGGCGGTTGAGCACGGCCCGGGCATCGCAGGATCCGCAGAGTACGCAGACGCGCTCTCTCACGTAAGGAAGTCTCTTCTGGGCCGGATGGCTGTGGTCGTGACTGGGTGGGCGCACCGTGGACAGGGAGGGGTGTTGTCACGCACCAGCGCTTCCTGGAGAGACCGGCGTTCGGATC
>JBDHKE010000209.1:0-4707 GCA_039586555.1 Gemmatimonadota bacterium | reverse complement strand
AAGTGGCCCTTCCTGGCCATGCAGCGGTGCAGGAAGTCGAGGCCGATCTTGGGTGCCCCGTGCCCCGCGCGCTTCCCCTTCTTTGCATTGACGATCCTTGGGCGCAAAGGGAGCCGATAGTCCCATTTCCCCTCACGAATGAGAATCCTCCGGATCTCCTTTTCGATGTCCTCATTTGACTTTGAGATGAGCCCGCCCTTGAACCGCCGGTCACCGGTGGCGTGGTCGACATCCTTCCAGGACCACCCGAACATGCCGAGCATGTTGAGGATCTGAGGGGCGTCCTGCTCGGGGGTGGACCACTGCCCCGGGAGGGCCTCGGCCAGGGCGTGCACCGCCGGATACTCCCCCGAGAAGTTGACGCCCACCAGGATAGAGGCCTGCTTGAACGTCTTCTCTCCGTGGTCCAGACCCAGGCACACAACCAGGTTCACCGGCGGCAGGTCCTCGGTGATGTGTGCGCCGCCCGGCGTCGGATCGAACGCCTCGAAGATCCGCCCCTCGCTGCGCACCTCCCACTCCCCGTCAAGGGTGACAGCGGCCTCACCCTTGGCCGTCAGGCGCCGTTCCTGCGCGATGAAGGCGGCGTCGTAGGGCTCGCCCAGCTCGTTCCGGCGGGGGAGCGTGCGGCCCACAGGGACGAACAGCTCGGGCACCAGCCGGTGGTGATGGTCGCTGATGATCCCTTCTTCGGCCAGATCCCGGAGGTAGCCGACCGGCCCATTGATCGGCGTCATCGTCAGCAGGAGCACACCGGCCACCATCTTCCCGCGGGCCCGTAGCTCCTCGAACACCCGCTGTTGCTTCGGTGGCTCGTCGAGGATGACGTGCACCGTGCCCGACGCCAGGTCCAGGGCATCCTGTTTGGCGGTCTTGAAGCGGATAATCGAGCCGTTCTTGTACTCGACCACCGGGGAATGGCCGATGAACCCCTTTTTCTTGTCGAGCTGTGTTGACTCGACAAGGGCGTCCTTGTTGCAGAGGTCCCAGAACTTGATCTGGATCTCGACGGACTTCTTCCAGGACGGCGAGACGATCCACGCCTCGATGGGCACCCGGTGGGTCTTGAGGTGCGGATGCGTGCCCTGGCACCTCCAGTCCACCTCGATCAGGCCGGCGGTGGTCTTCCCCCCGACCTGCTGCCCGAGGCGTAGGAGCTTCAGCCGGGCGGGGTCCTGCCAGAACGCCAGCTGGTGGGGCAGGGGGAGCAGGTAGTGCCCGCCGTAGCGCTGGGTCCGGCGGCGCTGCTCCTGGGTCAGCTGGACCAGCCGGGCCAGGGGCGGGAGGTCAGCAGCTGCAGCGACCACCTACTTCTTCGGGCGCTTGCTGCTCTTCTTCGGCTTCGGCTTGTAGCCCTTGCCCTTCGGCATGCGCGCGCCTCCGGGGGGATCTACTCGCCCAAGAGAAAAGCCCGCGTCCGAAGACAGCGGGCCGGAAGCTCCTCCACGCGGGAAGAACCCCCTGCGTGGCGAGGAGAGGGTATCACTCCAGGTCGACGGCCTCGTGGTTGATGTTGAAGGCGATCAGGTTGGACTGGAGCAGGGAGACCCCCCCGAGCACGGTCAAAGGCCCCTTTGCGCCCAGATTCCAGATGCTGTCCCAGCTGTTGTCGTCGTTGATGGCGACCAGCGCGAAGGCCCGGATCTTCCCGGCGCGGGCGTCTTCGAGTACCTCCTCCAGCTTCTCGACCAGACCCTCGGGCGGCTCGTTGCGGACGGCGTGCAGCTGGATCGGTTCGCCGCTCATAGGGAGCACACACGGCAGGATCCGCCCTGGAAGGTCTCCCGGTACTTCTGTCCGAAGGGGAGAGCCTCCTGCCCCAGCAGGTGGACAGGGGCCCGTCGGGGGATGCGCCCCCCCTCGAACGCCTTCCTGAGGCCCCTCATCGACGGCGGCCAGGTGTCGCGCCCCGGGGATCGGAACGTGTGGCCGGTCTCGTCTTCCAGCCGTTCCCCGAGGGCCCACAGCTCAGGCTGCGTCTTCCAGAGCGCGAACCACTCCTCCAGGGTCTGGAAGAAGCACCAAGCGCAGTCCGTGCGGGCCGGGATGGCGATCCCATGCTCCCGGAGGCAGCCCAGGACTTCGGGCAAGCCCCACTGCACGTCGGGCAGCTGGAAGGGATGCACCTGCTCGATGTCGTCGGCGAACAAGCCGCCTCGGTTGGTCTCGTCCGCCCTGAGGCCCACGTACATCACGAGGTCCTCGTACAGCTCCGCGAGGAGGGCCATGGGTACCAGCTTCAGCTCTCGGGTACACCAGCGCATCCGCCAGGATGGGAGGGCCTTCCAGTGCCCGATCCAGTCGACCAGGGTACCGTTCTGGATCTGGGTGATCGGCTGTCCCAGCACCTCCTCCAGTCTGGCCCAGTGCTCCAGCATCTCCGGCAGTTCGTTGCCCGTCGGCGTGCAGACGAAGTTGAAGACCCGCTCAGGCCACAGCTGGCGCACGAGGATCGCAAGCGCGCAGGAGTCCTTCCCGCCGGACAGGGCGAGCACGTGGTAGCGGCCGTCGGAGGGGTCGCGTCGGAGGTTGACCCCCTCGACTTGCGCCAGTTCACGGCTCCGCTTCCGGACCTGCACCTTGCCGTTGAATCGGGTCATGACCCACCCCCTGCCTTGGCTGCCTCCAGGGCAAGCTCCAACGCCTCCACGATGGAGGGGATCGGCTCGTCGGGGCCCTCGTTGGACTCCACTCGCTCCAGGAGTCGGTTCCCCTCGTGGAGCGCCACAGCTGCCGCCGCCTCCTGCGTGGCAGCCACCTCCCCCAGGGTCGCCTCGATCCGGGCCGCAACCACGGGACCCAGGACATCAGACAGGCCCAGCTTCAGGGCTGGGGAGGCTCCAAGCTCCGCGGAGCACCCGCCGCACAGCGGCACCCCGTCGGCATCCTGTGTCGTCGCAGGCTCGTCGCAGCCTTCGCACGTTCGCTTTTCCATGGCTCTACCTCGTTTGTTGGTTGGTGATCGGCTTGTGGCTGCCGGTGGGATGCTGCGGTCCGTCCCAGCCCATGGACCGGGCCTGCTGCTGGAGGCGCTTCACCTCGGCCCGGAGGCGCTCCACCTCGTCGACCAGCTGCCGGGCCTCCAGGTTGTTGAGGTGGATGGCGCGTTCCACCTGGCCGATGAGGTCGTCGATCTGGTTCATTTTGCCACGCTCCAACGATGAAAGCTCGGTTCTCGCAACGGCGCCGTTGTGTTCCGCGTCGGCAGTTTGAACTCCTGGCAAGCCTCGGAAGCGCGGGACTCTCCACACAGCCCGCGCCACCTCTCCCGAATCCCGCCCACCTCGGTGGTAGTCGAGGATGGTCGTGCAGGCTGTCTCCAGGGGCTCACGGAGCGACAGGCGGACCTGCTGCGGCTCCACCCGGGACACCACGCCGCGCAGGCCCTGGAGGCTCGCCTCAACCCCCTCGCCGGCCTCCAGGGCGGACCAGACCCTGCCAACCGCCAGGGTCCACGCCTGATCGAAGGCTTCCGACGGGTGCCTCATGTCTCGTCCGTCGTCTGGAGTTGTAGTCTCACCCACGCCGGATCCAGCCGCTCCAGCAGCACAGCGGCCACCGGCTCCAGCAGGTGTTCGGGTAGGTCTCTCGCGGTGGCTTCGAGGGCCGCGGTCAGCTCGCCATCGCTCATCTCGTGCAGGGGGTCGGCGTCTTCCTCCTGGTCGTTCTGGGCGTCGGCCATGAGCCGATCGATCCATCCCTGGATCTTGGACTTCGCGGTCTCTCCCTCGGCCTGGTGCAGGGCTTCCAGGAGCGACGCCAAGCGACGGGCCCGCATCTCCCGGGGAGAGCGGTCCAACATCTCTCGGGCCTGCTGGAGCCAGGGATCGGCAGCATCGGCGGCGGCCTGCTGGTCGGCGGTGCTCTCTTGCTTCGCGCGTTCGATGTACTGTTCTGGCGTCTCGCGCGCGGGCGCGCGCGCGCGCGACGCCTGGGGGCGGCTGTCGGCGTACCAGACCCGTCGCCACTCGGCGACGGTGGAGGGCCTCTCGCCCAGCTCGGCGGCGATGCTCCTGTTCCCGCGCTCGGTGGTGCGGAACAGGTGGTGGGCCTTCTCCTGGTTGGCGCCGCTCACAGGCCGCCGGCCAGGGCCACGGTCCAGCCGAGGCACAGGAGGGTGGTCCAGTAGACAGCGCCCACAGCGCAGGCCTCGACCAGCTTCCAGCTGAAGGCGGAGCTGTCGCGACCTGCCGGGTCGTGCCAGACCGCGGCCCACAGCAGGCCGAGCCCCAGCATCTGAGCGGGCAGGATGGCTACGCCGACCAGGGGCTCCGCGAACAGGGCCCACAGCATCGCTGCCACCCAGGCCCTGTAGCCCAGGCTCACCAGCAGGACGGCCAGGGCCAGGGCCTGTGCAGCCATGCTCTCATCGGTGCTTCCTGTGTTCTCACCCGGCATTGGCCACCTCCACAAACAGCTCCTGTAGCTCCATCATCTTCTCGTGAGCCCGGATGGCTGTCGCCCAGTCGCGGTCCTGCATCGCGCCGTCGCGGATGTCCTGGAAGTTGCACATCGACCAGTACAGCCGGCGCTCCTTGGGCGGCAGCTTGTCGGCGAAGCTACAGCGACCCGAGAAGACCGCGCTTCTTCCTGTGTTTTCGTTGTCGTCGTCTGACATCGCAGGGGAATCCTTTCTTTTGGTGGAATGGAGATAGTGTAGGGGGGAGGGGGGTTATTTCCAGGGGCCTAGAAAAAAGACCGAGGGAG
>JBDHKE010000208.1:0-3889 GCA_039586555.1 Gemmatimonadota bacterium | reverse complement strand
TGCTCGCCCCGCGGTTTCCCGGTGCCATCCTCAAGCGGCTGGAGTTCCTGCGCCTGACGGATCACCGGATCCTGGCCATCTTCGTATCCAGAAGCGGCATGGTCGATCATCGGGTCATCCACGTGAAGGAGTCGTATTCCGACATGGACCTGTCGTCCATGACCAATCTGGTCAACGACAACTTCCAAGGGCTCACTCTGTCTCAGATCCGTGAGAAAGCCCTGGCCATGATGTCAGCGGAGAAGGCGCTCTACGATCGTCTGCTGGCCCGGGCGCTGGAGTTGTCACGGAACTATCTTGACCAGCGGGACGACGACGAGGACGAGGTCCTCCTGGACGGGACCAGCAATGTCCTGGGAGAGCCCACGCTGGCTGAAGATGTGGATAGGATGAAGACGCTGTTCAGTGCCTTCGAGGACAAGGGGCGGCTGGTGACGCTTCTGAACGCGTGCCTGGAGCAGGACGAGGCCCGTGTCCTCATCGGCTCCGAGTGCCACGATCCGCGGTTCCAGCACCTCACCCTCATCAGTTCGCCATACAGCTACCGTGAACAGCCGGTGGGAGCGGTGGGCGTTCTGGGTCCCCGCCGGATGGACTACGAGCGGCTCGTCACGCTGGTGGATTCGCTCTCGCGCTTTCTGACGCAGTCCCTCACCCGGCGAGCCGTGGAGGGCGGGCCTCTGCAGCGCCAGATAGCTCCGGATATCATCGAACCGGAGGGTTCTCATGAATGACGATCTTCCGCGGGACGGATTGGCGGAGAACGACGTAGACGGACCGACTCGGGCCGAGGACCAGGCGATCGAAATCACCGAGGTCCAGGGTCTGCCCTCGGACGCGCCGCCGCCTTCCGGCGGCCCCGGAACGGATGCGGAAGAGGGAGCCGACCAGGACCTGCGCGAGGAGAACGAGAGGCTGGAGGAGGACCTGCTCAGGGTTCGGGCCGACTTCGAGAACTATCGCAAGCGGGAGGAGAAGGGGCGCTCCGAGTTCGCCCGCCAGGCCACCGCGGGGCTTGTGGAGCGGCTCCTGCCGGTCATCGATAACTTCAAGAGGGCTCTGGCCGTGCCGGAAGACGGGGAGGGCCACGAGAGCAGCTACCGCGACGGGATTCGCCTCATCTACAAACAGCTCATGGAGGTCATGGAGGCGGCGGGGCTGGAGAGCATCGAGTGCCAGGGGCAGCCTTTCGATCCCAATTACCACGAAGCGGTGGCTCTGGAGCGGACCCTGGAGGTCGAGGCCAACATCGTCCTCGAAGAGCTGGAACCGGGATACTGCTTCCGGAAGCGCCTTCTGAAGCCGGCGCGGGTCCGTGTCTCGGCCCCCCCTTCCGAGGCCTGAATCCAGGTTTTTGCCCGCTCGCCCGAGCGACCCTATATTCCCGAGGTAGACCGGTTGTCGTTCCGCGTCGGTGGCCGCCCGGCGTCCGGCCGGACGACAGGAGAGAACCCTCATGCCGCGGATGATCGGAATTGACCTGGGAACCACCAACTGCTGCGTGGCCGTGGTGGAGGGGGCCCGTCCCACGGTGGTTCCGAGCCGGGAAGGGAGTCGCACGGTCCCATCGGTGGTCGGCTTCACAGACAAGGGCGATCGTCTCGTGGGCCAGATCGCCAAGCGGCAGGCCGTCACCAACCCCGAGAAGACCGTCTATGCCGTGAAGCGGCTCATCGGACGGAAGTACAATTCGCCGGAGGTCCAGAAGGCCCGGGCCCTCATGCCGTATCTCATCACCGAGGCGGTCAACGGCGATGTCCGCATCCGCATCCGGGAGAAGGACTATTCGCCACCGGAGATCTCCGCCATCGTGCTGGGAAAGCTGAAGGAGATGGCCGAGGAACACCTGGAGGCCGACGTCTCCGAGGCCATTATCACCGTTCCCGCCTACTTTGACGACTCCCAGCGCCAAGCGACGCGCGATGCCGGGCGGATCGCGGGGCTCAAGGTGGCCCGTATCATCAATGAGCCCACCGCCGCGGCTTTGGCCTTCGGCCTCAACGAGGAATCGAACCGCACGGTGGCGATCTTCGATCTGGGCGGTGGGACCTTCGACATCTCCATCTTGCGCATCGGAGACGGGGTCTTCGAGGTGAAGGCCACCAGCGGGGACACATTCCTGGGCGGCGAGGACTTCGATCAGCGCATCGTGGAGTGGCTCCTGGAGGAGTTCAAGCGCCAGTCCGGAGTGGACCTGTCTGGAGATCGTCTCGCCCTCCAGCGCCTGAAGGAAGGGGCGGAGAAGGCCAAGTGCGAGCTGTCCCGTGAGAACCAAGCGGAGATCAGCCTGCCGTTCATCTGTGCCGACGAATCCGGTCCGAAGCACCTCAATCTGGCCCTCACCCGTGAAAAGCTGGAGGACCTGGTTCGCGAGCTGGTGAAGCGGACCGAGGAGCCGTGCCGCGAGGCTCTCTCCCTGGCCAGCCTCTCACCGGATCAGGTGGACGACGTGCTCCTGGTCGGCGGTCAGACGAAGATGCCGCTGGTGGTCGAGACGGTCCGCACGATCTTCGAGCGCGAGCCCAACCAGAACGAGAATCCCGACGAGATCGTCGGGATCGGGGCCGCGGTCCAGGCGGGCATCATCCAGGGGGACATCAAGGATCTGGTGCTGCTGGACGTCACCCCCCTCTCCCTCGGCATCGAGACCCGCGGGGGCATGTTCACCAAGCTCATCGAACGCTCCTCCACCATTCCGACCCGCCGCAAGAAGACCTTCACCACGGTGATGGACAACCAGTCGAAGGTCGAGATCAACGTCCTCCAGGGAGAACGGGAGATCGCGGCTCACAACCGCTCCCTGGGCAAGTTCGAGATGGTAGGCATCTCCCCGGCCCCCAAGGGAGTGCCACAGATCCAGGTCTGCTTCGATATCGACTCCAACGGGATCGTGCACGTCTCGGCCAGGGACCAGTCCACCGGTAAGGAGCAGAAGATCGTCGTCACTCCCTCCTCGGGGCTCTCGGAGAAAGAGATCAGCCGCATCATCGAGGACGCCAAGATCCACGAAGAGGAGGATCGGAGGCGGGCCGAGTTGGCGCGGATCACGTCGCGCCTCGAGGGCCTGCTGGAGACCAACATCAAGACGTTTTCCGAGTTCGGCGAGATGCTGGACAAGGAGAAGCAGGATTACGTCCGGGAGGTCCTGGACAGTGCCCGGCGCGCGGTGGCCGGGAATTCGGTGGCCGAGGCCACCCAGGTCCTGGAGAAGCTGGGCGAGGTCTCCCAGATACTGACCGACGTGATGCTCTATGATCCCAATACGTTCCAGTCTGACTCGGGGAAGCCCGAGGCAGAGGAGGCGCCGGAAGAGATCGAGGAAGCCTAGCAGCACCCCCGCCGGGGGCGGGGTCGTTGGCCTGAGGGAGGCTCATTGACCAAGCGGGACTATTACGAGGTCCTGAGCGTGTCGCGGAGCGCGACGCTGCAGGACATCAAGAGGGCGTATCGCACTCTGGCGGTCCGGCACCACCCGGATCGCAACCCGGGACAGGCGGAGGCCGAGGAGCGCTTCAAGGAGGCCGCCGAGGCGTATCAGGTCCTCTCGGATCCGGAGAAGCGGCGGCGCTACGATGCCTACGGCCATGCTGGCCTCGGCCGGGGCGGTTTTGGCGGCTTCGACCCGAGCGCCTTCACCGACTTCAGCGACATCCTGGGGGGCATCTTCTCGGACTTCTTCGGAGGCGGCCGTCCCCGAAGGGGCGGGCCCCAGCGGGGCAACGACCTGCGCTATGACATGGAGATCGAGTTCTTGGAGGCGGTGCAAGGCCTGGAGACGACCATCCGGGTGCCACGCACCGAGAGTTGCGAGCCGTGCTCTGGCCACGGGGCGGCCTCGCCCGACGATATCGCCACCTGTTCGACTTGCGGGGGAGCAGGCCAGGTGCGG
>JBDHKE010000087.1:0-41022 GCA_039586555.1 Gemmatimonadota bacterium | reverse complement strand
GTAGCCTCCCGCTTCTGCTGGAGGATCATCGACAACGTGGTGATCGACGGCACAGCCAACACCCTGGGGCAGGGGACCCGGGCCTTCGGCTGGGTGGTGAGCCTCTTCCAGACCGGCCAGGTCAACACGTATGCGTTCATCCTCACGCTCGGGGTCCTGGTGATCCTGGGCGTGGTGGCATTCTGAGGCGGCTTCGATGACAGCGCTGCTCGAATCGATCGGATATCCGAGCTGGATCCTCCACGCCCTGGTTTGGCTGCCGCTCCTGGGCATGGCGGCGGTTCTATGGCTCCCGGAGGCACGGGCCAAGACCGTGGCCTTCTGGTGGAGTCTCGCCGTGTTCGTGCTGAGCCTCGGGCTGTGGTGGACCTTCATCCCCCAGTCCGGCGACTTCCAGATGACGCTGCGGATCCCCTGGATCGAGACCTTCGGCGTGAATTACGCGCTGGGAATCGATGGGATCTCGCTCTTCATGGTCCTGCTCACCACGTTCATGACCCCGCTCGCCATCCTCGGATCGTTCAACTACATCAAGACGCGGGAGAGGGGCTTCTACGCCCTCATGTTGCTTCTGGAAACGGGGATTCTGGGCGTCTTCCTGGCCCTGGATCTGATCCTCTTCTACGTGTTCTGGGAGCTCACCCTGGTCCCCATGTACTTCATCGTGGGCGTCTGGGGGGGGGAGCGGCGGATCTACGCCGCCGTGAAGTTCGTGCTGTTCACGGCCATCGGGTCGCTGCTCATGCTGGTGGCGCTCCTCTACCTCTACACTACAGCGAAGGCCTTAAACGGTGTTGCATCATTTGCTTACGTCGACGTACTCGGGACGCCGCTGACGCTCCGTGAGCAGCTCTGGCTCTTCTCGGCCTTCGCCCTGGCGTTCGCCATCAAGGTTCCTCTGTTCCCCTTCCACACGTGGCTGCCCGACGCCCACGTGGAGGCGCCGACACCGGGGTCGGTGATCCTGGCGGCGATTCTGCTGAAGATGGGAACCTACGGGTTCCTCCGTTTCCTTCTTCCCCTGTTCCCGGCTGCCGCCCAGCATCCCACGGTCGTGGCGGTCATGCTGGTGCTGGCTCTCATCGGGATCATCTACGCGGCGTGGGTGGCCGCCGTTCAACCGGACGCGAAGAAGCTGGTGGCCTACACCTCCGTCGCCCACATGGGCTTCGTGGTGATGGGCATCTTCGCCCTGACCGTGAACGGGATTCAGGGAGGGTTGGTGGTGATGATCTCTCACGGGATCTCCACGGGTGCGCTGTTCCTCCTGGTGGGAATGCTGTACGAGCGCCGGCACACCCGCCTCATCCGCGATTTCGGAGGGCTCAGCAAGGTCACTCCGTGGTTTGCTACCATCCTCCTGATCACGGCGCTGGCCTCCATAGGAGTCCCGGGCACCAGCGGTTTCGTGGGCGAGTTCCTTTCCCTGCTGGGAACGTTCGAGACCCACCCGGTGGTGGCCCTCATCGCGGCCTCGGGAGTGATCTTCGCCGCGTTCTACATGCTCCCCATGGTCCAGAAGATCATCTTCAACCCCCTAGACAAGGAGGAGAACAAGGACCTCCAGGATCTGTCGGGGCGCGAGCTGGTGATTCTGGTTCCCATGGCTCTCCTGATGATCGGGATCGGGTTCTATCCCACCCCGATTCTGGATCGCATGGAGCCCAGCGTGGAGGCGGTCCTGGAGCAGGTGGAACGGTCCGCGGGAACGGGGGAGCTGGATCTGCGGGGGCTGGCGGACCGTGTGCCGGACGTGCCGGGCAGGGGCGAGGCGCCGGACCCACACGTGCCTGCCGCGTCGCAGCCGCGGGAATCCACGTTCGAAGGAGTTTTTGAGGGTTTTGCAGGAGTTTCCGAGGACGTTGAACTTGGCCCAACCGACCCGGGTCACGCGGATTCGCGAGCGTGGCCCGCATCGGTCGTAGACCGGGAATAGCCTTTCATGGTACTCGATTTCAGCTCGCAAGCTCACTACATCTGGGCGCTTCTTCCGGAGATCGTTCTCAGCGTGTGGGGAATGATGATCCTGTTGATCGGGGTCTGGCGGAAGCCGGAGGAGAGCACGAGCACGTCGGCGGCGGACCTGGGCTGGCTCACCCTGGTGGGAATAGCCCTCGCTGCGGCGGCCAACGGATGGCTCTACGGAGTGGAGGAAGTGGGAAGCGGCAACATGATCGCCCTGGACCACTTCCGGCTGTTCGCCAACTGGATCTTCCTCCTGGCGGTGGCCCTCTGCGTCCTCATCTCCTTCGGATACGTGTATCGGCAGCGGTTGCAGGCCGGGGAGTTCTACGCCCTGATCATGTTCTCCGCCGTGGGGATGATGCTGATGGCAGCGACGCGGGATCTCATCATCCTGTTCCTGGGGCTGGAGGTCATGTCCATCGCCGTGTACACCCTCACGGCCTTCAATCGGCGGGACCCAAGGTCGGCGGAGGCGGGCCTCAAGTACTTCCTGCTGGGTGCCTTTTCGACGGGCTTCCTGCTGTATGGAATCGCCCTCGTCTACGGCGCGGCGGGCACCAGCAACATCGCCGGCATCGCCCTGAGCGTGACGTCCGGAGCGGCCAGCAGCGCCCTGCTCGTCGCCGGCATCGCTCTTCTCACCATCGGGTTCGCCTTCAAGGTTTCGGCGGTGCCGTTCCACATGTGGACGCCCGACGTGTATGAGGGGGCTCCTTCGCCGGTAACTGCGTTCATGTCCGCCGCCGTCAAGGCCGCGGCCTTCGTGGCCTTCTTCCGGGTCTTCACGATCGCGTTCGACGGTGTCTACGAGAGCTGGTACCCGATCGTCTGGTGGCTGGCCGCCATAACGATGGTGGTGGCGAACCTGATCGCCCTGGTCCAGTCGAACGTGAAGCGCATGCTCGCCTACTCGAGCATCGCCCACGCGGGGTACCTACTGGTGGCGGTGGTGGCGGCCAACGAGCTGGCGTCGGCCGGACTCCTGTTCTACCTCCTGGTCTACACCCTGATGAACATTGGCGCCTTCGCCGTGGTGATCTCTGTGGCGAACCAGGGGGAAGATCGCCTTCAGATCGAGGATTATGCGGGGTACGGGCGCAGAAATCCCCTCCTGGCCGTGTACTTCACGATCTTCCTCCTCTCCCTGGCGGGCTTTCCGGGGACGGGGGGGTTCATGGGCAAGCTCTACCTGCTCCTGGGAGCCGTGGACTCCCAGCTCTGGGTCCTCGCGGTGATCCTGGTATTGGCCACCCTGGTCTCCTACTGGTATTACCTGCGCGTGGCCTGGTTCATGTGGATGCGAGAGCCGGCAGCCGCGGGGGAATTGACCGTCCAGTTCATGACGCCCATGCCCATGCGCATCGCGCTTCTGGCGGGAGCCGCCATCATTCTGTTCCTGGGAGTCTTTCCCGGCGGGACACTGGCGTTCGCGCAGGCCAGTGTGGAGAGTCTCTCCCAGGCCGCGTTGGGAATCACCGGCGCGCTCCCCTGACCCCCTCCTTCCGCCAGCGCGGAGGGGACAACCGCGGCCGCATGCGGCGCCCCCGCCCGGGGCGCCGTTTCGCTGAGCGGAATGCTGACGACTGAACCGGGACTGTCACAATCCATGGACCTCAACCCCCAGATCTTCCGTGAGTACGACATCCGAGGAATCGTAGGGCCTGACCTGCACGCGGAGGTCGCCCGGTTCGTGGGGCATGCCTACGGGAGCGCTCTCCGCGAAGCCTGCCCGGACGGGCCCCGCGCCGTAGTCGGGCGGGACAACCGGCCCAGCTCGCCCGATCTGCAGGACGGGCTCATCCGGGGGGTGCGGGCCGCCGGTGTGGAAGTCCTCGACGTCGGCACGGTCCCCACGCCCCTGGTCTACTGGACGGAGCAGAACACGGGCGCGGAGGGCTCCCTTCAGGTGACGGGCTCCCACAATCCGCCCGAGTACAACGGCATCAAGATGACCGTGCGGGGCAGGCCTCTGTACGGCCGGGCCATCCAGGATCTGCTGCGCCGAGTCCAGGAGGGGAATCTCGTCGCGGGGAGCGGCGGTTCTCGGCGTAGGGACGTCATTCACGCCTACGTCGCCGACCTCGCCTCTCGGATCCAGCTCCAACGTCGGATGCGCGTGGCGGTGGATTGCGGCAACGGAACCGGGTCCGTCGTGGCGGTGTCGCTCCTGGAGACCATCGGTGCGGAGGTGATCCCCCTCTACTGCGAATCTGACGGCACCTTTCCGAATCACCACCCCGACCCCACGGTGGACGAGAACCTGGTGGATCTGATCGAACTCGTGCGAGACACCGGCGCCGATCTGGGGGTGGCCTTCGATGGAGACGCGGACCGCCTGGGGGCGGTGGACGAGAGAGGCACGGTGGTGCGGGCCGATGTCCTGTTACTCCTCTTCGGACTCGACATCCTGCAGCGGCGGGGACCGGGACAGAAGATGGTGTTCGACGTGAAGTGCTCTCAGGTCCTTCCTCAGGTCTATACCGCCGCCGGCGGGGAAGCGGTGATGTGGAAAACGGGACACTCGCTCATGAAGGAGAAGATGCGGGCGCTGGGAGCGCCCCTCGCGGGGGAGCTCTCCGGTCACCTCTGTTTCGCGGATGACTATCTGGGCTTCGACGATGCGCTCTACGCTGCCTGTCGACTCCTGGACCTGCTAGCCCGGGGCGAGGCTCCTCTGTCCGCGCGGACGGAGGCGTTCCCCCGCTTCGTCTCCACTCCCGAGATCCGTATCGAAACGACGGAGGAGGCCAAGTTCGGGATCGTGGAGCGGGCCCTGGAGCATTTTCGCGAACGGTACGATGTTATCGACGTGGACGGGGTGCGAATCCTGTTCGGGGATGGATGGGGCCTACTTCGAGCGTCCAACACCCAGCCTGTGATCGTGGCGCGCTTCGAGGCGGTCTCTCGAGAGCGCCTGGAAGAGATCCGATCGCAGGTGGAGGACTGGCTGAGGGGACAGGGTGTCGATGTCTAGAGCGCAGATCCGAGGCTTCCGGGGTGGCCGCCTGGTGGCGGGCATCGCCGTGGGGCTGGGGCTCGTGATTCTACTGAGCCGGGCCGCCGCGGGGCTGTACGTCGAGATTCTGTGGGCGGAGACCACCGGATATCTGCGCGTCTTCCTGACCCGGACAGCCTGGCTCTGGGGGATCCGCTCCCTGGTGGCCCTCCTCACGGGAGGGCTAGTCGCCGCGAACCTGCTGGTAGTGGCCTCCACGCTCTCGGGAATCCAGATCAAGCGGCGGTTCGGCAACCTGGAGATCTCGGAGCAGCTGCCGCGCACCTATGTCCGCTTGGGCATCCTGTCCATGGCCGTTTTGGTGGCTCTGTGGTTCGGTGCCGCGGTGGCTCCCGGTGCTGGCCTGCGGGCCCTCCTTCTCCTGCATGCGACGGATTGGGGAGCCGGCGACCCGGTGCTGGGGAAGGATCTCTCCTTCTACGTGTTCGTCCTCCCGGTCCTGACCGTCACGGTCGCGTACGCGCTGGTTCTGATCTTCGTTCTGTTCACGATTTCGGCCGCGGGCTATGCGGCAACGGGGTCGATGCGTTGGGCCGGAAACCGGCTGGAGGTCGACCCCTTGGCGAATCGGCACCTGATAATCCTCATCGGATCGTTCCTGATCGTGCTGGCGGTCCGATTCTGGGTGGCCCGCTACCTCCTGCTGCTGGACGGATCCTCGGGGGTGCAGGGAATCTTCGGGTACACGGACGCTCAGGCTCGGCTCCCAGGCTTCCAGGCCCTGACGGGTGTGGCGGTCATCAGTGCGGGGTTCGTGATCTGGGGAGGATTCAGAGGACGGGCTGTCTGGGCCGTCGCCGGAATCGCCGGCGTGGCCGCGGCCAGCCTGGTGGTCGGTCAGGTCTATCCGGCCACCGTGCAGCGATTCAGGGTCGAGCCGAACGAGCTGGAGAGGGAGACGCCCTACATCGAGTACAACCTGGAGTTCACGAGAAGAGGATTCGGTCTGCAGGACCTTCAGAGGCAGCGCCTGTCCTACACCTTGCCGGACTCGGCGGTCTGGGCCGGGAGTGCGGGCCAATTCTCTGGCCTTCCGGCATGGGGGGAAGGTGCCTTGCTCACCACCTACCGAGAGATCGAGGCCCGCTTCCCGTACTACGACTTCGTGGACGTGGCCATCGACCGGTACCCCTCCTCGCGCGGGATCCAACCCGTGGCCGTCGCCGTGCGGGAAGTGGACCCCGGTGGGATCCAGGACCCAAACTGGCAGAACCTCCACATCCGGGAGCGCTACCTGGTGGGAATGGGAGCGGTGGCCAGCGCCGCTTCCGGGCGCACCGCCCAGGGGCGTCCTCTGATGCACCTCTCCGCGATTCCGCCGGAGTTTTCCTCTGCCCCGGATGCCCCGGCGGACCTGGAGCTGCGGAGAGCGCAGGTGTTCTTCGGAGCGAGTCCCCAGCCGTATGCCATCGTGAACCCCACCGGGGAGTCCTTCCTGGCCCCGGACGGCTCCCCCGGGGTTCCCGGAGTGGACTTCCCGGAGGGGATTCGGCTGCGCTCCGCGCTCCGTAAGCTGGCGCTGGCCTGGCGATTCCGGGACCCGAACCTGCTGTTCGCGTCAGAGGTCTCGGACCAGAGCCGCTTCGTCTTCCGACGCCAGATCCGATTGAGGGCGTCCCAGATCGCTCCGTTCCTGCGCTTCCCGGCTGCTCCCTACCCCGTGGTCCACGAGGGGCGGATCGTGTGGCTGCTGGACGGCTACACCGTCACGAGGCACTTCCCCCTGTCGTCCCCGCACGAGCTCGAGAATCGCCGCCCGGTCAGCTACCTCCGCAACAGCGTGAAGGTGGCCGTGGACGGGGTCAGTGGGGTCGTGTCGTTCCATGTCGTGGACGAGGACGACCCGGTTCTGGCGACCTTCGGACGGGCCTTCCCCGGACTGCTCCATCCCCTGGAGGACATGCCGGAAGAGCTGAAGCGCCACCTGCGCTATCCTCGGGAGCTTCTGGCGCTGCAATCGAGGGTCCTCTTCCAGTACCATCAGGAAACCTCCCCCACGTTTCACGGCCAGCAGGACGTCTGGTCGGTGGCGCAGGAGCTCTCGCAGGGAACGAATCCCGTGCCCTACCGGCCGGAATACGGGTATTATGAGCTTCCTGGCGAGACCACGCCGGAGTTCCTGGTCTCCACGGTCTTCGTTCCCCAAGGGCGGCAGAACCTGACGGCCCTCTTCGTGGCGCGATGCGACCCCGAGCGGTACGGCGAGCTGCTCCTCTACGAGATCCCGGTGGAGAGCCAGGTGCCGGGCCCGCGGCAGGTGGAGGCCCTGGTGGAACAGGACCCGGTCATCTCTCAGCAGTTTTCGCTCTGGCGCCAGGGAGGGAGCCAGGTCTGGACGGGTCACCTTCACGTCGTCCCGGCGGGTCGGAGCGTCCTGTACATGGAGCCCATCTTCCTGGCCGCGGAGGAGGACGCGATCCCTGAGCTGCGCCGCTTCGTCGTAAGTGACGGTCGCGAGGTCTCGATGATGCCCACGCTCGAAGAGGCGATCGCCGCTCTGGCACCCGGCGCACAGGGGGCTGCCCGGCCAGCGGCGGATCGGGTGGCGGAAGGCGCGAGCGCCGAAGGGTGGCCCGTGGACGCTCTGCGTCTTCTGGACGAGGCCGAGCAACGGCTCCGAGCGGGTGACTGGGCGGGATTCGGGACCGTGCTGGAGGAGCTTCGCAGGTTCCTGGAGGCGGTTCCCACGGGGCCTTCGGGAACGCCGGGTACAGGGGACGGGGGCTCCGACCCGGGCGGCTGAGGGGGGGAGCGCGCCGGCTCCTGGCAGCCTCGCGGTCGAGGCCTGAATCCCCTCCGAGGACGCCCTCTTCTTCTTGATCCCTTCCACTGTCCGGGCTACCTTGGCCCGGTTTTCACCGGTGGTCCCGGACTCGTGCGCGGACGGCCGGCGCACCATCAGGCTTCGGATGATTCGATGAATCTTCATGAATACCAGGCGAGGGAGATCTTTCGGTCCGCGGGCATTCCCGTGCCTTCCGGCAGGGTGGCCGAGACGGCGGAGGAGGCCGAGGCTCACGCCCGGGAGCTCGGCGGAACCGTGGTGGTCAAGGCCCAGGTCCACTCAGGGGGCCGGGGCAAGGCGGGAGGAGTGAAGCTGGCGTCCAGCCCGGACGAGGCCCGGTCCCACGCCGAGGCCATCCTGGGCATGTCGATTCGAGGGCTGGAGGTCCGCAAGGTGCTGGTCACTCCCGCGGAGGACATCGCCAGCGAGTCCTACGTCGGACTGGTTCTGAGCAGAAGCGCCCGGGCTCCCATGTTCATCGTGTCCGACCAGGGCGGCATGGACATCGAGGAGGTCGCAGCCTCGGATCCCAAGGCCGTCCGGCGCCTCCGGGTGGACCCCCGGTACGGGCTTCTGCAACATCAGACGTACTGGCTGGCCAACGTCCTGTACGAGGAGCCCGGGCTCATCAAACAGGGAGCCCGAGTGATCGCTCAGCTCTACCAAGCGTTTGTGCGGAGCGGTGCCTCCTTGGCCGAGATCAACCCCCTCATCACGACGCCGTCCGGTGAGGTCAAGGCCATCGACGCCAAGGTGAGCATCGATGACAACGAGCTCTTCAGGCAGCCCGAGCTCGCGGGGTATCGCGACCTCTCCGATGACTGGGCGGAGGACCGGGCCCGCGAGGCCGGACTCAGCTATGTCAAGCTGGACGGAGAAGTGGGTTGTTGCGTGAACGGGGCCGGCCTCGCCATGGCCACCATGGACCTCGTGAAGTACCATGGCGGCGAGCCCGCGAACTTCCTGGATATCGGAGGCTCGTCGAGCCCGGACAAGGTGGTGTCGGCCCTGGAGATCATCACCTCCGAGCCCAAGGTTCGGTCCATCCTCTTCAACATCTTCGGCGGGATCACCCGCTGCGACGACGTCGCTCTGGGAATCGTCGAGGCGACGCGCCGAATCGAGATCGAACCTCCAATGGTCATACGCCTCACGGGAACCAACGAGAAGGAGGCCGTGGAGATCCTGGCCGATGCCGGTATCACCGCCGGCACGTCCATGGACGAGGCCGTGGAGCGCGCCGTCGCCCTGGCGGCCGCGAGCTGAGCGTAGTTTACTCAGAGATACAGGACCGCACTCATGGCGATCTTTGTCGATAGCGAAACCCGCCTCGTGGTGCAGGGGATCACGGGCCGGGACGGATCCTTCCACACCCGTCAGATGATGGAGTACGGCACCCGGGTCGTGGCGGGAGTGACACCGGGGAAGGGGGGGCAGATTTTCGAGGGCCCCGCCGGCGAAAGGGTTCCGGTGTTCAACTCCGTGGATCGGGCGGTGGAAGAGACGGGAGCCAACACGTCGGTGGTCTACGTGCCCCCCGCCTTCGCCGCCAGCGCCATCATGGAAGCCGCAGAAGCGGGCGTCCAGCTGATCGTCGGGATCACGGAAGGGATCCCGGTGCTGGACATGACCCGGGCCGGCGCGTTCGTGGAGGACCACGGTGTGCGCCTCATCGGCCCCAACTGTCCTGGCCTCATCACGGCTGGTCAGGCGAAGGTGGGGATCATTCCCGGTCACATCGTCTCGCCGGGTCCCGTTGGGGTGGTGTCCCGGTCGGGGACCCTTACCTACGAAGCCGTGGCCCAGCTGACGGATGCCGGCATCGGTCAGTCGACGTGCGTGGGAATCGGGGGGGATCCCATCATCGGCACCAGCTTCGTCGACTGTCTGCGCGCTTTTTCGGAGGATCAAGGGACGGAGGCCGTGGTGCTGATCGGCGAGATCGGCGGCACCGACGAGCAGGAGGCCGCGCGGTACGTCTCCGAACGGATGACCAAGCCCGTCGTCGGGTTCGTGGCCGGCCAGACCGCCCCTCCGGGACGGCGCATGGGGCATGCCGGCGCCATCATCAGCAGATCGTCGGGCACCGCGGAGGAGAAGATGAGGGCATTCCGTGAAAACGGAGTGGCCGTCGCCCGACGTCCTATAGACATCGTCGGTCTGATCCGGGAGGCCCTCGGCCTCTAGCGGCTCGCCGCGAGAGCGGCGGCCAAAGGGACTTCGGTGGTGCCATGAAACTTTCCAGGATTCTCACCGCGGAGCGGATCGTCGTTCCCCTGCGGGCGGAGAGCCTCGCGGATGCCCTTGGCACACTCCTGGAGCGTGCCGGAGAGGGTGTGCCGGGGAAAGACCGGTCTCTCTACGCCCAGGGACTGGCGACCGGGCGGAGTGGCACGGTCCTTCAGGTCACCGAGCAGGTCTCCCTGGTCGCGGACAGGTCGGAGACGGCAAGGGACCTCTGGGTGGCTCTCGGAGTGGCCCCTCAAGCCATCCTCCTGAAGGAGGGTGAGGAGAAGGCGGGGTCGGCCCGGATCCTCGTTCTCCTGGTGTCGGCGAAGCCCATGTCCACGCTGCGCGCGCAGGTCATTCCCGTCCTCACGCGAGTTTTCAGGGACGCCGAGACCGTGGGGCATCTGCTGGCCGCCCGTTCGGCGGCCGAGGTCCAGGCCCTCGAGGAGCTCATGGAGCTGGATCTCCAGGAGCGTCCCCTGGTCCAGGACGCCATGACACCCGTCACCTATCGGGTGTACCCCGACGCGCCCATCGCCGAGGTCATGGATCTGATGGTCCGGAGGGGTGTGCAGGCCGTCCCGGTGGTGGGGGAGGAGTATGAGTTCCTCGGGATCATCACGGCGGGGGATGCCCTGAGCCATCTCTTGCCGCGTCGAATGACCGGGGAGGGGGAGGAGCTGGATCAGGTGGTGGAAGCGGAGACCGCTCGCGAGGTGATGAGCCGTTCGGTCATGTGCGTGTCGGAGGATCAGGGTCTCCTGGAAGCGGCCAATCTCATGGCCAGCAAGCATGTGAATCAGCTTCCCGTCATCAGGGAAGTCGAGGGCACGGTGCATCCGAGGGCTCGGCGTTGGAACTCGTTGCCGTAGCTCAGGCTACGCCGCCTCGTCCCGCCTTGATCCCTCGGCGCCCGGACCCTCTTGGTGGCTCGCGGACTTTGGAAACGGGACACTAGACTCCTGCGACGGTATACACGCTGGTGCGCCGGGTCCGCGCTCTGACCATCGACCCGCGTCCATGCCCACGTAGACCAACAGGACTCGGAGATGAACCGGACGCTCGCGATCATCAAGCCGGATGCGGTTGGCTCCGGCAAGGCAGGGAAGATCATCGCCCACCTGGAGGCCGCCGGTTTCGAGATCAGAGGCATGAAGATGGGCCGTCTCTCGGAGGCCCAGGCGGGTTCCTTCTACCAGGTGCACAGGGAACGGCCGTTCTACGGTGCTCTCGTCTCCTTCATGACCTCCGGACCGGTGATCCCCATGGTCCTGGAAGCCCCGGAGGCGGTACCCAGGCTCCGGGAAGTCATCGGGGCGACGGATCCCGCCGAAGCCGCGGAGGGGACCATTCGGCAGCTCTATGCGGAGAACAAGGAGCGGAACGCGATTCACGCCTCGGATTCGCCCGAAACCGCGGGGGTGGAGATCGCGTTCTTCTTCAGCTCCCAGGAGCTCCTGGGACTCTGAGCGGCATGGTGGAGGCGTGCGGGCGCTTGATGGATGGACCGCGTGCGCAGCGCGTTGACATCAAGATCGCTGGTTAGCTAGCTTTCACGACTATGTTGACCATCAACCTTGCTGAGCTTGCTCGGCAGGGGTCCCTGGAGCTGGCCGGGGAAATCCCCGCGAATGACCCGCTCTGGGAAGGCTCGGATCTCGGGCTCCGCTCGGGAGTCCGGGTCACAGCCCGCGCCGCGACGGTGGCGAGCGGCGAGGTGTGGGTGAAGGGGCGATTCGGGGCGACGGTGAGCCGGGACTGCCGCCGCTGCCTCGACGCCGTGGAGGTCACGGTAGACGAGGAGCTGACGCTCCTCTACGCCTGGACCGACGATACCGACAGTGAGGAGATCGCACCGGAGGTCAGGCCGCTACCCCTGGGGTGCCGGGAGCTCGACCTGCGGAGCGCGATACGGGAGGAGCTTCTGATCGCAGCGCCCAGCTTCGTCGTCTGCGAGCCGGGCTGCAAGGGTCTCTGTCCCCGTTGTGGGGCGAATCGGAATCTGGAGACGTGCGAGTGCACGTTCGATGAGCCCGATCCCCGGTGGGAGAAGCTCCGGACTCTGATCCCTGAGTGAGAAGAAGAGAAGATGGCCGTTCCCAAGAGGCGAGTGTCGAAGCAGCGCAAGCGAAAGCGTCGCACCCACTTCAAGGCGCGTGACGTGGTGGTTGCTACCTGTCAGCGCTGCGGGGACCCGAAGGTCCCGCATCGGGTCTGCGCCGCGTGCGGGTATTACCGAGGCGAGGCAGTGCTCGACGTCGAGCTCGCATAATAGAGGTTGGACCCGTGCGCATTGCGCTCGACGCCATGGGCACCGATGAAGCCCCGGGGACGGAGGTCGCCGGGGCTCTCGACGCCTTCAGGGATCACGGCTCCGAGCTGGAGATCCTCCTGGTCGGCGACGCGAAGCTCGTCGAGGACGAGCTGTCCCGGGCGTCCGACTACCCCCGGGACCGGGTCACCGTCGTTCATGCCCCGGAACGCATACTTCCCGGCGACTCACCGGCGCTAGCCGTCCGCCGCAAGGCCCGGTCCTCCATCGTGATGGGGTTGCGGCTGCAGAAGGAGGGGAAAGCGGATGCGTTCGTGAGCGCCGGGTCCACCGGGGCAGTCATGGCGGCGTCCCTGATCATCCTTCGACGCCTCCCCGGAGTGGACCGGCCCGCGATCGGCACGCTCCTGCCCACCTCCGGCTTGCCCACCCTCATGCTGGATGCCGGTGCGAACGTGGACTGCAAACCGGATCATCTGCTCCAGTTCGCCAAGCTGGGCAAGATCTACGCGCAGGACATCATGGGAGTCGAGAACCCGCGGGTGGGGCTCCTGAACATCGGGGAGGAGCCCGAGAAGGGGGACGAGCAGGCCCTGGAAGCCTACCGGCTTCTCTCGGATAGCGGCCTCCACTTCATCGGTAACGTGGAGGGCCGGGACATCATCGGCGGCGTCTGCGACGTGCTCGTCTGTGACGGTTTCGTTGGGAACGTTCTGCTCAAGTTCTACGAGTCGGTTGCAGAGTTCGTCATCGGGCTCCTCAGAAGGGAGCTGGCGCATAGCCGGGACCGTCTGGAGCTGGAGGAGGTGTTCCAGGTGCTGGACTACGCCGAATATGGAGGTGCTCCGCTCCTGGGCGTGAACGGGGTGTCCATCGTCTGCCACGGGAAGTCCCCGCCCAAAGCCATTCGCAACGCCGTCGGAGTGGCCGCCGAGGCCGTGCGATCGTCCATGGTCTCCCACGTCGCCCGGGAGCTCTCGGACGGGAGCCTTCGCGAGGAGCTGGTATGATCCACCCGACGCCCATCGCCGAGATCGTCTCGACGGGGCGGTACCTCCCCGAACGGGTTCTCACCAACACGGATCTCGAATCCATGGTTGACACCACCGACGAGTGGATCCGGGAGCGGACCGGAATCCGGGAACGACGTCTCGCGGGGCCAGACGAGCTCGCCCGGGACATGGGCGCGAACGCCGCACGGACCGCCATGGAGCGTGCCGGCGTGGAGCCGGGAGAGGTGGACATCCTCATCGTCTCCACGGCGACTCCGGATCGCTGGCTCCCCTCGACGGCCTGCGATGTCCAGGCAGTGCTGGGAGCCACAAACGCGCTGGCCCTGGACGTCATGGGGGCCTGTACGGGCTTCATGTACGGCATGTCCATGGCGGAAGGGTACCTGAATGCGGGACGGGGCGAAGTCGCGCTGGTGGTGGCTGCGGAGAAGATGAGCTCCATCACCGACTGGACGGACCGGTCCACGTGCGTGCTGTTCGGGGATGGCGCGGGGGCCGCCGTCATGAAGCCCTCCGAGGGGCTGAGGGGCATTCTCTCCAGTCACCTGCGCTCGGACGGAAGGCTGGCGGATCTTCTTTACCGACCGGCTGGGGGGGCGGCCATTCCCATGAATCCGGATGTTCTGGAGAACGGGGGGCACTTCCTCAGGATGCAGGGCAGGGAAGTCTTCAAGAACGCCGTCCGTCAGATGGCGGAAGCGGCCGATATGGCTCTTCATGACGCCGGGCTCACGCCGCATGACGTGGATCTCATGGTGCCTCACCAGGCGAACATCCGAATCATCGAGGCGACGGCCAAATACGCGGGGCTCCCCATGGACAAGGTCTTCGTCAATGTGGACCGCTACGGAAACATGAGCTCCGCCTCCGTCATCGTTGCCCTGGACGAGGCCCAGGAGCGGGGGCTCATCGGACCGGGTGCCCACATCCTCATGGTGGCCTTCGGCGCCGGATTCACCTGGGGCGCCATGGCGCTGCGCTGGTAATCCTCATACGAAGCCAATCCCAACCATGTCGCTCGGACTTCTGTTTCCAGGACAGGGATCCCAAACCGTGGGCATGGGCGGAGCTCTGGCATCGGCTTTCGCCGAGGCGGCTCGCACCTTCGAGGAGGCGGACGAGATCCTCGGCTTCCGGCTCTCGCGGCTGGCGTGGGAAGGCCCCGCCGAGGAGCTCACCCAGACCCGGAACGCGCAACCGGCGATCCTCGCCCATTCAGTGGCGGTCTGGCGGGTGCTGGCCGATGCCATCCGGGGTGCCTCGCTGGCGGCGGGACATTCCCTGGGGGAATTCTCGGCGTACGTCTGCACCGGCACCCTGAGCTTCGAGAGCGCGTTGCGGGCGGTGCGCCTGCGAGGCGAGCTGATGTACTCCGCCGGACAGACGCGGCCGGGAACCATGGCCGCCGTGCTGGGTCTGGAGGACGACCGCGTGCGCGAGCTCTGCGCCGCCGCCTCCAGTGTCGACGGCCTGTGCGTCCCGGCGAACTTCAATTCCCCGGGGCAGGTCGTGATCAGCGGGGATCCGGTGGCCGTGGACCGGGCGGTCCGGATGGCCTCGGACGCCGGAGCGAAGAAGGCGGTGACCCTCAACGTCTCAGGCGCCTTTCACTCCCCTCTGATGGGTCCGGCCAGTGAGGGATTGCGTGAGGCGCTGGAGGGGCTCGACTTCCGCGACCCTCGCTTTCCGGTGGTGGCCAACGTGACGGCCTCGGCGGTGCGCAGTGGTGCAGAGGCGCGGCGTCTCCTGGTACGGCAGTTGACGTCCCCGGTGCGGTGGTCCGAGTCGGTGCGTGCCATGAGCGCGGCGGGGGTGGATCGCTTCGTCGAATTGGGCCCGGGCGGGGTCCTGTCCGGCCTGAACCGAAGGAACGCACGGGGCGTTGCCAGCGTGTCGGTGGGGGATCCGGCGGAAGTGGAGGCATTCACGGCCTCGTGAGGGAATCCGGGGCTCGGGCAGCGAACGGCAGGGATTCAAGATGAGAGAATTGAGCGATACGAACGCTCTCGTGACGGGAGGATCCCGTGGCATCGGGCGGGCCATCGCCCAGGCGCTTGCGGAGGGCGGCGCCCGAGTGGCCGTGATCGGAAGAGACGGACCGAGAGCCGAGGAGGCGGCCCGGGAGCTTCCCGGCGAGGGTCATGAAGGGTTCTCCTGTGACGTGAGGGACTCCGGCGCCGTTGCCGAACTGGTGAGAGCCGTCGAGTCCAGCGTGGGACCCGTGGGAATCGCGGTGAATAACGCCGGGGTGACCCGCGACAACATCGTGGTCAGGCTCAAAGATGAGGATTGGGATGAGGTGATTGCTGTTAACCTCACAGGGGCTTTCAACGTAACGAGGGCGGTGTCCCGGGGCATGATGAAGCGACGGGACGGAGTGATCATCAACGTCACATCGGTGATCGGGCTGATGGGAAATGCCGGGCAGGCGAATTACGCGGCGTCCAAGGCCGGGCTGATCGGTTTCACGAAGAGCGTGGCCCGAGAGCTGGCGTCCCGAGGGATTCGCTGCAACGCCATCGCGCCCGGCTTCATCGAGACCAACATGACGGCCCGTCTGCCGGACGAGGCGGTCGAGGAGCTCACCGGCCGAATCCCCCTGGGACGGCTGGGCTCACCGGAGGACGTAGCCGGCGTGGCACGCTTTCTCGCCGGCCCTTCGGCTCGCTACATTACCGGCCAGGTCTTGACTGTGGACGGTGGGATGGTGATGTAGAGAGCCATGCGCGGCGAGCGACGCGCACGAGTGCATTCTCATTCCCGAAGGAAGGAACGAAATGGCGGACATCGAGAGCAGGGTACGCGAGATCATCATCAACGAGCTGGGTGTGGAGCCCGAAAAGGTCACTCGCGATGCGTCCTTTGTTGAGGATCTCGGAGCGGACTCCCTGGATACCGTCGAACTGGTCATGGCATTCGAGGAGGAGTTCGGGATCGACATTCCGGACGAGGACGCCGAACAGATGCGCACGGTCGGTGACGCCATCGGATACCTCGAGAAGAACTCCGAGGGGTAAGGGCGGCCCGGGGGCGATTGCCGCGGGGTCCTTTCCATGACACAGCAACGACTCGACGCCCGGCGCGTGGTGATCACGGGAGTGGGCCTGGTCACCCCCGTGGGAGCGGACGTGGAGAGCAGCTGGAGCGCCCTCCTGTCCGGCGTCAGCGGTTGCGGCCCGATCACGCACTTCGAGACCACCGAGGAATACGCCACCCGCATCGCCTGTGAGGCCCTCGACTTCGATCCCGAGGCGTATCTGGATCGAAAGGAGGTTCGACGGTACGATCGCTTCGCCCAGCTCGCCATCGCTGCGGCGGCCCAGGGCATGGAGGCGGCGGGGCTCGACAGCGACGGCCGGAAGGTGGTGCCCCCCGAGCGAATCGGGGTGATCTTCGGCTCCGGCATCGGAGGGATCGCCACCTGCGAGGAGCAATGCTGGATCCTGAACAACCGTGGACCCAAGCGGGTGAGCCCGTTCTTCGTGCCCATGTTCATCCCCGACATCGCCGCGGGCCTCATCTCGATCCGGTTCGGGGCCCGGGGGCCCAACTACGCCACCGTTTCCGCCTGTGCCTCCAGCGCTCATGCCCTGGGAGAGGCGTTTCGGGTGATCCAGCGGGGCGACGCCGACATCATGATCAGCGGAGGCTCCGAGGCCACCATCACACCGCTCACCATCGCCGGCTTCGCCTCGATGAAAGCCATGTCCACGCGGAACGACGAACCGGCCACCGCCAGTCGGCCCTTCGACGCGACACGGGACGGTTTCGTGATCGGCGAGGGCGCCGGGTGCCTGATTCTGGAGGCCCTGGAGACGGCCCGGGACCGGGGCGCCGACATCGTCGCTGAGGTCGTGGGGTACGGCGCCTCGGCGGATGCCCACCACATCACGGCTCCAGCTCCCGAGGGGGAGGGCGCGCAGCACGCGATGCGGGTCGCGCTGTCGGACGCGAACGCGGCTCCCGAGGATGTGGACTACGTCAACGCTCACGGGACGTCCACACCGCAAAACGACAAGACCGAGACCGAGGCGATCAAGGCGGTTCTGGGAGACGCGGCCCGCAACGTGGTGGTCGGCTCCACGAAGTCGATGATCGGGCATCTGCTGGGAGCCTCCGGGGCGGTGGAGGCCGTGATCAGCGCTCTGGCCTGTCGGGAAGGCAAGATCCCTCCCACCATCAACTTTTCGACGCCGGATCCGGACTGTGACCTGGACTACGCACACAACCGCATGGTGGAGGGGCCGGTTCGCCTGGCCCTGTCCAACTCGTTTGGATTCGGAGGTCACAACGCCTGTCTGGTCCTGCGTCGCTGGGAGGGGTAGGCAGGTCCCGGGCAGGTGAAGCCGCCACTCGACGAATGAAGGACGGGGACAGCCGCGACTCCCGGCTGTCCCCGCTGTCGTTGACCCGAGGTCCATCATGAGAGTCGGATTCGGATACGATTCGCACAGGTTCGACGAGTCCCGCCCAATGATTCTGGGAGGGGTCCGAATCCCGGACAGCCCGGGACTGGCAGGCCATTCCGACGGCGACGCCGTTGCCCATGCCGTGATCGATGCCGTTCTGGGGGCGGCCGCTGCGGGGGACGTGGGGTTCCACTTCCCACCTTCGGACGAGCGATACCGCGACGCGGACTCCGTGCAGCTTCTTCGCAGGACCGTGGCGGTCCTTCGGAGCCGAGGGTACCGGGTGGGCAACGTGGACGTGACCGTGGTGTGCGAGCGACCCAGGATCGCGCCCCACGCCAGCGCCATGAGGGCCAACCTCTCGGGGGCCCTGGGGGTACAAACCGATCGAGTCTCCGTCAAGGGCAAATCGAACGAGGGCATGGGGTGGACAGGCTCCGGAGAGGGCTTGGCGGTGTATGCGGTGGCGCTGATCCGTCGGGACCGGTCCGGCGACGCGGGTATGACACCGTTGGAGCCACAGCTGCCGGACTAGTGGCCACTCGCGCCCGCGCTCCCTCGAGCATCGCGGATCCCGATAGCGGATGATGAACGAGCTCCTGAGCCTCCTGGGAACGCTGGCTCCTTCCCTCATCTATCTGCTCCTGGGAGCGGGCGCCGCTCTGGAGAACGTGGTACCCCCGGTCCCTGCCGACACTTTCGTGCTCCTGGGCGGCTTTCTCGCCGCGATGGGTCGGGCCGAGCCCTGGACCGTATTCCTCGTCACCTGGGGTGCCAACGTGGGGTCGGCCCTCGCCGTGTACTGGGGAGGTCACCGGCTCGGGCGGCCGTTCTTCGAGACGGGCTGGGGACGCTACCTGCTCAATCCCAGCCAGTTCGCACGCATCGTGCGCTTCTACGACCGCTGGGGACACCTGGCCATCTTCATCACTCGCTTCCTCCCCGGGCTTCGGGCAGTGGTGCCGGGCTTCGCCGGGGTGACGCATCAACCGATCCTCTGGGTGGCCATTCCTCTCACCACGGCCTCCGCGATCTGGTACGGGACCCTCGTCTGGCTCGGCTTCACGGCCGGGCGAAACCTGGGTCGAATTCAGGGGTGGCTTGAGGGCGCCAACCTGGCACTCCTCGCGCTGGCGATTCTCGTGGGTGGGCTGGTGGGTCTCTGGTGGATCCGGACGCGCCGCCAACGGGCGGACGATCCCTCTCAGGGAACCATCCCGGCTTCTCCCGAGGGTCCGACGGACCCCGGCGGGTCGGGACTCGGAGACTGATTTCGTGGCCGAGGGCTCACCGGATCTGGCCAGGAGCTTCCGGCTCGAGCAATTCGCCGATTTCCTCTGGTTCGAACGGGGCCTCTCGGACCGCACCATCCGGGCGTACCACCGTGACCTGGATCGACTTCTGGAGTATCTGGCCCACCGAGGGGTGGGGGAGCCCGAGGCCGTGACCCATCTGGATCTTCGGGAGTACGTCTATTACCTGAAGGACAGGGGGCTCGCGGCGACATCGATCCGCCGGGCGCTCTCGGCCATCCGCACGTACTTTGCGTTCCTCCTCTCCGAAGGGGTCCTGGACGCCGACCCGACCGAGCGACTGGAGACGCCCCAGACGTGGAGGAGGCTCCCCAGCGTGCTCAGCCGGGAAGAGACCGATCGCCTTCTGGAGGCACCGGATCGGAACCGTCCTCTGTACTGGCGAGACCGGGCCATCCTGGAGTTCCTCTACGCCACGGGCGTGCGGGTCTCCGAGCTCATCGCACTGCGAGTTCGGAATCTCGACCTGGACGAAGGGTTCGCCACCGTCTTCGGGAAGGGCTCCAAGGAGCGTCTGGTGGCCGTCGGCTCGGCGGCGGGGCTGGCGCTGACCCGATACCTGGAGCGCGTGCGACCCCGCCTGGACAAGGGCGAAGGGGAGGGAGCCGTCTTCCTCAACCACCGAGGGCGTCCCCTCACCCGGATGGCCGTGTGGAACCTCGTGAAGGACGCGGCCCAGCGGGCGGGGATTCACAAGGCGGTCTCGCCACACACGCTCCGCCACACCTTTGCGACGCACCTTCTGGAGGGGGGAGCCGACCTGGCCGCCGTCCAGGATCTACTGGGTCACGCGGACATCTCTACGACCCAGATCTACACTCACGTCGATCGGGAATACCTCCGGGATGTCCACCGCAAGTACCACCCCCGAGGCTGACAACGGACCGGCCCCGGCGGGGCTTCGCAGGGTCAGGTAAGGCCGGAGCGAGGTAAGGCCGGAGCGAAAAGAGCTCTAGTGTACCCGTCCCATGGAGCCGACCTTCTCCACCGGATTCCCGGCGCGAAACACGTCGGCGGGTGTTCGGGACTCCTCCAGGAGCTTCACGGCCTCCGCCAGCACGCGGTCTCGCTTGATGCGCTCCTCGAGAATGCGGAGCTCGTCGTTCAACCGTTGGGCGAACGCCACGTCCGCTCTCCAGCGCAGGTAGGCCCGGCCCACCGGGTCCATCAGAGCTTCTTCCCGTACCCCGGCTTCGACCAGCGTGTCGAGGAACTGCCCGAACACTTCGTCCGACAGCGCTGAAGGGCCTTCTCCACGGCGTGCGGCCTGTGCCTCTCCGAAGGCGAACTCCGCGAGAGCGACGGTGAGGTTGACCTCTGCCTCGTTGGCCGCGTCCAGCACCTCACGCTCGGGCAGCTTCAGAGTGTCGTTCGGAATAGCCAGATCCGGAAAGACGCCGCCGCCTCCGCTCAGCTCACGGCCGCCCTTCGTGCGGAAGATCGGAAACGTGTCGGGGTCCGGAAGCGGACGGCCGCTCCGGTCCCGCGGCCGGTGCAGGGACCGGCCCAGCGGTGTGTACCACTCCCCGGTGGTGAGCCGGAGCTGGCGGCCCGCGGGAAGGGGCAGGATCGTCTGGACGACCCCCTTGCCGAAGGTGCGCTCTCCCAGCACCGTTGCCCGGTCGTGATCCTGGAGGGCGCCCGCCAGGATCTCGGCGGCAGAGGCCGTGAACCGGTCCACGAGCACGACGATGGGCTTGTCCGGTATCCGCGCGGTGGTGCGGGCGTACCCTCGCTGCTCGATCGTTTCCGCGTCGGGTCCTGGGCGGCGGCTTCGGGTGGAAGCCAGCAACACGTCTTCCTCGAGGAAGAGATCGGCCAGCTTCAGGGCCTCGTCCAAGTATCCTCCCGGGTTGCGCCGAAGATCCAGCACGATTCCGCGTGCGTCGGCCAGGACTGTGAACGCCGAGTCCACCTCCGCCGCCGAGTTCCGGGCGACGCGGTCCACGCCGATGTACCCCACGGAATCATGGGACAGCATCACTGCGGTGACGGCAGACAGGTGGATTTCACCGCGCTCGATGGAGTGAAGTATGGGCTCCGCGACTCCGTCCCGGCGGACATACACACGGACCGTGGTTCCGGCCTCACCCCGGATGCGGTCCGAGGCATCGCTGGCCGTCCAATCCTCGGCCGGGTCGTCGTTGACTCTCACGATGCGATCGCCCTCCAGGAGGCCCACCTCATTGGCGGGACTTCCGCGGAACACGGCGGTGACGGTGATGCTGTCGTTCAGCTCGGTGATCTGGACCCCGATGCCGCTGTAGTTTCCCGTGGTCTCCTCGCGAAAGCTGTCCACCTCGTCCGGTGTCAGCACGGCTGCGTACGGATCGTCAAGAGACTCCACCAAGCCCTGAAGGGCCTTCTCCCACAGAGTGGAATCGCTGAACGGCGACAGACTGTGATTCCGAATGGCTCGAAGCGTCTCACGGAAGACCTCGGCCTCGGCCACCGCCCCGGAGTCCGCCCCCGAGGTCGCGCCGCTCGTCCGGGTCGGCCGCGCTCGGGATTGGGAGCTCTGCGCGCCGGCAGCTGAAGGAGCAAACAGCGCGACGAGCAGCACGAGTGATCCGACCAAGCGACCCATTCCGATGCCTTTTTCCGGGTGATTCGAGGGACTTCTCCTGATAACCCCGCCTCGTCGAGCGGCGTTCCCCAACCCACGGCGGAAGGCGGACGGAAGCCGATGCCCCGAAGGAGCCACGGGTCGAATCCCTCCACCCGCGAGCACGAACCTGCAACGAGCATGCCCTGGTGAGCCGCGGCGGCTGCGCGAGCCGGCGCCTTCACTTACGTTTCTGTCACCATGGATCCTGTGACCGCGAGGACCGGGTGGTCCTCGACTACGCCCGGAAGAGCGCGATGAGCCCTGCCAAGGAGCGCCCTCCCCTCCGCGTCGGCCTCGCCCAGTTCAAGCCCCGCAAGGCCGACGTCGCGGGCAATCTGCAACGTGCCCGGGACTGGATCATGGACGCCGCCGCCGGGAACGATCTCCTGGTCTTCCCCGAGGCTTCGCTGTCCGGGTATTTCCTGGAGGGGGGCGTCTTCGAGGCCGCTCTCACCGCGGACGAGCTGTGC
Organism: Gemmatimonadota bacterium; assembly: GCA_039586555.1. Classification (GTDB taxonomy): domain Bacteria; phylum Gemmatimonadota; class Gemmatimonadetes; order Longimicrobiales; family Gaopeijiaceae; genus JBDHKE01. The sequence continues at coordinate 18,942 of JBDHKE010000087.1, read as the reverse complement.
GAGGGATTGGGAGCACCGCCCGAGCGGGCACCCGACCTGGCCCTGGGATTCTACGAGAGGCGCAGGAATCATCTCTTCAACAGCATCGCCTACCTGACGCCCTCGGGAGACACGTTCCAGCCGCTTCACATCCACCGCAAGATGTTCCTGCCCACCTATGGCGTCTTCGACGAGGACCGGTTCGTCGAGGCCGGGCAGACGGTGGAAGCGTTTGACACCCGCTTCGGGCGGATGGGCATGCTGATCTGCGAGGACATGTGGCACTGTCTGCCCTCCGCGATTCTCGCCCTGGACGGCGCAGAGCTGCTGGTCGTCGCCAGCGCTTCGCCGGCGAGGGAATTCCTGCCGCAATCAGGCCAGCCGGGGAACCTGGACCGGTGGGACAAGCTCGCTCCGGGCGCAGCTCTGGAGCACGGGATCTTCGTCGTCGTGAGCCAGCTCGTCGGCTCGGAGGGCGGGAAGATCTTTCCCGGAGGATCCATCGCCGTGGGGCCGGACGGGCGCATTTGTGCGCGGGCGCCGCTCTTCGAGGAAGGGGTGACGACAGTAGCGCTGGAGGGAGCGGACGTGTCCCGGGCCCGCTTCGACTCTCCTCTGCTGGCGGATCTGAGGAGGATGCTTCCCGACCTTCAGGCGGCACTGGAACGCACCCGCCGGTCCCGGGAGGAGCGGACGGCCGGGTTCGAGTCTCCGACGCCCGGGGTGCTCCTGGGACGGGAAGCCGGCGCATCCCAGGTTCCGGGTCCTCGACCCGACGACGACTCGCCGCTCCGACTGGACCTGGAGCTGGTGCGACGAGCTCTCGTGGAGTTCATCCGGGAGGAGGTGAGCCGGCGCCGCAGGTTCGAGCGGGTGGTCGTCGGCGTCTCGGGTGGGGTGGACTCGGCGGTGTCGCTCTGTCTCGCCGTGGAGGCCCTCGGCCCGGACAACGTGTTCGGATTCCGGCTCCCGTACGCTACCTCATCTCCGGACAGCCTCGAGCACGGGGCCCTGGTCATCCAGGCCACCGGCGCTCAGCAGCGCACCATCGACATCACGGGACCCGTGGACGCCTACATCGAGGAGTGCGAGCCGGACATCTCCCCGATCCGCCGCGGCAACGTCGCCGCCCGCTTCCGGGCCCTCACCCTCTTCGACCAATCGGCCAAGCTCAGAGCACTGCCACTGGGAACGGGCAACAAGAGCGAGCGCCTCTTTGGCTACTTCACCTGGCACGCCGACGACTCGCCTCCCATCAATCCGTTGGGGGACCTCTTCAAGTGCCAGGTATGGGCCCTTGCACGGCACCTCGGTGTGCCGGAGGAGATCGTCGAGAAGCCCGCCAGCGCGGATCTGATTCGGGGGATCAGGGACGAGGACGAGCTCGGGATCTCCTATCCGAAGGCAGACCTCATCCTGTACTGGTTCCTCAGGGGCTACCATCCCGAGGAGCTGGTTCGCCAGGGCTTTCCGGAGATCGAGGTGGATCTGGTGTGGAGGCGCCTGAACGCCACCCACTGGAAGCGGGAGCTTCCCACTGTGGCGATGCTCTCGTCCAGCGCCATCGGTGAGTTCTATCTGCGACCCGTCGACTACTGACACGCTGCCGAAAGAGCCCCGCTTCGACGGCACAACAGCGACACGACGGCAAGGAGGTCACTCAACCGATCTGGCGGACCTTTTGCCTCAGCGTCTCCAGCAGCGGAAGGGGAGTGAGCTCGCCGTCCACGATAGCGGCCAGCTCCTCCTCCTCTCGCCAGCGCTCCTCCAGATCCGCCAGCTCCATCTCCAGAAGCCGCTGCTCGGACTCCTCGTTCGCGGCGATCTCCAGGGCGATGGCGCCCGTTCGACCGAGATCGCGGATCCGCCGGCCGTCCTTCACCACGATGCGGCTGAGCCCCCCGGGAGAGCCTGCCTCTTCGATGAGGCGGGCGGCGGAGCGGACACGCTGCTCCGAGGCGCCGGCGAAGTGATGGTAGGCGAAGACGCGGCGGACGAGGCGGTCCGCATCGTCCCCTTCCGCCTGGAAGCCCCCGTCGCGGAGCCCTGAGCATACGGGACAGCGGTGGGAGACGGTCAGCCCTTCCTCGCCGGGGCGCAGGACCAATCGTTCGCGCTCGCGGAACGTAACCGATCGAAACACGTACCCGCAGCGCTCGCAGACCTTCTCGCCCCTCCAGGCCGTGCTTCCGAAGCGAAGCCAACGGGCCGCGTCGGTCACCTTGCCGGGAGCGTGCTCCCAGAGGAGCCAGGCGGCCAGCCAGCTCATCGCGCCGGTGGTCCAGCCGCCGAGAATCACCGCGCCCACGGCCACGGATCCGGCGAAGGACACCTTCCTGAATCTCTCCCGGCGTCCCACGAGCTCCCGGCCGTACCGCCACCAGGCCTCTTCCGTGAGGTTGGCTCGCCCCACCCGCACGACTTCGATGTTCTCCAGGCGCAGCAGCGAGATGTGATCCGTCTGGGAGAGAAGGTGGGCTCGATCGGTGGTGGCCCTGTCCAGCTCTTCCAGCGCCTCCCAGCGCTCCTCGATGGGAGCCAGCGTCCAGCGCTTGCAGGCACGGCACACCGCCCAGAGCCGTCCGCGTGCTGGGTCGAACGCGACGCGGTCACCCACCGGGAAATGCTCGAGCACCTCGTTGGTGGGAAACGGTGCCAGGCACACGAGACAGCGAGTGAACACGGACTCTCCGCCGGTCTGTGGTTCGTGCCCCCTGCGTCTGCCCTCGCCGGGGCCGAGGCCTGGGGGCATCGTCTCTACGGGCTCGGCTGCCCGATCCTTCGAATTGCCGCTCGGGCCATTCCCCGGTCCCGGCGGCCTGGCACGGAACGGGCCCTGTCACCATAGTGTCATCCATCGCCCGAATCTTCTACTCCGGACGGGACCGACGGCTCCGCTCGGCCCTGCGAAGCGGCCGGAACAGCGAGGGAACGACGACATGACGGCGCCGAGAGAAGAGAGACTCCTGGTGGGTGGTGCCTGGATCTCCACGGGCCAGTGGGACGAGGTCCGCAATCCCTTCACGGGTGGCGTCGTGGCTCGAGTCCCAGTCGCGGGCCACGGGGAGATGGACCGGGCCATCGAGGCGGTCAGAGGCGGCTTCCAGGAGATGCGAGAGCTTCCCATCCACGAGAGAGCGCGCATCCTGGACGGTATCTCGGCGGGGATCGCCGAGCGGAGGGAGGAGCTGGCCGACCTCATCGTCGCGGAGGTGGGAAAGCCCATTTCCTTTGCCCTCGGCGAAGTGGACCGGGCCGTCCAGACGTTCCGCCTGGGGGCGGAGGAGGCGCGGCGGTGGGGAGGGGAAGTCATGCCCGTGGACATCCAGCCTTCCACGGAGGGCTACCGGTGCCTCTGGACCCGCTTTCCGAGAGGCCCCGTGGCCGCCATCTCCCCTTTCAACTTCCCGCTGAACCTGGTGGCTCACAAGATCGCGCCCGCCATCGCGGTAGGGAATGCCGCGGTGCTCAAGCCTCCTCCGCAGGGGCCGACGGCGGCCCTGCGCCTGGCCGAGATCGCTCTGGGAGCGGGACTGCCTCCCGAGGCTCTGAGCGTTCTCGCCTGCCCCATCCCGGTGGCGGAGCGCCTGGCCACGGACGCAGCTTTCCAGGTCCTGACCTTCACGGGATCGGCGCGGGTCGGCTGGTATCTCAAGGCGCTCGCGGGAAAGAAGAGGGTGATGCTGGAGCTGGGAGGAAACGCCGCCATGGTGGTGCACGAGGACGCCGACCTGGACTGGGCCGCGCGCCGCGCCGCTCTGGGATCCTTCGCCTACTCCGGCCAGGTGTGCATCTCGGTACAGCGGCTCTTCGTCCACGCTCCCGCCTACGAGCCCTTTCTCGAGCGTTTCCTGGAACAGATTGCTTCGCTCCCGGTGGGCGATCCCACGGACCCCACCACCGTGGTGGGGCCCATGATCGACGAAGACGCCGCCGATCGGGTAAAGGCCTGGATCCAGGAGGCAGTGGATGCGGGCGCGCGGGTTCTCTCGGAAGGGAAGCGCAGCGGAAACGTGGTTCACCCGACCCTTCTGGCCGATGTGCGGCCGGACCTTTCCGTGAGCTGCGAGGAGGTGTTCGGCCCCGTGGCGGTCGTCGACCGCTACGAGTCCTGGGAGGAGGCTCTGGAGCGCGTGAACGAGACCCGCTACGGCCTCCAGGCCGGCATCTTCACCCGGGACATCGGGAGGATCGCCGCCGCCTACCGCGGGCTGCAGGTGGGAGGCGTGGTGGTGGGAGATTACCCAATGCTGCGGGTGGACAATTTCCCCTACGGAGGCATCCGGGACAGTGGGCTGGGGAGAGAGGGGGTGCGCTTCGCCATGGAGGAGATGTCCGACCCCCGGGTCCTCATTCTGCGGACGTGAGCCATGGTCCTCGTCGTCGACAACTACGACTCCTTCACCTGGAACCTGGTTCAGATGCTGGGAGATCTGGGCGCCGAGCTGGTGGTGGAGGCGGGGGTCAGCGTCGAGCTGGTGCGGAGGCTCCCGCCCGCCACACCCCTCCTGGGAGTCTGCCTCGGGCATCAGGCCATCGGAGAGGCCTTCGGAGGGCGGACGATTCGAGCCTCACGGCTGATGCACGGAAAGACCGCTCCCGTGCGCCACACCGGGGTGGGCATCTTCGCCGGCCTTCCTTCGCCGCTGATCGTGACCCGCTATCACTCCCTGGTCACGGATCCCCAGGCCCTCCCTCCGGAGCTACAACCCGTGGCCTGGAGCGACGAGCCGGAGGAGGAGGACGAGATCCAGGCGGTGCGGCATCGAGAACGGCCCGTCTGGGGGGTCCAGTTTCACCCCGAATCCCTCTTCTCGGAGCACGGATCCAGCATGCTCGGGAACTTCCTTCGCCTCTAGCCCCCCACCGCTCGCACCGCTGACGACTCTGGACCTCTCACCCTGCGGCGGCCCGCCACGGAGGTGACGCGACCTCATGGCGGGACCAGGGGTAGGAGGTCGAAATCGGCATTCATGAACTCCGGGAGGTGTTCGGGTGAGAACGGCGTCCGCAATTTTCCTTCTGGCGGCGCTGCCAGGGGCCTGCCTGTCTCCGAGCGAGCCCCCCAACGACGGTGGGGATCCCCTCGGCCTGGAGGTCCGGCTGGCAGAGATCGCTCAGGCGTCCAGTCCGGTGCATCTCACCGCCCCTGCGAGCGACCCTCGGATCTTCGTGGTGGAGCAGGCGGGCCGCATTCGAATCCTGTCGGGAGGCCAGTTCGCCGCCGAGCCCTTTCTGGAGCTCCGGGACCGAGTGAGGAGCGGTGGCGAGCGGGGGCTTCTCAGCCTGGCCTTCCATCCGGGCTACGCTTCGAACGGCTTCCTCTACGTCAACTACACGGATGCGGAGGGCGACACCCGCATCGATCGCTTCACGGTGAGCGGAGATCCCGACGTGGTGGACGTGGCATCCAGGCTCCCTATTCTGGAGGTCCCCCAGCCATTCCCCAATCACACCGGGGGACAGCTGGCCTTCGGGCCGGACGGAATGCTGTACATCGGCATGGGCGATGGAGGGAGTGGTGGCGACCCCCTGGGCAACGGTCAGGACCTGACGACGCTGCTGGGTGCGCTTCTTCGGATCGACGTGGACGGGGGCGTTCCCTTCGAGATCCCCGTGGACAACCCCTTCATCGATTCGGGTGGCGCTCGTCCGGAGATCTGGGCCTACGGGCTCCGCAATCCGTGGCGGTTCTCGTTCGACCGGGCCGGCACGCACCTGTATGTCGCAGATGTAGGGCAGAACCGCGTCGAGGAGGTGAACGTGGTCCCCGCCGGGGGAGGAGGGTTCAACTTCGGCTGGAACGTGCTGGAGGGATCGGAGTGCTTCGGCTCCTCCAACTGCGACTCCACCGGGATGACCCCTCCCGTCCTGGAATACGGCCATGGAGACGGCTGCTCGGTCACCGGTGGGCACGTCTATCGGGGAAGTGCCCTCCCGAGCCTGCAGGGGCATTACTTCTATGCCGATTTCTGCCAGGGCTGGATCCGGAGCTTCCGATTCGATGGCGCCGACGCGGTGGACCGCCGGAGTTGGCCTCTGGGAGACGTCGGCCGAATCGTCTCGTTCGGGGAGGATGCCCAGGGGGAGCTCTTCGTCCTCGTGGACGACGGCTCCATCTACCAGCTCGTTCCGGCCGAGACCCCGTGAGAACATCTGTTTCCTTCGCTTGCACCGTCGCTCCGGCGGGGGTAGATTACGTGGCGTGAAAATTGCAAGTGGCACGCGCGATCTCGGCGTCGGAGGACGCCTGTGAGCAGCCGCGTCCTGGGGATCGTCCCGGCGCGGCTCGCGTCTACCCGCCTCCCCAACAAGCCTCTTTACCCCGTCCTGGGCCGTCCCCTCATCGAATGGGTGTGGAGGCGAGTCGAGAAGCTCACGATCCTGGACGCCGCCGTGGTGGCGACCGACGCGGAGGAGGTGGCGGAAGTCTGCCGCCAGATCGGAGCGCCTGTGCAGATGACCTCGCCCGATCATCCCTCGGGGACGGATCGGATCGCCGAAGTGGCACGGAGGGAGCCGTACGACCGGTACCCCGTGATCGTGAACATCCAGGGGGACGAGCCACTCCTCAAGGGCGAGCATCTGGCCGCAGCCGCGGAGCTGGTGCGGAGCGAGAGGTGGGAAGTGGGCACGTGCGCGACTCCGGTGCTCGACGCGGAGGCCAGAAAGGACGCATCCATCGTGAAGGTGGCCCGAGCCTCCAGCGGCAGGGCGCTGTACTTCTCCCGCGCTCCCATTCCCTACAAACGGGGGGACAAGCCCACCCCGGAGGAGTTGGGTCGGGAGCCGTTCCTGCGGCACATCGGCATCTACGCGTACTCTCGGGAGGCATTGCTTCGCTGGGTCGCCCTGGCCCCCTCCACTCTCGAACGACTCGAAATGCTGGAACAGCTCCGTCCCCTTGAGGCGGGTCTGCGCATCGGAGTCGCCGTCGTCGGTGCCGCGGATCCGGGGGTGGACACACCCGCGGACGTCGTAAGGGTGGAGGAGCGACTTCTGGAACTGGGTGAAACCTCCTACGCACGCAGTGGCCGATGACACAAGCGAGACAGCACACCAAGTACATCTTCGTCACCGGAGGCGTGGTCTCCTCGCTCGGCAAGGGCATCTCCGCCGCGTCCTTGGGGCGGCTCCTCAAGGAGCGGGGACTGAGGGTGACGCTCCAGAAGTTCGATCCCTACATCAACGTGGATCCCGGTACCCTTTCCCCGTTCCAGCACGGCGAGGTGTACGTGACGGACGACGGAGCGGAGACGGATCTGGATCTTGGCCACTACGAACGCTTCGTCGACGAATCCCTGTCCCAGGCCAACAACGTCACCACGGGCCGCATCTACCAGAACGTCATCGCCAAGGAGCGAAGGGGGGACTACCTGGGCTCCACGGTCCAGGTCATTCCGCACATCACGGACGAAATCAAGGGCGCCGTCCGCCGGCTCGCACCCGGACATGACGTGGTGATCACGGAGATCGGCGGAACGGTGGGCGACATCGAAAGCCTTCCGTTCCTCGAGGCCATCCGTCAGTTCAGGCAGGACGTAGGCCGTCAGCACGTCATGTTCATCCACCTGACCCTGGTGCCCTACATCTCAGCGGCCGGGGAGCTGAAGACAACGCCCACCCAGCATTCGGTCCGGGAGCTCAGGCAGATCGGGATCCAGCCCGACGTGCTCATTTGCCGGACCGAGCACCCCCTGGACGAGGACATCCGCCGCAAGATCGCCCTCTTCACGAATGTCGATCCCAGCGGAGTCATCGAAGCCCAGGACGTGGACAGCATCTATCAGGTCCCGTTGGAGCTCCGCCGTCAGCGGCTGGACGATTTCGTCGTGGAGCGACTGAACCTCGAGGCTCCGGAGCCGGATCTGAGTGAATGGGCGGAGCTGGTGGAGCGCATCCGAGCGCCTTCGCGGGGTCGGGTGAAGATCGCCGTCGTCGGCAAGTACACCACCCTGGTGGACTCCTACAAGTCCATCCAGGAGGCGCTGGTTCACGGGGGAATCGCCAATGACCTGGGCGTGGATGTGGAGTGGCTCTCCAGCGAGCGCTTCGACGACGGGACCCAGGTCGCCGCCGTCCGCAACTATCACGGTCTCCTGATTCCCGGAGGATTCGGCCCCCGGGGGGTGGAGGGCATGCTGCGAGCCATCACCTGGGCCAGGGAGAACGACCTTCCATTCTTCGGGATCTGCCTGGGTCTGCAGTGCGCCGTGATCGAGTTCGCCCGCAATGTGTGTGGTCTACGGGAGTCCCACTCGTTCGAGTTTGCCAAGGAGTCTCCCGATCCCGTGATCTGCTTGATGGACTCCCAGAGGCAGGTCACCGACATGGGCGGAACCATGCGACTGGGAGCGTACCCCTGCGTTCTTCAGCCCGGGTCCCTCGTCAGGACGATCTACGGTGAGGAGGAGGTCAGCGAGCGTCACCGCCACCGGTACGAGGTCAACAACGACTACCGGGATACGCTGGGCGGTCAGGGCCTGCGCTTCAGCGGTCTGTCCCCCGACGGGAAGCTGGTGGAGATCATCGAGCTGCCGGATCACCCCTGGTTCGTCGGTTGCCAGTTCCATCCCGAGCTGAAGAGCCGGCCCAATCGGCCACACCCGTTGTTCGCTTCCTTCATCGAGGCGGCAGGCCGCCGGGCCGAGGCTCTGGACACCACTCTCCGCGGTGCGGCCGTGGGAGTGGGAGATTGATGTTCGATCGCTTCTTCCTCATCGCGGGGCCGTGCGTCCTGGAGGACGACGGCCTGAACGTCGCCGTGGGGGAGTACCTGGCGCGCCTGGCCGCCGATCTCCGAATCCCTGTGCTCTTCAAGGCGTCGTTCGACAAGGCCAACCGCTCGCGACTCGGCACCCCCCGCGGGCCCGGCATCGAGCAAGGCCTTCCGGCCCTGGAGCGTGTGAAGAGGGAGACGGGTCTGCACGTGCTCACAGATGTCCACGAGCCAGGTCAGGCGGCGGCGGCGGCGGCGGTGGTGGACGTCCTTCAGATCCCCGCCTTCCTCTGCCGGCAGACGGATCTGCTGGTTGCCGCGGGACGTACGGGAAGGGCGGTGAACATCAAGAAAGGGCAGTGGATGGCCCCCGAAGAGATGTGGGGAGCCGTCGACAAGGCCAGGGAAGGCGGCGCAAGCCACGTGGCCATCACTGAACGGGGAACCTTCTTCGGATACGGGAATCTCGTGGTGGACATGCGGTCGTTTGCCCGCATCCGGGAGGCGTGTGGGGTTCCTGCGGTGTTCGACGGGACGCACTCCGTGCAGAGGCCGGGGAGAGCGGCGGGAGCCAGCGGGGGTGACCCCGAGTTCATCGCTCCCCTGGTGCGCGCCGCAGTGGCGGCGGGTTGCGACGGACTCTTTCTGGAGGTTCATCCCGCGCCCGCGTCGGCACCGTCGGATTCGACGAACATGCTTCCCCTGGAGCGGCTCCGGCCTCTGATCGAGGAAGTCCTGAGCATTCGGGAGGCCGTGGGAGCCGGCGCGGCCGTGGTGGAGTGACCGCCCGGCCGCCCGGAGAGGGCCCGGTCACCCGAAGAGCTCGGGTCCGGGACTAGTGTCAATATGAGCCGAGGAGAGAGCGCACCGGTGGAGAGCTCGCCCATGGACCCGGGGACCGCCCGGCGCATCCGGCTGGTGATCCTGGACGTGGACGGCGTTCTCACGGATGGCGGAGTGTACGTGGGCGCGGGGTCGGGGGGTGAGGGCATCGAGCTGAAGCGCTTCGACGTTCGGGACGGATTGGGGATCAAGATGCTCCTTTGGGCCGGGCTGGAAGTGGCCTTCGTATCCGGCCGCGTGTCCGAGGCGACGGCCAGGAGGGCAGAAGAGCTGGGTGTGACCGAATGTCATCAGGATGGAGGAGCTCAGAAGCTCCCGGTGGCCCGGGATCTCATGGCGCGAAAGGGAGTGGATTGGCCCGAGGTGGCGATGGTGGCCGACGACCTGGCGGATCTGCCGGTCTTTCGGCGGGTGGGGCTTCCCGTGGCCGTGGCCAACGCGTCCGAGGAGGTCCTTTCCGTGGCGTCGTGGTGTACCACGAAGCCCGGGGGACATGGGGCGGTGCGGGAGTTCTGCCGGGCCCTGCTGATGGCCCGGGACCAGTGGACCGGATTGCTCGAGACGTACCTTGGCGATCGAAGCGACTGACCCATCAAGGGAGATCCCGGTGGACGTCTCTCACCAGCAGATGCTGGACCAGGCCAGGACTGTTCTCCTGGCGGAAGGGGAGGCCGTTCGCGAACTGGCCGATCGGCTGGACGACCGGTTCCTCAGGGCCGTCGAGTTGCTGGAGCGGGCCAGGGGGCGAGTGATCGCATCAGGGATCGGAAAGAGCGGCATCGTCGCGCGGAAGATCGCCGCGACCCTCACGTCGACGGGGACTCCGGCTTTCTTTCTCCACCCTGTGGAGGGACTTCACGGCGAGCTGGGAATCGTGTCCGGAGACGATGTGGCGCTTCTGGTTTCCAAGAGTGGAGACACGGACGAGTTGATCGGCCTGGTGGACTATTTCCTGAGGCTCGGGGTCCCCATCGTCGCCCTGGCGGGGACCCGCGATTCTCCTCTCGCCCGCCATGCGGCGGTGGTCCTGGATTGCAGCGTTCGGGAGGAAGCGTGCCCCATGAACCTGGCTCCCACCACCTCCACCACCGCCGCCATGGCCATGGGGGATGCACTGGCGGTCGTACTTCTGCAGAGGAAGGGCTTCAAGAGCGCCGACTTCAGCAGACTTCACCCCGGTGGCGCCCTGGGGCGAAAGCTCACGCTCCGGGTGGAAGACGTGATGGTCCGCGAGCAGTATCCCAGCCTCCGGGAGGGTGCGCGGATGAAGGACTGCATCGTGCCCATCGCGGAGATGCGTGGGACCGTGCCCATCGTCGACGACGACGGCCGGGTGGTGGGAGTCGTGACGGCGGGCGACCTGACGCGCCTGATGGAGCGGGAGCGGGACTTCCTGACGGTTCCCGTCCGTGAGGTGATGAATCGCGATCCGAAGGTGAGCCGCTTGGGGGAGCTGGGATCCGCCGCGGTGCACCGCATGGAACAGCACGGGGTCATGGCGTTGCCCGTCCTGGACGAGGACGGGCGGCTGACCGGAATCGTGCATCTCCATGATCTTATGAGATCCGGAGCAGTATAAGAACGTTGGATATGACGATAGGAACGAAGAGAAACCGGTTATGGTGGGCGGCCGTCCTGGCGGCGGCGATGGGCCTCCTCGGGGCCTGTGGATCCGAGCCCCAGCCTGCCATCGTGCCGGAGGACCTCCTGGAGATGGATGCGGACCAGGTCCTGTACGGCATGTATCACGTGATCACGGAGGATGGCGTTCAGAAGGCGCGCATCACCGCGGATACGGCCTTTATCTGGCAGGCCCAGGATAGCCTGGAGCTCGCCAACGTGCGCCTCATCGTCTACACCGAGGTCGGCCGGGAGCGCGCCGTGGTGACTTCGCTGAACGGGTTCCTCAACACCCGGACGCAGAGAATGACCGCCCGGGGAGACGTCGTGCTGCTCGTTCGCCAGAGCAGCCAGCGGCTGGAAACGTCGGAGCTCTACTACGACCCGCCCAGAAACCGCATCTGGAGCGACTCGGCGACGGTCATGACGGAGGGGAACACCGTGACCCGGGGAACCGGTTTCGAAGCGGATACCGACTTCCAGAACGTGCGGGTGGAGAACGCGCGGGTCACCGGAGGGCGGGTACGGTTCTGATGCGCTGGCTGACCGCCCTGCTGGCCCTGTCCTCCGGACTCGTCTTCCCGGCGGGAGGGGTCGTCGGACAGACGAACTGCGAGCTCTGGAGCTCGGCCTACTTCACATCCCGGTCGGTAGGGGGCGGTCGGCGGATCACGTTCGTGAGCCGCCCGCTGTTCGGCTGCGCGGACGGGACTCGGATCCGGGCGGACAGCGCCGCCGTGTACGAGGGTCAGGGGTTCGCACAGTTCTTTCGGAACGTGCGCTTCGAGGACGCACGCAGCACCCTGACTGCGGAGCGGGTGCATTATCAGAGCGACGACGGGCGTCTGACCGCTTGGGAGAACGTGGTGGTCACGGATTCGGCGACGGGCTCCGTGATCACGGGGCAAAACCTCATCTACACCCGGGCGGGCGAGGTCTTTCCGGAGGATCAGATGCTGATGCGCGGGGAACGTCCCCACGCCACCATCTTCCCGCCCAGACCGGAACCGGACTCGCTCGCCGCGTCGGATTCCCTCGTGGTGGCCGATAGCTCGGCGGCCGCACCGGATTCGATCCCTCGGGCCGACACGGTCGCCGCCGCCTCGGACACGGCGGCCGCAGCGCCCGACACCACCAGAGTCGGTCCCGACTCGCTGGCCGTTCCTCCCGACACGCTCGCAGCTCAAACAGACACACTGGCCGTTGCTCCCGACACGCTCGGAGGCCGGCCCGACACGGTGGCGGTCCCTTCCGGCCCCCTTTCGGCGGACACCACCCGGACGCCCTACGAGGTCGACGCGGATCTGATCGAACTCCGGGGCTCGAACTACTTCCGCGCAGTGGGTCGCGTGGAGATCGAGCGCGACTTGCTGCTGGCCTTTTCGGATACCGCGATCTACGACCAGGCGGTGGGGGAGATGCTGCTCACGAGCAACGCCCGCATCGAGGGCCAGCGCTACGATCTCACCGGTAGAGAAATCGCCCTGGACGTGTCGGAAGATCAGCTCAGGCGCGTAGTGGCCCGTGAAGAGGCCGTCTTGGTGGGCCAGAACGTGACGCTCCTGGCTCCGGAGATCCGTGTCTTCCTGACCCAGGGGCAGATGGAACGGCTCGTGGCCGTCATGGAGGTGTCCGACTCCTCGCAGGAGGGTGATGAGGAGCTGGAGGAGGAGGTCGTGGCCATCCGGCGGATTGCGCTGGACTCCGCGGGGGTGGAGATGGAGTCGCCCGCGGTGAGGCCTCGTGCTCTGGCGGAGGATTTCGAGATCGTTGCCGACTCCATCGAGGTCCGGGCGCCCGGGGAGATGCTGGATCGCGTTTTCGCCGTGGGATCGGCCCACGGCGAATCCATGGCACGGGACTCGCTGAATACGGAGGACACACCCGACGTCGTCCGGCGGGACTGGCTGGAGGGAGACACGATCATAGCGTCGTTCTCTCAGGTACGGCGCAGGGGTCTAGCCTCGGGGGACACCATTGCGACTCTCCAGGCCGGCGACTCGTTGCGGCAAGAGTTTCAGCTGGATACCCTTTGGGCCCGAGGCTCGGCCCGCAGTCTGTATCGCACCGAAGCAGCAGAGGACTCGACGGTAGCCGGAGACACCACGGTGATGGCAGATTCCGCCCTGGCTACGGAAGCGGTGCCGGTGGCAGACTCCGCCCTGGTGATGGAAGCGGGGCTAGGGTCTGATTCCGCGACGGCTTCGGATTCGACCGCCACGCGGGATTCGGCCGCAGCCCCGTGGGCAGCCCGGCTCGCGGTGAATTACGTCATCGGGACCGTGATCACCATCGTGCTCAAGGATGGCGAGGTAGACCGCATGGAAGTGGAGGGACCGACGCGAGGGATTCAGCTCCAACCCATCCGGAGAAGCGCTCCCATGGACGTTCTGGGCGAGGGGGGCACCGTGAGGGAAGGTACGGGAAGATGAGTGCTCTGGATCGGTTTCGGGAGCAGGTGACGGGGCTCTACGCCCACGATCTCTCGGTGGGAGTCGCGATTCAGGAATTGATTCGACGGGCGGACGCCGAGGGAAGGGTCGAGCGGGGACGATGGGTGGCCTCGGTCCGCGATGCCTATCAGGATCTCGGGATCCACTTGGGTGGCGGCTTCGGCGCGGCGCCGGGGGACGGGGAGGCTCTGGGACGCTATCTGGAGGAGCAGGTCATCGCTCGACTGGAGGCGGCGGAAATCGCCAGGAGAATCCCTCCCGACGAGAGCTGGGAGCACCTGGCCGTGGCCGCCGACCTGTGGGACGAGATCGCAGCCGTGCGCGAACAGCTCCTGGAAGAGGTGTCCGAACTCGTCCGAGAGCTTCAGGGAGGATCGCTCGCTGAGGAATCCCGGGAGGGTCCTGGTGTCCTGGAGGGAGGAAGCCTTCTCCGAGCCGAGGGGCTGACGAAGATCTACCGGAAGCGTAAGGTGGTCAACGACGTTTCGGTAGAGGTCCAGCAGGGGGAGATCGTGGGCCTGCTGGGCCCGAACGGGGCAGGGAAGACGACGACGTTCTACATGATTGTCGGGTTGATCCCCCCGAACGCCGGAAGGGTGTTTCTCGACGGAAAGGAGATCACCGGATTGCCCATGTACAGGAGGGCTCGAATGGGCGTGGGCTATCTTGCCCAGGAGCCTTCCGTCTTCCGCAAGTTGACTGTGGAGCAGAACGTCCTGGCGATCCTCGAGACACAGAAGCTCCCGAAGGCCGAGCGTACCGCCAGGCTGGAGGAGCTCCTCGGCGAGCTCTCTCTCAGCCACCTGAGGAAGAACAGGGCCTACTCTCTCTCCGGAGGCGAGCGACGCCGGCTGGAGATTACGCGGGCGCTGGTGCGGGACCCCAAGTTCATGCTGCTGGACGAGCCCTTCGCGGGCATCGATCCGATCGCGGTAAACGACATTCAGCAGATCGTCGCCAGTCTCAGACACCGGGGCATCGGCGTGGTGATCACGGATCACAACGTCGAGCAAACCCTGGAGATCGTAGACAGGGCCTACATCATGTATGAAGGCCGGATTCCGGTGAGCGGGACGGTTTCCGAGCTCGTCTGGAACGACGAGGTGGCGGAGATCTACCTCGGGCCCGCCCTGACCCAGAGGATGAGAGCCCGTTTCCCCAGACCCGCGGTGATCTCATGAGCGCGTTCAACACGAGGCTCTATCAGACAGCCCAGCTCAGACAGGAGCTGAAGATCAATCCTCGCCTGTATCAGGCGATGGAGCTCCTTTACATGCCTCTCCTGGATCTCCAGCAGCATCTCAAGCAGGAGCTCGCTGAGAATCCGTTCCTGGAGATGTCAGAGGCCGACGTGGAAGAGAGCGTCGAACTCGACGAGGAGGGCAAGGAAGAGGAGACGGACGACGAGATCGACTGGGAAGAGATCCTGCTGGAGGGCTTCGACGCGGGGGGACGGCGGGCTCAGTACGAAGAGACGGAGTACTTCCAGAGGACGCCCGTCGAACGGTACGACCTTGAAGACCGGCTTCTGGAGCAGCTCCACCACCTGCCCCTGACGGAGCGGGAGATCCGCCTGGGTGAGGAGATCATTGGCAACATCGACAGCGATGGATTCGTATCGTGCTTGCTCGAGGAGGTCCTGGAGGGCCTGAATTCCTGGCTAATGGACGTGAGAGAGCTAGCCTGGGAACGCGCTCAGGAGATCGAGATCGGCGCAGACCGTGAGCGGGAGATCCAGGAGATCCAGGATCTGTACAGTCCCTACCAGCTGGACGAGGCAGAGGCCATGCTGGTGAGGATCCAGGGGTTCGATCCGCCCGGGGTGGGGGCTCGGAACCTGCAGGAATGCATCCTCATCCAGCTGCTCCAGAGGGGTGAGGTGGACACTCTGAAGTACCGGGTCGTCGAGGAGCACTTCGAAGACCTGATCAACCACAGGTGGTCCGACATCGGCAAGAGCGTTGGTGTCTCGCCGAAGGAGGTTCAGGACGCGGCCGACGACATCGCCAAGCTGGACCCCAGGCCGGGCCTCAAGTACTCGGCGGATCCCGAGCCGTACATCACCCCGGACCTAGTCGTCGACAAGATCGATGCGGACTACATGGTGTTCATCAACGACACCAGCCTCCCCAGGCTCCGCCTCTCCCGGTCCTACCGGGAGATCGCCGCCGACAAGAGCAAGTTCCACGGGAAGAATAAGGAGTTCATCTCGGCCAAGCTCAACTCCGCCAACTGGATGATCCAGGCCATCGAACAGCGGCGGCAGACCATGCTGAAGGTGATGAACTTCATCGTGGATCGGCAGCGAGATTTCTTCGAGCGAGGCGTGCAGTATCTGAAGCCCCTCACGTTGCGCCAGGTGGCCGAGCACATCGAGATGCACGAGTCCACGATCTCGCGGGTGACCAACGAGAAGTACGTCCAGACGCCTCGCGGGGTCTTTCCACTGAAGTTCTTCTTCTCGAGCGGGCTCACCACCACCAGTGGAGAGGACATCTCCGCCCGGGGAGTCAAGGACAAGATCCGCAAGCTGGTGGACGAGGAGAACTCGAAGAAGCCACTTACCGACCAGGCGATCGTGAACCTCCTCAAGGCCGACGGGGTCAAGATCGCTCGACGGACGGTGGCCAAGTACCGTGATCAGTTGGGGATCCTCCCCGCTCGCATGCGAAAGCGGGTCTGAGAAAGGAGAGCCGGTTGGCCGATCGCGGAGCGCTGGACCGCCCGGTTGAGGCGGAGCCCGCGCCGGATCCGGGTGCCGGCTCCACCGAGCTCGACGAGCCCCGTGGGATGGCGGATCCCCTCGCGGCGGAGATGCGTCGCGACTTCGCCGTCGTGGTCCCCGCCTTCAACGAATGTCCCGTCATCCCGGACCTCGTGCGTGAGCTGCGCGAGACGTTCCTTCGCTACGGGCTGGACGGTGAGGTTCTCCTCGTGGATGATGGATCAGGGGACGGAACCGCGGAGCGGGCGGAGAGGGAGGGGAAGGGGTGGACCAACCTGCGGGTGCTTCGACACCGGGTGAATCTGGGAAAGACCGAAGCCATCCTCACGGCCGCCGCGGCCACGAACCGCACGTACCTGCTTCTCTTCGACGCGGACCTGCAACACCGTACCGACGAGATCCCCCGTTTTCTGGACAAGCTGCAGGAGGGATGGGACATCGTCACGGGACGCAAGGTCGGTCCGTACTCCAAGAAGGCGGTCTCCTCAGCTTACAACTGGTTGAGCCGCCGGGTCTTCAGCGTCCCCGTCTCAGATCTCAATTCAATGAAGGCCTTCCGCCGCGAGATCCTGGACGAGCTCCAACTTCGGCACGACTGGCACCGGTTCTTCGTGGTTCTGGCTCACGCCCGAGGCTACTCCGCGACGGAGATCGACATCACGCTGCACCCCCGAAGAGCCGGGGTCTCCAAGTACTCGGGACCTTTCCGGGTCTTCATCGGGTTGATGGACCTGGTTTCCGTCTGGTTCCTCCTGCTCTTCTCGCGCAAGCCCCTTCTGCTCTTCGGGCTCTCCGGCTCGATTCTCATTGCCACCGGCATCCTCGTCGGCCTGGTGGCGTTCTATCTTCGCTTCGTGCACCAGCTGGGGTTCCGGCCGCTTCTCTACCTGGTCATCCTCCTGGAGACAATGGGAGTCGTGCTCTTCGGTGTCGGGCTCCTGGCGGAGATGATCGCCCAGACACGCGCCGAGCTGGACACCATCCGGCGGCACCTCTCCTGACGGATCCAAGGTGATCGGGCACGTGAGCTCCGGTCCTGTCCGCCTCGAGACCCAGGGAGGTCGGGGCCGGGTTCTGGCCATCGTTGGCACACGACCGGAAGCCATCAAGATGGCCCCAGTCGTGGAAGCGCTCAGAGCACGGAAGGACGGTCCGGACCTCCGACTCTGCCTCACCGGTCAGCACACGGACCTGGTGGACCAGGCCCTGTCGATCTTCGATCTGACGCCGGACTACAGCCTGGGCATCATGCGAGAGGGACAGAGCCTGTACGACGTCTCGCACGGGTGCCTCGACGGCATCCGGGACGTGGTGACGGAGCTCCGCCCGCACATGGTCCTGGTGCAGGGCGATACCGCGTCGGTGTTCCTGGGCTCTCTCGTGTCCTTCTTCGAGAAGGTTCCGGTGGGACACGTGGAGGCGGGTCTCCGCAGCCACGAGAAGTGGGCACCGTTTCCGGAGGAGATGTTTCGGCGACTGACCGACGCTCTGGCCGATGTGCACTTCGCGCCGACCCGAGCCGCGGGCCAGTCCCTCCTGCGTGAGGGCGTGCCGGGAGGGCGGATCCACGTGACGGGAAACACTGTGGTGGACGCTCTGGTCTCCATTGCCCGGGAAGTGAAGGCTCCCGGCGACTCGACACTCCGAGCGTGCCTCGAGGGCACCCGCCGGCTGGTCCTCCTGACTGCCCACCGGCGCGAGTCCTTCGGGGAGCCCATGAGAGAGCTCTTCGGCGCCGTGCGGGAGCTGGCCGACCGACATGCCGACGTGGAAGTCGTCTACCCGGTTCACCCGAATCCCAACGTCCAGGAGCCAGCGGACGCAATCCTCTCGGGGCATGACCGCATCCACCTGATCTCGCCACTCTCGTACCCGGATCTGGTAATCGCCCTGCGAGGGGCCACCCTGGTCCTCACGGACTCCGGAGGTATTCAGGAGGAGGCTCCCACCTTCGGGACCCCCGTTCTGGTCCTGCGCGAAGTCACGGAACGGCCGGAAGGCATCCAGGCCGGTGTCGCACGCCTGGTGGGGACCTCCCGGGACCGAATCCTCGCGGAGGCCGGGCTCCTTCTCTCGGACGAGACGGCGCGACGGAGCATGACCGGGGCTGAGAACCCCTACGGAGACGGGCGCGCCGGAACCCGCATCGCCGACATCGTCGTTTCCACTCTCACGGGAGCCCCCCGGGTCACCTCCGACCTCCTGGAGCTGTGAAGATCCTCGTGCACTGCGTGTATTTTCCTCCTGAGGTCGGAGGTCTGGAGAGCCACGTCTACTACCTGTGCCGCGCCCTCGTGAAGCGAGGTCACGGGGTGCTCGTGGTCACGTCCCGGTCCACGAAGGGGACGCCCCTGTACGAGGAGATGGACGGAATCGAAGTCGTTCGCGTCCCCATTCCCGGCCGCAACCCGGTGGGCTGGGCGCTGCATGCGGCTTTCTCCACTCCTCCCACGGTTCGGCTGGCCCGGGCTGCCGATATCATCCACGCTCAGGCGTTCGCCTCGGTCCCTCCCGGCATGGCAGCCCGCCGGTTCTCGAACGCGCCGCTGGTGGCTACCTTCCACACTTCCCATTTCCTCCGGAGGGCCCGGAAGCGCCGATGG
>JBDHKE010000207.1:0-3937 GCA_039586555.1 Gemmatimonadota bacterium | reverse complement strand
GGGGTTCCTCCGACCTGCCGTGCCCCATGATTATGCGCAGCTCAGTCGAGATGTCATTTCCCACGAGCATGACCCACCTGTGAGGCCGAGTTTCTCGCGAGCATGACCCACCTTTGAGGTCGAGTTTCTCACGAGCTTGACCCACCCCCCTTGGGGCCACCCAAGCCATCTTCGCATCTGACCCTAGACGGGAGGTGCGCGGATGGCCTATCGAGAGGTGGCCATGTGGGAGATTCTGACCGTTCTGGAACGTATCGGCCGGGGCGAGAGCCAAGCGGCGGTGGCCCGAACCACCGGCCATACCAGGAAGACGATCCGCCGGTATGTGCGAACGGCAAAAGGCCTGGGCTGGGACCCCGGTTCCGACCCGCCCAGCGAGGCCCTGGCTGCCGAGGTGTTCCTCCGGCACCGTCCTTCGGGAGAACGGGGCCCGGGAGAGGTGGAGGAAGAGCTGCTTCCCCACCTGGAGGCGATCCGCCGCTGGCTGACCCCGGCTCCGGGGGAGAAGCGGGGGCTGCGACTCACGAAGGTCCGACAGCTCCTGGAACGCCAGGGGGTCCGAGTCCCCTACAGCTCCCTGCATCGCTTCGCCGTCAAGCACTGCGACTTCGGCAAGGGCCAGCGGACCACGGTTCGGATGGCCGAGTGTGAGCCGGGGGAGTTGGCCGAAGTGGACTTCGGCAGGTTGGGGCTGGTCCCCGACTCCGAGACGGGTCGTCGGCGGGTGGCCTGGGCCCTGTCGGTGGTCCTGGCCCACAGCCGCCACCAGTACATCCACGTCACCTTCTCCCAGAAGCTCCCCGACCTGATCAACGGCCTCGAGGACGCCTGGCTCTGGTTTGGGGGCGTGCCTCGTCGCGTCACCCTCGACAACATGAAGACCGCCATCCTGAAGGCCGACCGCTACGACCCGGTCTTCCAGCGGACCTTCGAGGACTACGCCCGCCACCGGGGCTTCGTCATCGATGCCACCCGGTCCAGGGATCCTACCGGAAAGCCCCACGTCGAGCGAAGCGTACCCTACATCCGGGAGAGCTTCTTCCGGGGCGAGAGCTGGCTCAACCTCGAACACGTCCAGCGGGATGTCCTTCGCTGGTGCCTCGAGACCGCCGGCACCCGGATCCACGGCACCACCCGCCAGCGACCCCTGGCCGTCTTCGAGAACGTGGAACGGGAGCACCTCCTACCCTTCGTGGGCGAGCGCTTCGACACCCCCCAATGGGGCCAGTACAAGGTCCACCCCGACCACCACATCAGCTTCCAGCGGGCGCTGTACTCTGTGCCCCACGCCTTCCTCGGCCGCACGGCCTGGGTCCAGGGCGACAGCAAGCTCGTGCGCATCTACGTGGATGGAACCCTGGTCAAGACCCATCCCCGCAAGTCTCCCGGCGGCCGGTCCACGGACCACGACGACTACCCCGCCGAGCTCACACCCTACACCCTCAGGGATCCAGAGCGCATGATCCGGAAGGCCCACGGGCATGGGCCCCACCTCGGCCGGTTCATGAAGGAGCTCCTCTCCGGGACCGTCCCCTGGGCCAAGCTCCGCCAGGCTCAGAAGCTCCTGCGCCTGGGTGCCAAGTACGGCTGGGTTCGCCTCGACTTCGCCTGCCGTCGGGCTCTGGCCTTCGAACTCATCAACGTCCACCGCGTCGAGTCCATCCTGCTCCAGGACCTGGACCAGCTCACCTTGCCCCTCGAACCGGGCACCGAAGCCAAGGTCATCCCCATCCAACCTCGGTTCCAACGCCCTGTGGGCAGCTTTACTCACCCCCCAGCCAAGGAGATGGACCATGACTGAAGTCAAACCGTCCCTGAAAGCCGTGCTCAAGCGTCTGAAGCTCTCCGGAATGCTCCCCACCCTTCCGGATCGGGCCGCCTATGCCCAGAAGACCTCCCTCGGTGCCCTCGACTTCCTGGAGCTCGCCCTCCAGGACGAGATCGACCGCCGAGAGAACAAGAGCCTCTCCACCCGCCTCGACCGGGCCGGCTTCGAGGAGACCCACACCTTTGAGGACTTCGACTGGGACGCCCCCGTCACCTTCGACCGGGACCGGGTCCGCGATCTCCTCAGCCTCGGTTTCCTCGAGCGCCACGAGGACATCCTCTTCCTCGGACCCGTCGGCGTCGGAAAGACCTTCCTTGCCTGTGCCCTCGGACACAGCGCCTGCCGGGCCGGACGCCGGGTGCTGTTCCTCCGCAGCGATGCGCTCCTCAGGCTCATCCACCAGTCCAGGGCCGATAACTCCACCGAGCGCGTGATCCGTAGCCTTCTCGCCCCGGATCTGCTCATCGTTGATGACTTTGGACTCCGCCGCCTCAACCCTCAGCAGTCCAGCGACTTCTACGAGGTTATCATCGAGCGGCACCGCCGCGCCTCGACCATCGTCACCTCCAACCGGGCCATCGAGGAGTGGATCCCCCTCTTCGACGACCCTATCCTCGCCCAGAGTGCTCTCGATCGCCTTGCCCATAACGCCTACCAGATCGTCATGGAGGGCGAGAGTTACCGCAGCCGCCAGCGCCCTGGGCTCAGCTCCCCACCCCCACCCCGGAAGCGAAGGAGGTAGCGCGAACCGACCCCAAATACCAATACTCACCCAGCGCCCCGAGGGGGGTGGATCAAGCTCGTGAGAAGGGGTGGGTCAAGCTGGCGGGAAGTGACAGAGACTTGGTGTTTCGGAGCGCGCTCACGACCCAGCGAGGGTGGCTCGATTGGAAGGACCGCTACACTGGGGACGTGATTGAACTGGCGGAGAACCTGCTGTCGGAGATCCGCGAGGAGCTTCGTTAGCCTGCTAGCGCCAGATCATTACGTCGCGCTCTAACACCACTCAGAACGACGGGGCCAAGAAGCGCCGGATAGGAGTGGATTGTCGGGCAGGCGGTCGAAAGGGAGTCAGAATGCGCACAGGGGAGGAGCGGTGATTCGCATCAAGAGCGCCTCATGGTGGGGTTTGGCGCTGACCGCCTCGGTTCTCGCCGCACCGAACGTGGCTGTCGCCCAGACGCTGGCTGCGCGGGTCGAAGCCCATCACCGAATATATCTACCGGACGGGGACGGGCCGTTTCCCACGATCCTGGCGATCCCAGGCTGCAGTGGGGTGTCCCTGGATAGTCCTCGAACAGACGCGGGAAGGCCCGGCCGCGAGGGGGACCGGCTCTTCCGCCGGTTCTATCCCCAGGCTTCGGCTCGTTTGGGTGAGGCTGGCTTCGCAGTCCTGTTGGTCGATTACCTATCTGCGGAAGGGGTTCTAAACACATGCAGCGGCGAGATCGAGCTCACGCGCGTGGCACAATACATCGGGGCTGCGCTTCGGTTTGCCGCCACCCACGATGAGGTCGATCGGTCGCGGATCCACCTCATCGGTTGGTCTTATGGAGGCGCTGGCTTGCTCCGGTGGCTCCGGCGCCCCGAGAACGAAGACCTGGTGAAGTCAGCCGTCGCAATCTACCCGGGGTGCGGCGGTGCCGAGCCCTGGAAGAGTTCCGTACCCCTGCTGATGCTCCTGGCTGGAGCTGACGATATCGCCCCGCCAGTTCAATGTGAGTCCCTCGTGCGCAGCCTGCCTGAATCAACCCAAGTCCAGCTCCATTCCTATCCGGGCGCTAGACATGGCTTTGACCTTGCGGAAGCCCCTCCCGTCCTCGACCTCGGCGGGGGGATTTCGTTGGGCGGCTCACCCGACGCGGCTCAGGATGCCTGGAGGAGGCTACTCGCCTACTTCCGCTAGAGGTGCTGCGCGGTGCTTCCTTCTATGAGGGCGAATAAGTCAAGATTGCGGGGAGAGGGCACACTGTTCCCTGAGCCAGCGATCAGGCTGGCCAGGTAGATGTAGTTCGCGAGCGCGGCTTCGGAAGTGGAGGGCCGGGAGGCGTAGCTACCGGCAACCTTCTATCCGTGCGAGGTCCAGCGGAGCGGACTCGGCACCCGATT
>JBDHKE010000011.1:0-51822 GCA_039586555.1 Gemmatimonadota bacterium | reverse complement strand
GAGCTAGGGTTGTGGTTCTACGGGGTCACGGAGATGCCCCGGGGTGCGGCCCTGTCCCTCGATGAGCCCCGGGTCGGTGTAGTGGACCGGTACGGCGGTTCGATGCCCTCCGGTTGGACCCGGTTCGTGCTGGAGGGCTTCGACTTTGCGCATGAGGTCGTGTTCCCTCCGGATCTCGACGAGGGCAACCTCCACGATCGCTTCGACGTGCTCATTCTTCCCGACGGGTCAGTGCCGAGTCCCCGGGCCGAAGGTCGCGGCGGCATGTTCGAGCTTCCCGAGGACTTGCCGGAGAGCATTCCCGAAGAGTACCGGGACCGTCTCGGCTCCATCACGAGCGAGGTCACCGTGCCCCGGCTCCTGGAGTTCATGGAGCAAGGGGGGGTCGTCCTGGCGGTGGGAAGCTCCACCTCGCTGGCCTATCAGGTGGGGACACCCCTGGAAGACCACCTGGTGGACGAGGAGGGAGAGCCGCTCGCTTCCCAGGAGTACTACATCCCCGGATCCGTGGTCAGCGTGAAGATCGACCACTCGGCTCCTATCGCCCACGGAATGGACGAGCGCGCGGATGTCCTGTTCAGCCGCAGCCCGGTGTTCCGGCTTCCCGAGGATGCGACCGGGGTCCGGAAGGTGGGCTGGTACGACTCCGCTACGCCGCTCCGAAGCGGTTGGGCCTGGGGACAGCACCACCTGGAGGGTGGGGTGGCCGTGGCCGAGGTGACCATCGGGGATGGTGTGCTCTACCTCTTCGGCCCGCGAATCACGTTCCGGGGACAGCCGCACGGCACGTTCCCGCTCCTCTTCAACGGGATCTACCTGGGGGCCGCTCAGGAGGTGCAGCTGCAGTAGCGACTGCCGAGTGAACCGCGGGGTCCGGGAATGGAGATCCGTCCCGGGCCCTTGGCGGATCCGCCGTGGTCCGACCAGTGTAGAGAGGTCCTCATGAAGACTGAACTCTGGCCCATTGCGCTATCCCTCTCTCTCATCCTCGTCTCGTCAGCGGGGCTGGAGGCCCAGGCGCAGAGGCAGCTGGGGGCCAACATCAGCGGCCACGCGGTCTACAATCCGGATGCGTTCGGCGGCGTTTTCGGCTGGGGTGGAACTCTGGTCCTGAGTTTCCCGAACGGGTTACGGATCATGGGCATCGGTGACTATTATCGGCCGGATTGCCCGGGCCGGGACGATTGCACCAGCTGGGCCGCGAGCGCGAACCTGGTTACTGGTGGGCGACGAGGGCGTTTGCGGCCTCGGGTCGGTGTTGGAGCGCTCTATAAGCGGCGGTCACTCGCGGAACCTCAGCCGGACGGCTCGGATGAGAACAGCGGCTGGGGAGGGAATCTCTTCGTGGACCTGGAGCTCATGACTCCACTGCCCATCCCACTCAAGCCGTACGGGCAGCTTCGCTACGAGGTGGGGGGGGCCTTCGGCAACGAGGTCGTCTTCGCGGCAGGCATTCGCCTCTGAAGACCTTCCAGGCGCTTCATCGGATTCGGAGGGCAGCCAGAGTCCGCATCCGTCTTCAGACCGCGTCCTCCCAGAGAAGGGGCCTCTGGACCCAGATCTGGCCATCCTGAAACATGAAGCGGATGTTGGCCTCCGGTTGAGCCTCTCCGAAGGAAGTCACCACGATCCGACCTTCCAGTGAGCGGGGAAGGGCGAGCTCCGTGAGACGCCGGACCAGAAGGTGTGAGTCCAGGTTCAGGTCCTTCATCTCGAGCCTGACCGTCTGGTCCGAGCGGGTCGCGGCGCAGTCGCCCTCGGGGTAGAGGCCGTCGAAGGTGTCGGCGAGGGTCAGGAGCTCGGAGGCCGCTCCGTCGGGATCAGCTGCGGCAAAGGTGATCACCCCGTTCAGACATTGAGCCCATGGCTCGATGGAGGTCTCCGCGGCGCCGGAATAGGGTCGCCTCCGAGCACGGGCGTAGTCGGGATGCGCCCAGTGGATGTGAACGGCGCCGCCCGCTTCCACCCGCACGCGGGCCAACTGTCCGGTGTCCTCCGTGTGAACGAACAGGTCACCCCCGGGGATGCCTTTGTGCAGGTCCGCGGGGATCTCCGACAGCCGGTGGACCAGCTCGCCGACGATGGTGGGTAGGCTGGGACGGGTCGACGGCTCGATGTGGCGGACCACGATGGAGCCAGAGGGCGGGTCGAACTCCAGCCACTCTCCCGGGAGAGACGCCAGCCGGAGACGGACATGCCGCGGAAGCTCGCCCAACTCCACCACCCCGTGGCATCCTTGGTCGTAGAACATGGGACTCCTCTGATCGCGCGGCCGAGAATGCCGCTAGTGTACCGTCGCGGAGGTCGGACAGCCGCGGAGGGCGTCGAGGCGCCCGATCCTAGGTCCGGCCCGCATCCGAATCACGAGTCGCTGGTGGTTCGCTCGTCCAGCCCCGCCTCGACAAGGAGAACCAGGAGCGTACGCTGGATGGCCCGGAATCCCTCCTGGTTGATCCACCATTCTCCAGGTGAGTGACTGCCGCCGCCAATCCCCCCTCGGCCCAGGGTCACCGCGGGCACGCCAAGGGCGATGGGGACGTTGCTGTTCGTGGAAGACCGGCGGAGCTCGGGGCTCTCCCCCATGACCCGAGTCGCTGCCATGGCCCTCTGCACCAGTGGTACCGAGACTTCCACCTCTCCCGAGGGGCGGCTTCCGATGGGATCGATCTCGAGAGTGAGCGGTGGCCCGTGGCGGCGGATCTGGTTTGCCTCTTCCAGAGCTCTCCTCATGGCCTCGGCCAATGCGTCGCTGATGCGCTCCAGGCTCTCCGGGCTCTCGGACCGCATGTCCACTTCCATCCAGGCCTCGAACGGAATGGAGTTGACGGAGGTTCCACCCCCAATCCTTCCCACGTTGTAGCTGGTCGTGGCACCCGACCGCGTCATCGAATCGGCAGCTTCCTGGAAGTGAGCGATGCCGAGGCCCAGGGCGTGAGCCGGGTTGCCGAGGCCGAAGGCGCCCCAGGAGTGACCTCCGGGTCCCCGAAAGGTGATCCTGAAGCGGTTCGACCCCAGGCCCTGATTCACCACGCTGGACATCCCTCCACCGTCGATCTCGATCCAGGCGTCGATCTGAGGGCCGCCTTCGCGGAAGAGGTGCTTCATGCCTCGAAGATCCCCCAGACCCTCCTCCCCGACCGTACCCACGAACAGGAGGTCGGCCTCGGTTCGGATGCTGGCCCTTTCCATCGCGCGGAGTGCTGTGAGCACCACAACCAGGCCCCGCGTGTCGTCCCCGATCCCCGGGGCGAAGAGCGTGTCCCCTCGTTGACGCACGGTCACGTCCGTTCCCTCGGGAAAGACGGTATCCAGGTGTGCTCCTAGCACCACAGTGCGCGTCCCGGGTCGCCCTCGCCGGAGCGCGAGCACGTTCCCCACTTCGTCGACGTAGACGGAATCCGCTCCGGCCTCCCGCAGCAGGTCCGCGAAGGCCAGACCCCTCTCTTCCTCACCGAAGGGTGGAGCGGGAATCTCCGTGAGTGTTACCAGATCCTGCCTGGTTCGCGGTTCCAGCTGCTCGATGACCTCGAAGACTCGAACGACCTGAGGAGTGGATGCCAGGGCCTCGGCCTCGCGGAGGTACTCCGACTCCTGTCCGGCGGCGCCCGGGCTGCCCAGGCAAGCGAGGAGGAACGCTGAGCCCCAGGTGCGCGGCCAGTGACGGGTCATGTCCAGTGCTCCTTCCTTCGATCCAAACCCATTCATCGAAACCCATCAGGGTATCATCCAAGCAGCGGGTATTCAACGGAGAGGCGCCTTCTCGGCTTGCGGAGGAGCATGGGCGGAGATCCCGGAACACGCCCGGAAGCCTTGATTTTGAAAGTGGTTTGTTCGAAGCTGTTGCGTTCGAGTGCCACGGCGTCGGGACCGGGGGTACGGCGGGGGCCACACCCAGCGAGAGACGGGATGGACAGACTTCAGGGGCCGATTCGCACCGTCGGGCGTACGGCGAGGTTGGTGACGGAGCACGCCGGGCAGCTGGGGCTTCTCTCCTGGGCGATCATCAATTCGTTCGCCCGGCTTCGCGTGTCATCCCGTTCGGTTCTCCGGCAGATCTACATCATCGGTGTGCAGAGCATCCCCATCGTGGTGGTCACGGCGGTGCTGACCGGCATCGTCATGAGTCAACAGGGGGGTTACCAGTTCACCGGCGCCGTTCCGCTGTACGTCATGGGGAGTGTGGTCGCGGAGTCCGTGGTCTTGGAGATGGCGCCGGTCCTCACCGCCATCGTGATGGTCGGGCGGGTGGGCGCCCGGATCACGGCGGAGCTCGGGACCATGAAGGTGTCGGAGCAGATCGAGGCCTTCCACTCCCTTGGGCGAGATCCCGTCGCCATGCTGGCCGCCCCCCGTCTCCTGGCCGGGGTCATCTCGATGCCGCTCCTGGTAGGCATCGCCATCATCGTGGGGATCTATGCCGGCCAGATCTCGGCGGAGATCACCCTGGGACTGGGGAGGGAGACCTTCTTCTACGGGGCCCGTCTCTTCTGGCATTCGTGGGACTTGGTCTATTCGCTTCTCAAGTCCCTGGCATTCGGGCTGCTGATCCCTCTCATTTCGGTTCACATGGGCCTTCGCACCAGCGGAGGGGCGGCCGGCGTGGGTCGCACCACCACGGCGTCCGTGATGTTCATGACGCTCTCCATTCTCATCGCTGACGCCCTTTTCCCCCCTCTCTTACTCAATTGATCGAGTATCGGAACGTCCACAAGGCCTTCGACGCGCCGGTCCTCTCCGGTGTGGACCTCACGGTCGAGACCGGTGAGATGTTCGCGCTGTTCGGGCCCTCCGGGACTGGAAAGAGCGTTCTGCTGAAGACCACCATCGGCCTGGTCACCGCCGACCGGGGGGACGTGCGCGTCGACGGCGAATCCGTCTACTACGGGGGCAGGGAGACTCTGGAGAAGATCCGAACCAGAGTGGGATATGTCTTCCAGCACTCGGCCCTCTTCGACTCCCTGAATGTCTACGAGAACGTGGAGATGGGACTGCCAGAGTCCAGGCTCTGGACCATGAGGCGGTCGGACATCTCAAGGGCCATCTGGGAAGCCCTGGAGCTGGTGCTTCTGGATCCTCCGGAGGTGATGTCCAAGCTACCCGCCGAGCTTTCGGGTGGAATGAAGAAGCGGGTGGGCATTGCCAGGGCCATCGTGGGGCATCCCGCAATCCTCCTGTGGGACGAGCCCACCACCGGGCTGGACCCGGTGAACACGGCAGCGGTGGAGCGGCAGATCGCGCGATTGAGCGAGGAGCTGGAGGTCACGTCCGTGGTGGTGACTCACGATGTGGAGGGGGGACTTCACATGTGTGATCGAGTGGCCATGCTTCAGGGAGGAAAGCTCCGCTTCTGCGGGACCCCGGACGAGTTCCGAGCCAGCGACCACCCCGTGGTCCGGGCCTTCGTGGAGCGGAGCGCGACCGAGGCGGCCATCGGCATGATCAAAGCACTGTAACGAGGCTTGACGTGGCAAACGACAAACGAGTGGACAGCGGGCCGAGCGAGGAAGAGCTACGAAACGCGATCCCACCGCGCGTCGGTGGAAAGGAGCTCCGGATCGGCATCTTCGTGCTCGCGGGAATCCTCTCGTCCACGATGGCCCTCTATCTTCTCACCGATCCGTCTACCTTTCGGGGGCGCTACGTCGTCACAACGGTGGTGCCCGATGCCGGGGGCCTGCGAACGGGAGATCCCGTGCAAATGCGGGGAGTGAACATCGGGCAGGTTTCCGCATTCCGCCTGGAGGGTAACGGCGTGGAGGTGTCCCTGGAGATCGAGGGCCAATGGCAAGTCCCCTCGGATTCCCGGGTCCGGCTGGTGACCCTTGGCCTCCTTGGAGGCCGAATCGCCGACGTGCTGCCGGGGAGCTCGACGGAGGCCCTGCGCGCTGGCGGGGTTCTCCCCGGGGTGATAGTGGAGGGCCTGAACGACGCGGCCGGGGAGCTGGGTGGGCAGGCGGAGGTCGTTCTTCAGCGTCTCCAGGAGTTGCTGAGCGCTACCACGGTGGAAGCCGTCCGGGTCAGCGCCACGGAGCTTCAGGGTCTTCTCGAGGGACTTTCCGAGGTGACCGACGCGCAGGGTCGGGAAGTCTCCCGGCTGATGGCTTCTCTGAACCGCTCCGCGGCGGGCCTGGAAGAGGCGACTTCCGCCGGTCCGGAGGTGGCTCGGGCCATCGCCCGAGCCGACTCGACGATGACGGCGCTGAACGAGACATCGGCCACCCTGAACGGCGCCGTGACGACCCTGCAATCGATTCTGGATCGTCTGGATCGAGGCGAGGGGACACTGGGCAAGCTGGCTACGGACGACTCGCTATACACGAATCTCAACCGAGCTCTGGAAAGCGTCCAACAGCTGGCCACGGATCTCCGCGAGCACCCGGAGCGCTATCTGAAGCTGGCCATCTTCTAGCGATCGGAGCTCCGGTCTCCCAAACCGGTCCTCAACTCCTCCTCGCCGCCGCGCACCCGCGAAGGCTCCAGATGGAGAGTTGGCGGAGTCACATCCCGGGTCCATCCCCCTTCCGTACCGACGGCACCCGATGCGGCGTCCCAGCACTTGCGGGCGTGGTCCGGTATCGGTGCTGACGTCGCGGTCTCGAACTCGTGGAATCAGGAGAGCCCGGGCCGGTTCCGGCCCGGGCTCTCCGTCCCGGGGTTGGCGTTCCTCCTGCCGACTACCAGCCGGGCGCCAGGTTGAAGCCCCAGTGCCATCCCTTTTCGGGACGCTGGAAGGGGAAGGCGTAGTAACTCTCCAGGATCAGGAACCCGAGGAGGTTCACACGGGCGGAAACGCCCGCGCTGACCAGAGGAATGCGCTGCCACTGGTCCTCACGATCCGTTCGGAACGAGAATGAATCGATGCCGTTCTCGCTGTCCCAGGCGATGCCCGCATCGGCGAAGAAGACCAGCTCGGTCGGAAGGTACGGGAAGCTGATGAGACCGAATTGATCGATTCCCAGAAGTGGAATCCGAGCTTCGGCGTTGACGACCCCAACGCGGTGGCCCCAGAGCCGATCGAATTCGGGGCAGCTCCCGTCGATGGTCTCGGTGCACTCGCCCACCTCGAAGCTCTCCCAGGCGTATCCCCGGATCAACGTCTCATACCCCAGGAAGAGAGGCTGAATGGGGTCGAAGATGTTGGGGTCCCGGGAAAACAGATCCTCCTCGGCGTATCGTCCGTAGTGAAGCCCCCGAACGGCGAGCGTGAGGTTGGTGGTCGGGTGGAAGTACCTCCGGTAATCGGCGATCACGGTGCCGAAGTTCCTGGTCCCGAAAGTCTGTTCGAACTCGAGTCGGAACCGGCCGCCCTGTACCGGCGAGGTGAACGCGAAGACCGTGTTGTCTCCCACCAGTGCCGCGGAGGCTCGGAAGAGGTTGAGGGCGTCCAGCTCCAGGTCGTCCCGCTGTTCGATGTTCTGACCGACGACGTTGTTGAACCCGTCGAGGATGAGGCTTTCTTCCTCCACGTCGTAGGAATACCGGGTGAACCCGGCGGAGGTCTCGAATCGCCTGGTGGAGGAGAACGGGTATGCTACGGTTCCCGTGAAGGTGTCCAGGAAGATGCGCGTCCGTCGCACCAGCAGCTCCGAAGTGCCCTGCGGACCGGGAGCGAGTCCCCACTGTTCGTAGCGGTAGGGAATGCGGCCACCCCCCACCGCCCAGTTCCAGCGATTCGACAGGTTCGTGTAGAAGGCCTGGCCGCCGATGTCCTTGACGGTTCCGGACGCCTGCAGGGCGACCCCGAGGACCCGGTTCCCCAGCATGTCCGAGAAGAACGCCGACACCGCGCCACCCAGGTAGTTACCCCACTGATTCACGCCCACACCCAGGGTGGGCTGGCCCACGTAGTCCAGCGCCAGGGAGGGACTGTACTTGTCTGCGTCGCTGGAGAGGTAGGTGCCGGGACCCGGCAGTCCCGTGGTGGGATCATCCAGGTAACGGGAGACCCGCGCGATTCCCAGCGTCTCCACCGGGGGCAGGATACGCCCCGGCGCCGGCTGCTCGGACGCTGCTACAGCGGGTCCGAGGGAGCCCGGCTGGGCATCGAGGGCGTAGACGTGGAATTCGAAGGCGTCGAAGACCGAGAAGACGATCTCGCCGGTCCCAGCGGCCACGGACATGGCCGGTGACATGGCGGTGATGCCGCTCACCGCGGTGGCCGCCGTGGTCACTCTCTGGATCTCGCGATTCTCGAGCGTGACCCGATAGATGTCGCTGAAGCCATCCTGGTCCGAAATGAAGTAGAGAGAACGGCCGTCTGCGGACCACTGTGGATTGAGGTGCTTGACGTTTCCGAAGAGCGGCAGAGTCTCGATCCGACCGGTGCTCAAGTCCATCAGAGCGATCTGGAACTTGCTGTATCGCAGGTTCCGGAAGTCCGTCTCCGGCCCCCGGTC
Organism: Gemmatimonadota bacterium; assembly: GCA_039586555.1. Taxonomy (GTDB): domain Bacteria; phylum Gemmatimonadota; class Gemmatimonadetes; order Longimicrobiales; family Gaopeijiaceae; genus JBDHKE01. Next base: position 43,426 of record JBDHKE010000011.1, on the reverse strand, counting down.
CGACACGAAGGCGATCGTGCGACCGTCGGGTGACCAGGCAGGCTGGAAGTCGCCGTTACGGTCGTCCGTCAACTGCCGGACGGCCTCGGTCTCGACGTCGTAGATGTAGAGGTCGCTGATTCCACCCCGGGATCCCGAGAAGGCGATGGATCTGCCGTCCGGCGACCAGGCCGGGTGGTTGATGGCCCCGATCTCATCTTCGACCTCGATGCGCCTCGCGACGTCGCCGTCGTCGGTATCCACGATCACCATCTGGTTGTCGCCATCGGCGAAGACGGAGAAGACGAACTGGGAGCCGTCCGGAGCCCAGGATCCCGCGGAGTCGATGAATCGGAGGGCCTCGAAGTGGGGATCGGACGACGCGCTGGAGAGCTTCCGAATGATCTTCCCGGTGGTGGCGTCCGCCAGGAAGAGATCGATTGAGAACAGATCCTTCTCCGACATGAAGGCCACGTACCGCCCGTCCGGACTGATGGAGGGAGAGACGTTCTGTCTTCCGGCGCCCAACTCCGGCGTGAGAAGCGCTCGGCCCATGTCCTCCGGCGGGGTCCGGCCTTCCATGAGAGGCAGATAGTCCGCCTCGATGGACCTCTTCCAGTGCGCGGATAGGGAATCGGACTCGATCCCCAGGACCCCGTTCAGGGAGGCTTCCCACCCGATGCGCAGAGCGCGACGGAAGATGCTGATTACCGCATCGTCCCCGTAGGTTCCCCCGATGTAGGCCCACAGGGCTTGGCCGAAGCGGTAGGGGAAGAACCGCGATTCCCTGGTCATCTGTTCGATGGTGGGGAAGTCGTCGCGACGGATCGCGTCCCGGAGCCACATCGCCGTAAGCGGGTCTTCCCGACCCACCGAGAAGTATTCCGCGAACCCCTCGATCGTCCACAGAGGCAGGCGCGAGAGGCCCTGGAGGCCACCGCCGGACCTGGACTGGGCGATGTTGTACTGAAAGGCGTGTACGAGCTCGTGTCCGAGGACGTGATCGGAATCCCAGTAGGACCCCGTAAGCGGGAGGATCACCCGGTTCTTGAGAGACTCGGTGACACCTCCGGTTCCCTCGCTGATGAACCCGGACAACGTATTCGTCTGCTGGAAGTCCGGGTGGTCTGCGTACAAGACGATCGGCTTGGGCTGTTCGAACTCGTGCTGGAAGGTCCGGGCGAACCTCTCATACCATCGTTCCGACATCCGGGCCGCATCCTCCACCGCATCGCTCGCTTCCGGATAGTAGTAGATCTGGAAGTGGGGCGTCTTGAGAACCTGGAAATCGAAGTCCTCGTATTGCACCTTGTTTCGCCCGAAGTACTGGGCCGACGCCGGAACGGGCGCGACCACGGCGGTGGCGGCGATAGCCGCCAGCAAACGGGCGGGAGCGAGCATCCCCCTGTTCCTCATCCAGGCCAGGAATGCCATAGTGAACCCTCATTTCGGGAGAACGGACACGCGTTTTTCTTCATCATCGTCGGCGACGACCTGCCGGGGGGCAGTCGCCGTAACGGTACACGGGGCCACGCGTTTTGGGTCCCGGTGTACTAACTCACTGGCGTAGCCCAAGGGTTCCACGGTTTCCCGGACCTGTAGATTGGAGGCGCACCGCACGCGGCGAGTGTTGCCACACTTCCTTCAATACGGACAAACGAACCCATGCTTGCGTTTGCGACAGGCGAATCACGGAGAAGCACCCAGTGGGCAGGAGTCCGGAGGTCGCTGCCGGGGCGATCAACCCGTCCGTTGCTCGATCCCTTGCCGGGGATCCCGGTTGTCCTCGCTGCTCTCTTCGCTGTGGCCTGCGCGGTTGAGGAGCCCCCCCCGAGGCTCGGCGAGCCCCTCGCGGACCTCAGGGGGGCCACGTTGGACGGCGACACGTTGTCCATCCACGGTTTCCGGGGAAGCCCGGTGCTGGTCAACCTCTGGGCGACCTGGTGCCTCCCCTGCCGGACGGAGACGCCGTTCCTCCAGTCCGTGTACGAGCGCCACCGGGATCAGGGGCTCAGAGTGGTGGGCGTCTCGGTGGACGCCGGGGCGGCACGGGCGCAGGTGGAGGAGTTCATCCAGGAAGCGGGCGTGGAATACGACATCCTCCTCGATCCGGAGGGGCGGTCGTTGGACCTCTACTCCGCTCTGGGGCTTCCGGCCACCTACATCCTGGATCCGGAGGGAATCATCCGCTTCCTACGTCTCGGTCCCGTCCAGGAGGAGGATCCCCAGTTCTGGAGTGGCCTCCACGAGGCCCTGAGGTGAGCCTCAGAACCCTGCTGACACCCCGGCGGTGAAGCGAGCTCTTTCCTGCTCGAAATCCCACTGGATCTCCGCGAGAGAACGGAGGTTTCGCCGCAGGAGGTAGGAGACCCCCACGGCCGCGGTGTGGTAGCGGTGGAGGTACGGTCGTGCGTCGTCCTGCTCTCCAAGCCGCAACCGGATCGCCTGCCGGTCCGCATCGATCCAGTTGTACAGACCGGTCAGCGCCCATGGGCCGGTCTGGCCCCGGGGGAAGTAGAGAAACTCGGCCAGCACTGCATCTACGGTGGTTTCCAGGGGATCCTCCGCTCCCGCGTCACAACGGAAGTCGTCCGGGGAGCAGGAGGCGAGGAAGAATGGGTTGTCATCCATCCGTCGAAGAAACTGGAGGTTCACTTCCAGGTTCGCTCCGAGAGGGATCGTGGCATCCGGACCCCAGATGAGAATGTCGCTGCCGAGGCCGTCGGACCGCTCCTCGCCCGAGTACACGAAGCCTCCCACACGCAGGGTTCCCAGGTCCTGGGAGTACCGCACCGCCAGGTTCTTGCGGTTGTCCGGGTCAAAGAGCCGGTCCACACCGGACTCCTCGAGCCCCCGTCCGTTGACCACCTGAGCCACGAAATCACCGCCTTCCCAGGGAGAGTAGGAGGCCATGAGGCCCCTCTCGTAGGCCAGGTCCGCTCGGGCGTCTCCCACCCGGACGCGGTAGGGCTGGTAGTCTTCGTACTCCAGACGCAACTCTCGCTTGAAGAGGGGGTCCGACACCTGGAACTGCCCCGCGATCACGCTCACGCCGCTGCCGGCGATGTCCGTGAACTGGATATACGCGTCTTCGAGTCCCGCCACCTCGCCCCGCTCGGACATGTAGAAATAGAGGTAGTAGCTCACCTTGTCGGAAACCTGACCCCCGGAGAGCAGCTTGATCCCATAGGGAGTCTGAAGATCGCTAGCGACCAGACCGTCTCCGGACTCGGCGATGGAGGAGAGGTAGGCGTCCAACCGCATGGCCAGTGGGATGAGCTGCTGAAGCCTCAGGGAGGCGTCCCCCGTGTCCACGGTATCCACCGCGTTCTCTCCCACGGCGAACTCGAATCCGTTGCCCGCGAACGTCTCTCCGAACGCATTCAGGCGAGGGAACGGGGCGTGACAAAGGACGCAGCTCACCTTGTACTTCCGGGCAAAAGCCGGAATCGCCAGCGCCGTGTCCGCACCGAGGGTCAGAGCGAGCGAGATCGAAAAGAGAAACACCAGGATGCGAAGCTTCCCTGGGCAGAGCTGAGGCATGACCCCCTCCGGGTGATGGGCGGCTCCGGGCACAGGCCGTGGTCCCGGCTCCGGTTCCGCCGAGCGAAGGCAAGGGCTGTGCCCGGCTTTCAGGGCCCGAGGGGCCCAATCGTTCGCGGCTGGAGGGGTGGAAAGTGGGTGCCTGGCAGTGCCCTGTTTGTCCTAGTTCAGGGACATTTTGTCTCTGGGTTCGAAAGGGCGACCGGGTGCGGCCCAGCCGCCCGGGGCGGAGATGAAGCGTGCGGATGCCCATGACCGGCTTGCCTTCAGGTGTGGGTGAGGATGACCGCTTCGATCCGGGACGCGGCATGATTCCTTCACGTCGAGGGATGGGGCCCCCCATCGGACAACTGGCGAAGGAGCAGGAGATGAGCCGGCCGATCCTCGTCGCTACGGACGGCACGCCGCAGTCGCTGGGTGCGCTTCGGGTAGCGCGGAAGCTGGAGGAGGCTGAGGGAACGAGGATCCACGTGCTCTGCGTCATCGAGCCCGTGCCCGTCTTCGACACGGGATTCATGGTGGCGCTTCCGGAGACGGAGCTCCACCAGTCCCGAGCACGCTCGGCACGGGACGAGGTTCGGGACCAGATCGAACTGGTCACGGGGAGCCCAGGCGCCTGGCCCATCGAGGTCGAAGCGGGGCTGGCAGCGCCGAAGATCGTGCGCAAGTCCGGAGATCTCCGGGCCGATCTCGTCATCATGGGCCTGGGCAAGCACCGGGCGGTGGATCGTCTCTTCGGCGGAGAGACCGCGCTCCAGGTCGCTCGTCTGGCGCACGTTCCCATTCTGGCCGTCCCTCCTGGCTGCACCAAGCTGCCGCATTCGGCTGTGGTGGGGGTCGACTTCAGCGAGTTCAGCCTCCAAGCTGCCCGCGCGTGCCTGAGCCTGCTCCGGAAACCGGCCGAGCTGCACCTGGTCCACGTCATCTCCGGACTGGAGTTCCTTCCCACCGTGCCCACGGAGTGGAGACACGAGTACGAGGGAGACCTTTCGAAGCGACTGGAGGAGGTCAGGGACGAGCTGGGCCTGCCCGAGGACTGCGACGTGCGAATGCACGTTCTCGCTGGCGATCCGGGCCCCGAAGTGCTCTCCTACGCGAAGGAGGTGGAAGCCGACATCGTCGTTGCCGGAAGCCACGGACACTCCTTCATCGGGCGCATTCTGATGGGCTCGGTATCGACAAGGCTGATTCGCGGCGCCGAGTGCTCAGTCCTCCTCGCTCCGCCGCCGGAGCCGTCCGAGGAGATCCAGGAGGAAGTCGAGGTCGCTTCCGTTCCGTGGGTGGCTGAGCTCAAGGAGTTCACGCGGCGGAACGCGGGCCGGCGCACCGATCTGGAGATCGACCATCCGGAGACGGGGGCCCAGCACTCCGGGACCAACTTTCCGCTGCGGGGGGTGGACTATGACCCGAAGCGGGACCGCATCGACATCATGCTGGGGGAGCTGGGCACCGTGGACCGTCATCTGACCCACTCCCTTCCGGCTCCTCGCGCCGTCGAGATCATCAAGGGGGAAGGCGGCCGGGACGAGGCCCTCCGCGTCGAGTTGGAGGAGGGACAGGTCCTGCTCAGGATCATTCGAGACTGATCCTTCCACGGCCGTCTCTCCCGGCACCCCGCCAGCGGGAGCGCATCGTGGCGGATCTCGCCGGGAGACTCTAAGTTCCAGGCCGTGCGAGGCCCCCGGCCGGGGGCCGGTTTCGTTCCCACTCGCCAACCCGGAGGGGTCTTGCGGCGCCTCACGCTCGACCGCACGAAGTCCATTCTCCGCTCGATGGCTGAGGTGCGGGTCGTCGTGGTCGGTGACCTCATGCTCGACCGCTACATCACGGGATCCGTCGAGAGGATCTCCCCCGAGGCGCCTGTTCCGGTGGTCCAGGTCGAGGAGGAGGCCTGCGCTGTGGGCGGAGCGGCCAACGTCGCGGCGAACGTCGTGGCTCTGGGAGCGCGCTGCCAGGTCGTGGGCTGCGTTGGCACCGACTTCCATGGTGACGTCCTTCGCCGGGAACTCGAGGCGCTGGGGGTAGGGCTCGCCGGCGTCGTGAACACGCCCGACCGCCCCACTACCGTGAAGACCCGGGTCCTGGCTCGCCGCCAGCAGGTGGTGCGCTTCGATCACGAAGATGATGGTGAGCTCTCCGCCGAATGGTTGGGTCGGCTGGTCGACGCCGTTCAAATGGCGGTGGGGGAATGCGAGGTGCTGGCGATCGAGGACTACAACAAGGGTGTCATGGCTCCCACGGTGATCCGCGCTGCCCTGGAGGCGGCCGCCCAAGCCGGCGTTCCCTCGGTGGTGGACCCGAAGCGGTTCCACTTCTTCGAGTTCGCGGGAGCCACGGTCTTCAAGCCCAATGTCAAGGAGCTGGAGGAGGCCCTGACGCAACCCGTCCGGCACGATGATCCGGAGTGGATGGAGGGTGTGAGGCAGCGCGTGGGCTGCGAGTTTCTCGTGCTAACCCTCGGGGAGCGGGGGATGGCGGTTCGGGGGAAGGAGCAGCAGATGAGCATTCCCACGGTGGCCCGCTCCGTGTACGACGTATCGGGTGCTGGAGACACGGTAACGGCGGTGATCGCCACGGCGCTCGCGGCGGGAGCCGAGCCTCTAGAGGCGGCCATCCTGGCGAATCATGCCGCCGCGGTGGAGGTTGGGAAGGCGGGAGTCGCCGTCGTGACCCCGGAGGAGATCCTGAGCACCGTTCGGAGTGTCCTGGCGGACTGAGAACGATCGGGCCTTTTGTAGACCCAGGAGCCAGAACCGATGAAGAAGAGGAAGAAGAAGATTCGAGTCGTCCACACCGAGGATGCGCCAGCGGCCATCGGCCCCTACTCTCAGGCCGTGGTGGTGGGACGGTGGGTATTCGCGTCGGGCCAGGTGGCCATCGACCCCGCCACCGGGGAGGTGGTGGAGGGAGGGATCGGCCCCCAGACGGAGCGGGTGCTCCAGAACTTGAACGCGGTTCTGGAGACGTCCGGGGCGTCCCTTTCTTCGGTGGTGAAGACGACGGTGTTCCTTACGTCCATGGGCGATTTCACGGAAATGAACGAGATCTACGGGCGGCACTTCGGGGAGCACCGGCCAGCGCGAGCCACGGTTGAGGTCTCCCGGCTCCCCAAGGACGTCGCGGTGGAGATCGAATGTGTCGCACGGAGAATCCCGGCCTGATGCGCGCGGATCGGCCGTGACCGCAACGGCCGCTTCTCGGTCAGACTTCAGCTTCTATCTGTAGGAGGAACCCGATGGGCCTGACCTGGCGATCGACGATTCGGCCCCTCGTCCTGTGCATGACCGCGGTCTGGACCCTGGCACTCTCGCCCGACGCACGACTCCGGGCACAGGAGTATCCCGCGGAGCTCTACGACGCCCTCGAGTGGGAAAACGTCGGCCCTGCCCGTGGCGGTCGCTCCACCGCGGTAGCGGGCAGCTCCAGCCGCCCTCTCGAGTACTACTTCGGGGCCACGGGCGGTGGGCTCTGGAAGACCACGGATGGTGGCAGCACGTGGGAGCCCGTAACGGACGGCCAGGTCGGAAGCGCGTCGGTAGGCGCCGTGGCGGTCTGCGAGACGGATCCCGACGTGGTGTACATCGGGACCGGGGAGACGCAGCTCCGAGGCAACATCCAGCAGGGTGACGGCCTCTATCGATCGGCCGACGCGGGTGAGAGCTGGACCTACCTGGGAATGGCCGAAGCGCAGAACATCGCTCGGATTCGGGTCCACCCCACCGACTGCAACACGCTGTGGGTTGCCGCTTTCGGCAAGCATTCGACTGCGAACGCCGAGCGGGGGGTGTTCAAGAGCACCAACGGGGGCGAAACCTTTAACAAGACGCTCTATCGGGACGAGCGTTCCGGAGCCGCCGATATCTCGGTGGTCCCCGACAACCCGGATTTGCTCTATGCGGCCCTCTGGGAAGCGTGGCGAAAGTCCTGGGGCATGTCGTCGGGTGGCCCGGGCAGCGGGCTCTTCAAGAGCACCGACGGGGGAGAGACCTGGCTCGAGATCACCGGGAATCTGCGGCTTCCAGCGGAGGGCGTCATCGGGAAGATCGGCGTGGCCGTCTCACCCGTGAACCCCGAGCGGGTATATGCCATCGTGGAGCACGACGAGGGGGGGGTCTTCCGCTCGGACGATGGCGGGTACACCTGGACCCGCACGAACGACGAGAGGAAGCTGCGGCAGCGGGCCTTCTACTACACCCGCATCTACGCCGACACCGAGGATCAGGACATGGTCTACGTCCTGAACACGGCCTTCTACCGGTCCTCCGATGGGGGTGAAACCTTCGAAGAGAGAATCCGGGTACCGCACGGCGACAACCACGATCTGTGGATCGCCCCCGAGGATCACGACCGCATGATCAACGGGAACGACGGGGGCGCGAACGTCAGCTTCAACGGCGGGCGAACCTGGACGGAGCAGGATTATCCCACCGCGCAGTTCTACCGGGTCATCACCACCAGCCATGAACCCTACCACATCTGCGGTGCCCAGCAGGACAACAGCACCGCCTGCATTCCCAGCGGAGGGTGGGACCACCTCTCCCGCTACGCCGGCTCACCGGAATTCCTCTATTCCGTGGGCGGGTGCGAGAGCGGCTACATCGCTCCCCATCCGGCTAACCCGGACATCTTCTACGCCGGATGCTACGGCGGCAGTCTGAGCCGCTACGATCACGGCACCGGTCAGATGCGACAGATCAACGTGTGGCCCGAGAACCCAATGGGTCAGTCGTCCGAGGACCTGATCGAGCGGGTACAGTGGACCTTTCCCATCGTCTTCTCGAAGCATGACTTCGAGGTCCTGTACACCGGCACCCAGAAAGTGTGGAGAACGACGAACGGAGGTCAGAGCTGGGAGCAGATCAGCCCGGACCTTACCCGGGCCGACCCGTCCACCATGGGTCCGTCAGGGGGTCCCATCACCAAGGACCAGACGGGAGTGGAGACCTACGCCACGGTCTTCGCCATCGCCCCGTCGCATCACGACCCGGACGTCATCTGGGCCGGCACGGATGACGGGTACGTGCACGTGACACGGGAGGGAGGAGGCTCCTGGGTGAACGTCACACCTCCGGACGCCCCTGAATTCATTCGGATCAACACCATCGAGGCCTCTCCCACCACTCCGGGGAAGGCCTACGTGGCAGGAATCCGGTACCTGGTGGACGACGACCGGCGTCCCTACCTGTGGAAAACCGAGGACTATGGAGGGACCTGGACGAAGATCGTGAACGGGATTCCCGGCAACGACTTCGTGCGGGCGGTAAGGGAGGACCCTCAGGTGCCCGGGCTCCTCTTCGCGGCCTCGGAGCGGACCGTGTACGTCTCGTGGGATGACGGAGGCCAGTGGCAGCCTCTCACCCTGAATCTGCCCACCGTGCAGGTCTCCGATCTGGTGGTGGAGGGGGACGATCTGGTGATCGGCACCCACGGACGCTCCTTCTGGGTCCTCAGGGACATTCAGCCCCTGAGGGAGATGAGCTCCGAGGTAGCGGCGGCGGAGGTTCACCTGTTCAGTCCTCGGACCGCCCTGCGTGGGGTGGATTCCGCCGTTCCCGTCTTCTACTACCTGAAGGAGGATGCTCAGGAGGTCAAGATCGAATTCGTGGATGACGTCGGGGCGGTGATTCAGACCTTCGAGGCCCGCGCGGGTGAGGAAGAGGAGGAAGAGGAAGAGGAACCCTCGTTCTTCGGGCCTCCGGGCGCCCGACGCCCCTCCCTCGAGGCCGGCTCTCACCGATTCGCCTGGAACCTGCGACACCCCGGGTACACGGACTTCGATGGCCGGATCTTCTGGGCCGCGGGCAACACGGGGCCCACGGCGCTGCCCGGGCGCTACCAGGTCCGATTGACGGTGGACGGCGTCTCCCAGACCCGCTCCTTCGACATCGAGCTCGATCCGCGCCTCGACGTCCCCATGGAGACGCTGCGCGAGCGCTTCAATCTGGCGATGACCATTCGCGACCGAGTCAGCCAAGCCAATGAGGCGGTCATCCAGATCCGGGCCATCAAGGGGCAGGTGGACGACCGGCTGGAGCAGACCAGCAACGCGGAGATCGCTGACCTCGGCCAGGTGGTCAAGGAGCGGCTCGGCGAGGTGGAGGGGGAAATCTACCAGGTTCGAAACCAGAGCAACCAGGACCCCCTCAACTTCCCCATCAAGCTGAACAACAAGCTCGCGGCTCTCTTGGGGGTGGTCGAGCGTGGAGAGTACGGACCCACCGACCAGGCACGGACGGTGTACGAGCATCTCTCGGGCCTCCTCGACCAGGAGCTTCAGCGAATGGATTTGATCATCAGGCAGGATCTCTCTCGCCTGAACGAGCTTCTGCGGGCAGAGAACCTGGAGCCCATCGAGGCCCAGCGTCTGGTGAGCGACGGATAGCTACGAACCTTTCAGGAGAGTTTGCTCATGCCTAAGACCCTGGCTGCGGTCCTGCTGATTCTGGTGGCCGCGTGCGCGCCGACCCGCTCCGCCGCTCCACCGCTTTCAGAGGAGGAGAGCGCGGAGGTCGTCGTCCTGCGGGTGGAGAATCTGGCTTTCAATGACGCCACTCTGCACGCGATCTCTCCGGGGGGGCGGATCCGCCTGGGGCGAGTGAGGGGGAGGGGACAGGAAACCTTCCGCATTCGCTGGAGCGTGCCCCGGGACCTGCGCGTCGAGATCGATCTGCTGGCGGGTGGCCGCTACACGACGCCAGGGGTTCCCGTGAGTCCCGGGGAAAGGCTGGAGCTCATCATCGAGGAGCCCCTCAGCCGGTCCTTCATTCGGCGTTAGTGTACCTTCAGGGCAGGACGACTGCTCCGGCACATCCGTACGCGGCGGGACGCCGGCCGGAGGGCTCGTGACGGCTACTCGCCGTAGGGGACCCAGATGTTCTTGACCTGCGTCCCCTGCCGGAGAAATTCCTCACCTTCTCCTTGATTTGGATCTGCCCAATCCCTACCCAGGCCGTAACTTACCCAGGTACGTTTCATGTTACCAGCCGACAGGCGCTCCACTTCGCGGGAGCCCTCCCGGGACCCGAAGTACCAGACGCCCGCCACGTCGTCGTGGGCGGCGAGCACGGGAGCGAGCTCGTCCCGGAGTCCCGTCACGATGTTCACGACTCCCCCCGGGACGTCCGACGTGTCCAGCACCTGGTAGAAGTCCGTGGCCGCCAGGGGTAGGCTCTGCGAGGGCACGGCCACCACCGAATTCCCCGTGGCTATGGCCGGCGCGATCAGGGACACCAAACCGAGGAGCGGGAACGTCTCGGGACAGACAAGTCCCAGGACGCCGATGGGCTCAGGCATGGCCAGCGTGACGTTCCGGAATGGGGTGTGGTGCACGCGGCCGTCCCACTTGTCCGCCCACGACCCGTAGCTGAAGAGCCGTTCCACCGACTGTCTCACCTCCGCCCGAGCATTCTCCTCCGTCTCACCTCCGGCGTGGAGCCGCTCGGCGAACTCGGACGCTCGCGCTTCGAGATTCTCGGCGAGATAGAACAGGACCTGGGCCCGGTTGTGGGCCGTTTGGCGGCCCCAACCGGACGCGGAGTGGGCTGCCTCCACGGCGTTACGAATGTCCTTCCGGTTCCCCCGGCCCACTTCTCCCAGCACGGTGCCGTCCCCTCCCACCACGGTGAGACTGTACCCTTCGTCCGGACGGGTCTGCTTGCCACCGACGTAGAGCTTCGCGGTCCGGTCCAGGGAGTGCGAGGTCGGCCCTCCCCGGCGCGCTGTGGACGCCGGAGCGGTCACCGAGGTCCGGAACGCCTCCACGGATTTCGGCCTCAAAGCGCTCTCCTCGCCTCCGCCCGCCTCCTCACGATCCGATTCCAACTCCTGCTCCCAGGAAGGGCGGACGTATTCCCAGAGACCCTCCTTGCCTCCCTCCCGTCCGAACCCGCTCTCTCGGTATCCGCCGAAACCGGAGGCGGCGTCGAAGAGGTTGGTGCAGTTCACCCACACCGTACCGGCCTTGATCTTCGGTGCCACGTCCAGTGCCAGGTTCACGTTTTCGGTCCAGACACTGGCCGCCAGGCCGTAGCGCGTGTCGTTCGCCAGTCGCACCGCCTCGGACGGGGTGCGAAACGACATCATCACCACCACCGGACCGAAGATCTCCACCTGGGCGATGGTGGCTGCTGGAGCCACGTCGGTACAGAGAGTTGGGGGGAAGAAGTACCCCTCCCGGGGAACGCCCCAGGAGGGCTGCCAGATCCTGGCCCCCTCCTCCTCGCCCGTCCGCACGAGCGTCCGGATCTTCTCCAGCTGCACCGGCGCGATGATGGCTCCCATGTCGATGGCCTTGTCCAGGGGGTCCCCCATCCGCAGTCGCTCCATCCTGTCCTTGAGCTTCTCCTCCAGGAGCGGGTAGACCGACTCCTGGGCGAGGATCCGGGAGCCTGCGCAGCAGACCTGACCCTGGTTGAACCAGATCGCGTCCACCACCCCCTCCACCACGCTGTCCAGGTCGGCGTCGTCGAACACCACGAAGGGGGACTTCCCGCCGAGCTCGAGAGAAAGGCGCTTGCCCGATCCTGCCGTCTCCGTGCGGATGATGCGTCCCACCTCCGTGGATCCAGTGAACGCGATCTTGTCCACGTCGGAATGAGCCACCAGGTCGGCTCCCGTGGAGCCGTCTCCAGTCACCACGTTGAACACCCCTTCCGGCAGCCCCACCTCCTGACACATCTCGGCGAACAGGAGGGCCGTGAGGGGAGTGAATTCCGCCGGCTTGAGGACGACCGTGTTCCCCATGGCAAGAGCGGGCGCCACCTTCCACGCAAGCATCAGAAGAGGAAAGTTCCAGGGGATGATCTGCCCCACCACCCCGACAGGGACGTATCCCTGCAGCTCGCTCTCCATCAGCTGGGCCCAGCCGGCGTGATGGTAGAAGTGCCGAGCCACCAGGGGAACGTCAATGTCCCGGGCCTCGCGGATGGGCTTTCCGTTGTCCAGGGTCTCCAGCACGGAGAAGAGACGGGAGTGCTTCTGGATGTGTCGTGCCAGGGCGTAGAGGTAGCGGGCCCTGGCGTGTCCATCCAGCTCCCTCCAGGCCGGATAGGCGGCCCGGGCCGCCTGCACGGCGCGGTCGATGTCCTCTGCACTCCCCTGCACGACCGTGGCCAGAGGCTTTCCGTCCGCCGGATTCACGGTTTCGAGCCTCTCCTCGGAGAGGGACTGCACCCATTCCCCTCCCACGAAGAGGCCGAACCGACGTCCCCGCTCCTCCAGCCACGCCTGGGCCCGGTCCGGGCTCTCTGGGGCGGGACCGTACTCCATGGTTTCGAAGATCTCGACGATCCTGGACATGTCGTCTGGCTCCTGATCGGTCTCGGGACCGTGTGATCGCTTGGTCATGCCATCGGGTGGTGGTGGAAGGCTGAATACCGTCCGGTGAGCCGGTGCTCCAGCTGCCGCTCGATGTCCGCAAGCAGGGAGCTGGCCCCGAAGCGGAAGAGGGCGGGGCGTACCCAGGCGTTTCCCAGCTCCTCCTTCATGAGAATCAGCCAGACCAGAGCCTCCTTGGCCGTGCGGATGCCGCCCGCCGCCTTGAATCCTACCTGATGACCCATTCGGGCCCCGTACTCCCGAATTGCCCGAACCATGGTGAGCCCCACGGGAAGCGTCGCGTTGACGGGCTCCTTTCCCGTGGAGGTCTTGATGAAGTCCGCTCCCGCCATCATGCAGACCAGACTGGCTCGGGCCACGTTGCGCAGCGTCTCCAGTTCCCCCGTGGCCAGAATGGTCTTCAGGTGTGCCGGCCCGCAGGCCTCCCGGAACGCTCGCACCTCATCGTACAGGGCCGACCAGTTCCCGGTGAGCACGTGACTCCGGGTGATCACCACGTCGATCTCACCGGCGCCTGCCTGGAGTGAAGCCTCGATCTCCCCCAACCTCTGGGGGAGGGGGGACAGACCCGCCGGGAATCCCGTGGAGACCGCCGCCACGGGGATCCCGCTTCCTGAAAGGGCGTCCACTGCGGTCTCGACGAAGGCGTGGTACACGCAGACCGCGGCCACCCTCACGTCCAGGCCTTCGACGTCCAGCCCGGCCATGATGTCCGAGCGGACCGGCACCTGGGCCTTGGCGCAGAGCCTGCGGATCCTCCCGGGAGTGTCGTCTCCCTGAAGGGTGGTGAGGTCCAGGCAGGTCACGGCCCGGAGGAGCCAGGCTGTCTGCCAATCCCGCTTCACGGAGCGACGCGTTCCCAGGGTGGCCGCCCGGCGTTCCACGGCACTGCGATTGACCCGTACGCTGCGCACCCAGTCGAGGTCCAACGGAACCCCAGCGTTCGGATGCGTCCCGGGCGGACCGGCGCGGTCCGGGCGGTGGGGCTGTACGGATCTCAGGCCCTTTCTGTGGCTGTGCTCGGTGATCCTTGTTGCCATGACGTGTCTTTCAACGAGGAGTCACGGGCTTCCTGGGGGACGGTCCGGAGGGGCGGAACCCAACCGGCCGACGGCTGACGCGGCCTCTGTTACGGCTTCAAGGTAACCCGATTCGATCCCCGGTCGCCACGCCGAAAGGGGTCACGTTGCCCTCGCCCGGTGACCGGGCGCCGCCGAGCCGTGCCGGACGATGAGTCGGAAGACGGGGAAGGGGACCGGTCGCCGGCCCACCGGCGGTGGACGCGCCCTCGGCCCCTTGCGGGCGTTCCCGATCCTTGTTTCCGTGAATGGGTAGGATAGGAGGACCTGGGAGCGGAGCGGGACTGGTGTCCCGACTGGTCTTCAAAACCAGCTGGCCCGGCTGAACCCCGGGTTGGTGGGTTCGATTCCCACACGTTCCCGCCAGCATGCTCGGCTTCGGGCTCGTCGCGGCGAGTCCCGGAGCCGTTTCATTCCCGGCAGCTGCCCTTCCGGTTTATCAGCCCACGGCAAAACGGCATGGAGAAGCCATCGAGCCCGGCAGGGATACGGCTGTTCCGTTGCTCGCTTCCAGGCCGACGATTATGCTCGGGCCGCCGAGGCGAACGCGTGATCGCGCCACTGCCGACGCTGTGCCGCCACGACGGACGAGGAGGCGTCGCCCCCAGCGGAAGAGCACGGGGATGGGGCAGTGGCCAATGGAGTCCACCCTGAGACCAGCGTGTCCGAGCCTGTCCACGTGATCCTGAACCCGGCGGCCAGCAACGGCGCCGGAGAGCGCCTCGCTCCGAGGTTGGAGGAGGAGCTTCGGAGTCGGGAGATCCCGTACCGGCTCCTGAGGACGGAGGGCCCTGGGCAAGCTTCGGAGCTCGCGGCCTCGTGCAGGAGGGAGTATCCCGGGCGAATCCTGGTGGTGGGTGGCGACGGGACCATCCACGAAGTCGCGAACGGGCTCCTGACCGACCCGGGGCTACCACCTCCGATGGCCGTCCTTCCCGTCGGTACGGGGAACGACTTCTACCGCATGGTCGGAGCGTCAAGGCGGATGAAGGATGCCCTGGACACCCTCGAGCGTGGGACCGAGCGGCGCTTCGACGTGGGACTGGCGCGATGGGAGGGAGGATCCCGTCACTTCGTGAACCTCTTTGGGGTGGGCATCGACGTGGAGGCGCTCCGGAGCAGGAAGGCCTTTGTCCGACTGCCCGGACTTCCGCAGTATCTGGCTGCCCTCGTGTCGGCCATCATCCGCTTCAGGCCCTTCGCGATCCGTATCCGCCTGAGCGATGGGGAGGACCTCGAAGGGGACACCATGCTGAGCACCGTTACGGTGGGGCCCTCCGTCGGCGGAGGGTTCATGGTGGCCCCCGACGCCAGGCCGGACGACGGACTCCTGGACCTGTGTTTCATCGAGTCGCTGAACCCATTGCAGATTGCCCGGGTAGTTCCGAAGGTGATTCGTGGATCCCACGGCACCATGGACAAGGTTCGGCTTCGTCGCCTCCGGGGGGCGAGATTCGAGAGCGCCGGTGACGACCCCTTCTTCTTTCAACTGGACGGAGAGCTGATGGAGGAGGCGGTGCCGTGGGTGCAGCTGGAAGTTCTTCCCGCGCGGCTTCGGGTCCTGGTCTGGTCGTCTGCGGAGGGTTTTCTCGAATGACGGGGCGGCGCGCCCTACTGGCGCTCCTTCTGGTGGCCCTCGCTCAGCCTTTGGCGGCCCAGAAACCTCAGGTCCGCCCTGGCTCCTCCGGCGCGGTCGTTTCTGCAGCCTCATCGGTCGGGATCGCGACCCAAACGCCAGGTACGTCGCCCTCCGCGGATCCGTCGCCGTTGGCAGAGGCCCCTGGCGTGCCGCCTCACCAGCCGGGCACGGGCATTCCGAGTCGCCACGCTGCCCGGGGTCCTTTCCCCTTCGTGGATCGTGCGCACCTGGACGCGGCACAGGAGCGGCAGGCCCAGGAAGAGCCTGGGGCCGGAGGAAGGGTCTCTCCCACCGGGGCGTTCCTCAGGTCGGTTCTCCTGCCCGGTTGGGGGCAGGCCGCCGCGGGTGCGTACACCCGGGCGGGGTTCTACGTGGTGGCCCAGTCCGGCACCGGGTGGATGCTGCTCAAGACCCTCTCCCGGCTTCGGGCGGCCCGGGAGTCCCAGGATTTCTGGGAAGGGCAAGCGGAGGCCCGCCTCATGGCGGAGGGAGTAACGGACCCCGACTCGCTGGCCCTGCGGGTGGAGGAGGATCCACAGGTGGAGGACGCCCGCTCTCTGGTGAACTCTCGCTCCGACCAGCTGGAGGATTGGGTGGCTCTGGGAGTGTTTCTTGTCCTGCTGGGTGGGGCGGACGCCCTTGTCTCGGCCCACCTCGCGGACTTCCCGGAGCCCCTCACCGTGGAGACAGGCCCGGGTCCCGAGCCGAATCAAGTGGAGATCCGAGTCTCGGTACGCTTGGGCCCTCCGGGTCTTTCCCGGAAGCGGGCGGGGCCGTGAGGGGCTCCTGGCGAGACGGTCCCTCTGCTACCGCTCCGTCCCGTCCATCCAACGCTCCAGCTTGGGCGGACCCTCACGCTCCACGATCACGTAGGTCATCCGCCGGATCCAGTCTCCGGCGTTGACGTAGAAGCGGCCGGGCTCCACTTCTTCGACGGTGGGAATGTGGCTGTGGCCGAGGATCACCAGCTCCAATGCCGGCTCCTCCCGGATCTTCCGAATCGCCCATTCTCGAAGGCAGGCCGCCCGGGTCTTCTCGGCTTCTGAAGGCTCGCCGTAGCGCTGTGCGGTCTGCGACACCGCGCGGGCGATGCGGGCGCCGAGGTCGGGGTGCATCCATCGAAACGCCCAACGGGTCAGCCGGCCGCGCAGCATCAGACGGAGCATCCGGTATCCCAGGTCTCCGGGACCGAGCCCGTCTCCGTGAGCCACCAACGTTCGCCGGCCCGCCAGCTCCACCACGACGGGGTCCTGACGGAACTCCACACCGACTTCCTCCCGGAGGTAGGAACCACCCCACCAATCGTGATTCCCACCCATCAGAAGGATCGGCACACCTGCGTCCACCGCCCGGGCCAGGGCGCCCAGGATGCGGGTGTGTCCCCTGGGGATGGCGTGACGGTACTCGAACCAGAAGTCGAAGAGATCGCCGTTGATGACGATCCGGGACGCCCGCTCCGCCGCGAACTCGAGCCACCTCACGAGCTGGCCCTCTCTCTCGGGGGGAACGGCCCCCAGGTGCATGTCGCTCGCGACGTAGACTGGCTTCTCCCGCATGGCGTGAAAAGGTAGAGGACTGGCTGTGGCGGTCACAAGTGGAATTCGGACGAAGAGTCCTTAGATTTCGTCCGGTCATGCGACCCGATGATCGGGCTCCGGCGGATCCCGGCAGGCGGCCACCGAGGAACCTCAGACCATGCCCGAAGCGCGGATTGCCGAGTCGTTTGGCCTCTCGTGCGATTCCGGGGTATCGTGCCATGCCCCCGTGGAGGGAGCGCCGGGGGCTCGGGCGTATGAAGCTCCTGTACTTGGGGTGGAGGGGCTCGTGGGCGGAACGGAGTCCTCTTCGTCCGCGGGGGAGGGAAGTGAGGGGGTGGAACTTCGGTGCCCTGGTCGGGTGAGTGCCCCATCCACCCTGATAGGCGTGAAACGATGAAGGGACCCGGAGAGGGTAGGGACCGGGCCCAAGGACGCAGCCTCCTCGTGGAGGGTACATGACGGACTGGAATGATCGCTGGAACGGGGCTGAGCGCCTCCCCGCTGTCTCATGCCGCGCATCTCGCGCCCGGGCGCTGGGGTGGCTAGCCGCCGCCGGCGCGCTGATGGCGAGTTGCGGGCCGCCCGCACCTCCGCCAGGCCCGGTGCTGGACGCGAATCAGGTGGCCAATGCCGCCCGACGCGGTAACGCCCTCACCGAACCGGTGCGCGTGATGTTCGGGTGGAGCCTGACGGAACCGGACGTGCGCCTGAGCGGGCGGGGGGTGCTGCGCATGGCACCACCCTACAGGGCGAGACTGGACCTGTTCACGGGAAGCGGAGAGGGCGTCGTGAGCGCCGCGCTGGTGGACGATGGCATGCGCCTTCCGCCCGGAGTGGCTGCAGAGTTCCTTCCCCCGCCCGCGCTCTTCTGGGCGGCCGTCGGCGTCTTCCGCCCCGGAGCCACGGCCCTGGTGGTGGACGCGAAGGGAGACCCGGACTCCGAGATCCAACTCCGCTACCGACCTCCGGGAGGTGGCGAGCTCCATTTCCGCTTGGAAGGGAATGTCCTGACGGGAGTCGAGTTGCTTCGTGGAGGCCAGGTCGTGGAACGGGTGGAGGCGGATCCGGACGTGGAGGGAGGATTCCCCCGGGAGACGGTGTACCGGCACATGGGGGAGTTCCGCGAGTTGAAGTTCGAGCTGGAGTCGGTTGACCGTGTCGAGGACTATCCTGAAGGGATCTGGACGCCGGGCACCTGAGGTGAAGCGGGTCGGTCGGGTGCTGCTGGTGGTCGGCATCGGCCTGGCCGGGTGCAGCTACAGCTTCAGAGCGGGGGCGGGCTTCCCTCCCGAGGTGAAGACCGTCGCGGTCATCCCGTTCGACAACGAGACGACCCGATTCGAGCTGACCCAGGAGGTGTTCGATGCACTGGTGCTCGAGCTTCCCCGGGCCCTTGGGCTGAACCCGGCCGGGGAGGATGTCGCGGACGCCGTGGTCCGAGGGAGCATCACCCGCTATTCTCTCGACGCTCCGCTGTACCGGTCCGGTCAGCCCGGACAGGCCGCTGAGGTGCTGCAGCGGCAGGTGACCCTGGTCGTGGCCGTGGAGATCGTCAACCTGCAGACCAACGAGATCCTGTGGGAGAATTCGAACGTGTCCGCTCAGGGACAGTACCTGGAAGCTTCCGAGCAGGAGGAGCTGGGCCGGGAGGAGGCGATCGAGCAACTCGTCCAGTTGATTGTGGACGGAGCCCAGTCGAACTGGTAGGATCGAAGCCCGGATCCGGGTAGCACCTTCGGCTGCTCGGCCGTGCGAAGACGCCGATGGGCCTGCCCGCCCCAGCGGTGAAGGGCAGCGAGATTGGAGAGCGAATGAGGCGAGGACGAGTTCAGTGATCCGCGCGGTCAGTCTGGGCTGTCTTCTGCTCGTGATCTGGCTTCTCCTGTCCGGGCACTACACCCTTCTCATCACCGGATTCGGGATCCTCTCCTGCGTTCTCGTCGTCTTCATCGCGCTGCGCATGGACGTGGTGGACGAAGAAGGGCACCCTCTTCAGCTGGTGGGGGGGCTCCTCTTCTACCTCCCCTGGCTCGCCCTCCAGGTGATCAAGGCGAACATCGCGGTCATGCGGGTCATCCTGAACCCGCGCCTCCCCATTCATCCACAGTTGATCCGCTTCCGGGGAAGCCAGGAGACGGACATCGGCCGAGCGATCTACGCCAACTCCATCACCCTCACGCCGGGCACGATCACCACGGGTGTGGTGGGTCACCTGTTCGAAGTCCATGCCCTCACCCAGGAAGCCAGGGACGGTACCGAGGAGGGTGAGATGGACCGGCGCGTCGCCCGGCTGGACGCTCGCCCGAGACCGGGGGCCTGGCCGTGCTGTTCACGGTCGTGGCGGCGGCTCTGTTGAGCACCATGAGCATCGCTCTCGTCCGGGCGCTGCTGGGTCCCACGGTGTACGACCGGGTCATGGCCCTGAACATGTTCGGCACGAAGACGGTGCTCTTGATCGCGGTCTTGGGTTTCCTCAGCGGACGTCCGGATTTCCTGGACCTGGCCCTCGTGTATGCTCTCATCAACTTCATCGGGACCATCGCGGTGTTGAAGTTCTGGGAGTACGGAGACCTCGGGCGCGCAGGGGGCCAGAGCCAGGCGGAGGAAGCCATCGGGGAGCCGGCGGGAGCGGGCGGGATGGGGGCCGAGGAGGGGTGATGGCGGTGGAGGGGACGTGACGGCGGTCCTGGTCGACGCCCTGAGCTGGACCTTCCTGCTCACTGGCGCCTTCTTCGCCGTGGTGGGAGCCATCGGCGTGCTGCGCCTTCCGGACGTGTTCACCCGGCTTCACGCCGCGGGCATGACCGACACGATGGGCGCGGGGATGATCCTCGCCGGACTGATGCTTCAAGCCGGCCTCTCCATGGTGACGGTCAAGCTGATCTTCGTCCTGCTCTTCGTGGTGGTGACGAGCCCGCTCTCCACCCACGCCACGGCACGGGCGGCGCTGCACGGGGGTGTCCAGCCCATCACCGTGGAAGGCACCGCAGGCGACGAGAAGGGAGGAGACCCATCGAGTCCCTGATCGACTTCGCCCTCCTGGGTCTGCTCGCCGTCACCGCCATCGGGGTCCTGCGCATGCGCAACCTCTTCGCCGTGGCCATCCTCGCCGGCATCTACAGCCTGCTATCCGCGGGTGTGTTCACCGTCCTGGACGCGGTGGACGTGGCGTTCACCGAGGCGGCGGTGGGAGCAGGAATCGCCACGGTTCTGATGCTGGGAACCCTCTCGTTGGTGGGGTGGGAGGCGAAGGCGGCGGCGCACCGGCCCTTCCTGCCGCTCTTCGTGGTGATCTTCACCGGCGGGACCCTCATCTACGGGACCCTGGACATGCCGCCTCTGGGAGGTCCCGACAATCCGGTCCACCACCACGTGGTGCCCCGCTACATCGAAGAGTCCCCGCAGGAGGTGGGTCCGCCCAACATCGTGACCTCGGTGCTGGCCAGCTACCGGGGATACGACACCCTGGGCGAGACCACCGTGGTGTTCACGGCGGTGGTGGGAGTGCTGCTGCTCCTGGCCCGCTTCGGGATCTCGCGGCACGAGGAGAAGAGGCGGTGGAGAAGGAGGGGGCTGGGATGAGGGACCAGATCATTCTCCGCATCGCCACCAAGGTTCTGGTCCCCTTGATTCTCCTGTTCGCCCTCTACGTGCAGTTCCACGGAGACTACGGACCGGGGGGTGGCTTCCAGGCGGGGGTGATCTTCGCCGCCGCCTTCATCCTCTACGGACTGGTCTACGGGGTCGGCCAGGCCCAGATGGTCCTGTCGCTGCGATTCGCGCGAGCCTGCGCCGCCCTGGGTGTGCTGCTCTACGCCAGCGTTGGCGTGGTCGCGCTCCTTCTGGGCGGGAACTTCCTGGACTATGACGTCCTGGCACACGACCCTGTCCACGGCCAGCACAACGGGATCCTTCTGGTGGAGCTGGGGGTGGGAATCACCGTGTTCGGGGTGATGGTGGCCATCTTCTACTCCTTCGCGGGGAGGGGGAGGGCCGATTCATGAGGGTGCTCGGTCTCTACAACTACTGGATCTTCATCTTCCTCATGATGGTGGGGTTCTACATCCTCATCTCCCGACCGAACATGGTGAAGAAGGTCGCGGGCCTGAACATCTTCCAGACGTCGGTCTTCATCTTCTACATCAGCATGGGGAAGATCTTCGGCGGCACGGCCCCCATCATCACCCACGACGTCGGCGACCACGGCGAGGTCCTCTACTCCAACCCGCTCCCGCACGTGCTCATCCTCACGGCCATCGTGGTGGGGATCTCCACCACCGCCCTGGCGCTGGCTCTGGTGGTGCGCATTCGGGAAGAGTACGGCACCGTAGAGGCAGACGAGGTCCATCTCATGGACCTGGAAGCCGAATGAGCCTCCACCTGCCGGTCCTCATCGCGGTGGTACCGCTGATGGTGGCGGGAGTGTGCGCCATCCTACCGTGGAGGCGGGCGGCCTGGGGCCTGGCAATGGCCACGGCCTGGACGGTGTTGGCCCTCACGGTGCTGCTCCTCCGCCAGGTCCTCGCCCAGGGAACCGTCTCCTACGCCCTGGGCGGTTGGGAGCCCCCCTGGGGGATCGAATACCGGGTGGACGCCGTGAATGCGTTCGTCCTCCTGATCGTGTCCGCCATCGGGGCTCTGGTCACTCTCTTTGCCCGGGACAGCGTGGAGTCGGAGATCGAGGACCGGCGCATCCCCCTGTTCTACGCCGCGTTCCTCCTATGCCTCACGGGTCTGCTGGGGATCGCGGCCACCGGAGACGCCTTCAACCTCTTCGTGTTCCTGGAGATCTCCTCCCTGTCGGCCTACGCGCTCATCGCCATGGGCCGCGACCGGCGGGCCCTCTCCGCGTCCTTTCGCTACCTGATCATGGGGAGCGTGGGGGCCACGTTCATCCTGATCGGGATCGGGATGATGTACGTGATGACCGGGACGCTGAACATGGCTGATCTGGCGGCTCGGCTGCCCGAGGTGGCCACTTCCCGCACCATCCGGGTGGCGTTCGGCTTCCTGACGGTGGGGATCAGCCTGAAGCTGGCGCTCTTCCCCCTCCACCTCTGGCTTCCCAACGCGTACGCCTATGCTCCCTCGGCGGTGACGGCGTTCATCGCCGCCACGGCTACGAAGGTGGCCGTGTACATGCTTCTGCGCTTCTTCTTCACGGTCTTCGGGCCGGTATTCTCCTTCGACATCATGCAGCTGGACTACGTGCTGCTTCCGCTGGCCCTGATCGCCATCTTCGCCATGTCCCTCACGGCCATCTTCCAGGAGGACGTGAAGAGGATGCTGGCGTACTCCAGCGTGGCCCAGATCGGGTACATGATCCTGGGGATCGCGCTCGTGTCGGTTACCGGCCTCACCGCCGGGATCATCCACCTGTTCAACCACGCCCTCATGAAGGGCGCATTGTTCATGACGCTGGGCTGCGTCGTCTACCGTATCGGGTCTCCCAGGCTCACCGACATGGCGGGCATTGGGCGGCGCATGCCCTGGACCATGGCGGCCTTCGTGGCCGGGGGCCTCAGCCTGATCGGGGTCCCGCTGACCGTGGGATTCATCAGCAAGTGGTACCTCATCCTGGGTGCCCTCGAGAAGGGCTGGTGGCCCGTGGCGGCCCTGGTGCTCATCACCTCCCTGATGGCCGTGGTGTACGTCTGGCGGGTCGTGGAGGCCGCGTACTTCCACCAACCGGCACCTGCCTCCGCCGCGCGGCAGGTGCGTGAGGCGCCTCTTTCCCTGCTTCTCCCCACATGGGTTCTGGTGGTGGCCAACATCTTCTTCGGGATCGACGCCGGCCTGACCACGGGAGTGGCCCGGCGTGCCGCGGAGCTTCTCCTGGGGGTGGGCGGATGAGGCCCGAGACGGCTCTCATCGCCGCTGTGGCGCTGCCGCTCGCGGGCACCCTGTTCATCGGAGCATTCGGCGATCGGCCCAACCTGCGCGAGGCCGCGACACTGGTGACCGGGGGAGCGCTCTTCTGGGTGGTCCTGGGCCTGTTGCCCGTGGTGCAGGGGGGAGGCCGACCCTCGGTGGTGTTCGGGGAGCCCCTCCCAGGGCTTCCGCTGGAGCTGGAGCTGGAGCCTCTGGGCCTGCTCTTCGCCCTGGTAGCCAGCAGCCTGTGGATCGTGACCTCGCTCTACTCCATCGGGTACATGCGCGGGCACCACGAGGAGCATCAGACCCGCTTCTACGTGTTCTTCGCCATCGCCATCGCCAGTGCGATGGGAGTGGCACTTGCCGGGAACATGTTTACGCTCTTCGTCTTCTACGAGGCGCTGACGCTTTCCACGTTCCCGCTGGTCACCCACCACCAGACGGACGAGGCCCGGCTCGCGGGCAGGGTCTATCTGGGGGTCCTCCTCACCACGTCCATCGGTCTTCAGCTCCTGGCCGTGGTGTGGACGTGGTCCCTGGCGGGCACCCTGGACTTCCAGGTGGGAGGCATCCTGCGGGGCCGGGCTGGCCCGGAAGTGGTGACCCCCCTCCTCGCCCTCTATGTGTTCGGGACCGGCAAGGCAGCAGTAATGCCCTTCCACCGCTGGCTCCCGGCAGCCATGGTGGCGCCCACTCCGGTGAGTGCCCTCCTTCACGCCGTGGCCGTGGTCAAGTCCGGCGTCTTCGCGATCCTGAAGGTCACGGTCTACATCTTCGGGATCGACTTCCTCACCGAGCTGGGTGCCAGCACCTGGCTTATGTGGGTGGCCGCCGCCACCATCATTCTCGCGTCCCTGGTGGCCCTCACGAAGGACAACCTGAAGCTCCGGCTCGCCTACTCCACCATCAGCCAGCTCTCCTACATCGTGCTGGGCGCCATGCTGGCGAACAGCTGGGGCATCATCGGCGGTGGCATGCACATCGTCATGCACGCCTTCGGAAAGATCACCCTCTTCTTCTGTGCCGGGGCCATCATGGTGGCGGCACACAAGACGGAGATCAGCGACATGCGGGGTCTGGGCCGAACCATGCCCGTGACCTTCGGGGCGTTCTTCGTGGGCACGCTGAGCATCGTGGGCCTGCCGCCGGCCGGAGGGTCGTGGAGCAAGTGGTTCCTGGGCCTCGGGTCCCTGGAGGCTGGCCAGCTGGGCCTGGTGGCCGTCCTCATGCTCAGCTCGCTGCTCTCGCTGGGCTACCTGATGATCATCCCCGTGCGAGGCTTCTTCAGTACTCCCGTGAACCCCGCTCGGGGAGAGGTGACCTCCGGCACGGGACCGGGGAACCCCGGACATGGCAAAGGAGCCCACGAAGGCGAGCACCTCCATCCGGTTAAGGGCATCAAGGAGGCTCCGCTGACCTCCCTCATCGCCATCGTGATCACGGCGCTCATGTGCCTTGTGCTCTTCGTGTATCCGGAGCCCGTCTACGAACTCATGCGATTGGTAGTGGGAGAATGAGCGACGAACGGAACAGAAACCCTGGTCCGGACGGCCGACCCGGGCACGGCGAGGTCGGAGAAACGCCAGGGACGTCCTCGTCCTCGCGCTCGGGGGACGGTGGAGCTCACGGCGCCGAGCCGGAGAGGAGCGAGCGCCAGTACCTCTTCGACAAGCCCCGGAACGTCAAGATCCTCCTCTGGACCTACTTCGCCGTCGCGGTAGCGCTGGTCCTCGCCGACCTCTTCGTGCACCGACACGTGGAGCATCCGTGGGAGCACCTCTTCGGTTTCTATGGCCTGTACGGCTACGTCGGGAGCGTCTTTCTCGTGCTCAGCGCCAAGGAGCTGCGCCGGGTCCTCATGAAGCCCGAGGGGTTCTACGACGATGCCGATTGACGTGCCTTTGATGCCCGTCGACCTGCCCCCCTTCCTGATCTTCATGGTGGGGGCGGCCCTCGTGCCGCTGGTGCGGGGATGGCTTCGGTACGCGCTCCTCCTGGCCATTCCCGTGGTGGGCGCCGTGAACCTCCTGGGGCTGGAGGTGGGACTCCACTACCAGCTCACACTGTTCGGCTACACGCTGACTCCCCACCGGGTGGACCGGATGAGCCTGCTGTTCGGGTACATCTTCCACATCGCGGCCTTCATCGGAAACCTCTACGCCCTGCACCTCAAGCGGGACGATTGGGACACGGTCCAGCACGTGGCCGCGGTAGGCTACGCCGGTGCGGCGCTCGGCGCCGTCTTTGCGGGAGACCTGATCACGCTGTTCGTGTTCTGGGAGCTTCTGGCTCTGACGTCCGTCTTCCTGATCTGGGCGCGGCGCACACCGGAGTCCGTGGCTGCCGGGTTCCGCTACCTGGTGATTCACGTCGTGTCGGGCGTCATTCTCTTCGCAGGGGCTCTGATCCGGGCCCATCAGACCGGGAGCGTCGAGTTCGGGTTCATCGGCCTCGACGGGATCTCCGGCCTTCTGATCTTCCTGGCTTTCGGGATCAAGTGTGCGTTCCCGTTCCTCCACAACTGGCTCACCGACTCCTATCCGGAGGGCACGGCGACGGGCACGGTATTCCTGAGCGCCTTCACCACCAAGGTGGCGGTGTACGGCCTGGCCCGGGCGTTTCCGGGTACCGAGATCCTGATCTACATCGGCGCCGTGATGGCGTGCTTCCCGATCTTCTATGCCGTGATCGAGAACGATCTGCGCCGCGTGCTGGGCTACAGCATGATCAACCAGATCGGCTTCATGGTGTGCGGCATCGGGATCGGAACCGAACTCGCGGTAAACGGAGCGGTGGCGCACGCCTTCAACGACGTGCTGTTCAAGGGCCTTCTCTTCATGACCATGGGGGCGGTGCTGCTGCGCACGGGCAAGACGAAGGGATCGGAGCTGGGGGGTCTCTACAAGACGATGCCCGTCACCACGATTCTCTGCATGGTGGGAGCGGCGTCCATCTCGGCGTTCCCCCTGTTCAACGGCTTCGTCAGCAAGTCCCTGGTCATGAGCGCCGCCCTGGAGGAGGGGTATCCCACCGTGTGGCTCGCGCTGTTGTTCGCCTCGGCGGGCGTCTTCCACCATGCCGGGATCAAGATTCCCTTCTTCGCCTTTTTCGCACACGATTCGGGGATCCGCACGAAGGAACCGCCGGCCAACATGATGGCCGCTATGGTGATCGGGGCGCTCCTCTGCGTGGGCATCGGAACGTTCCCGCAGTTCCTGTACGCGCGGCTGCCCTTCGAAGTGGACTACTGGCCGTACGATACCACCCACGTCCTGACCCAGCTGCAGCTGCTCTTCTGGGGCGCGGGAGCCTTCACTTCGCTGAAGCTGACGGGGCTCTACCCGCCGGAGCTGCCTTCGGTGAACCTGGACGCCGAATGGTCCTACCGCTGGCTGGCCCCTCGCCTGATCCGGAGGGTGGGAGGCGCCGTGGCGTACGTGGACATCCGGGTGCGGACCTCGTTCCTCAACTTCACCGAGGCCCTGCTGTTCCGAGCCTATCAGGGGTCCGGACCCCAGGGCGTGCTGGCGCGCACCTGGCCCACGGGGAGCATGCTCCTCTGGGTGGCGGTGCTGCTGGCTGTGATTCTGCTGTTCTATTACGCTGGACCTGGGGTGTGATGGACCTTCGCCACAAGATCCTGAGTCGGGAAGAGCTTCTCGGCCGCTTCGGACGGCCTCGTTCGATGCGGCTCGTGTTCACCAACGGGTGCTTCGACGTGCTGCATCCGGGGCACGTACTCTACCTGGAGAAGGCCCGTGAGCTTGGCGATGCCCTGGTGGTGGGGCTCAACTCCGACGATTCGGTGAGGCGGCTCAAAGGGCGGGGCCGGCCGGTGCAGAACGAGGAAGCTCGAGGTTTCCTGCTCGCGGGCCTGGCCAGCGTCGACGCCGTGACGGTCTTCGATGAGGACACGCCTCGGGAGCTCATCGCCGACCTCCTCCCGGACGTCCTCGTAAAGGGGGGTGACTACGGTGTGGAGGGGATCGTGGGCCGGAAAGAGGTAGAAGCGGCCGGCGGAGAGGTGGCCGTGATTCCATTCGTCCCGGGATACTCCACCACGGGGCTGATCCGCAGCATCCGGGAGGGGGCCCCAGGGCCAGGTGACGAGGTCGACGAGCGGGCAGGTGCGTGATGGGAGAACTTCGTCCGCTGACCCTGGAGTTGGGTGCGGTCCCTTACGCGGAGGGCTCCTGTCTCATCTCGTGCGGCTCCACCCGGGTGCTTTGCGCGTCGTCGGTGCTGGAGGAGGTCCCTCCCTGGCGAGAGCGGTCCGGAGCGGGATGGATCACCGCGGAGTACGGTATGCTGCCCCGGTCCACCCACACCCGCACGTCCCGGGAGCGAACCGGTCCCCGCGGTCGGACCCAGGAGATCCAGCGGCTGATCGGCCGCTCCCTCCGCTCCGTCACGGACCTCCGCGCTCTCGGGCCCCGGACCCTCCTGGTGGACTGCGATGTGCTCCAGGCCGACGGCGGAACCCGCACCGCCTCCATCACCGGAGCCTGCGTGGCCGTGGAGCTGGCCTGCCGCTGGCTCGTGGGGGAGGGAGTCCTACCCGCCAGCCCCGTCCGCGAGCTTGTGGCGGCGGTGAGCGTTGGCCTGGTAGACGGAAGGGCGACGCTGGACCTGGACTACGACGCCGACTTCGCCGCGCAGGTGGACATGAACGTTGTGGCCACCGAGTCGGGAAGGCTGGTGGAGGTTCAGGGTACTGCCGAGGGAGATCCGTTCCGGCGGGAGCAGCTGGACGAGCTCCTGGACCTGGCCCTCTCAGGCATCGAGGAGCTGGTGGCGGCCCAGAAGCGGGCCCTGTCTGGATGGAGTTGGACCTTCTCCGGAGAAGAGGCGTGAAGATCCTGCTCGCGACCCGAAGCGCCCACAAAGCGGCGGAGATCCGCCGCGTCCTGGCGGACGTGCCCGGCCTCGAGGTGGTGGATCTGGAAGGCGCCGGTATCCCCCACGAGGCCGCCGAGGAAGCGCTGGAGGTGTTTGATACCTTCGAGGAGAACGCCGGCGCGAAGGCGCGTCACTTCCAGGAGCGGAGCGGCATTCCCACCGTGGCGGACGACTCGGGCCTGGAGGTGGACGTCCTGGACGGAGCTCCCGGGGTCCGCTCCAAGCGCTTCGCCCCCGTGTCGGGTCTGTCGGGCGCCGATCTGGATGGGGCCAACAACCGACACCTGCTGGAGGCCCTGCGTGGGCAGACCTGGGACCGGCGGGGTGCACGCTTCATCTGCGTCGCCGTGCTGGACCGGGGAGACGGCCGACCGCTGGTCTTCCGCGGCGAGGCGCGGGGCCGCATCCTGGAGGAACCTCGGGGAAGGGAAGGGTTCGGCTACGATCCCCTCTTCTACGACGAGGAGCTGGAGAAGACCTTCGCCGAGATCGCCCGGGAAGAAAAGAACCTTCGCAGTCACCGGGGGAAGGCCTTCCAGCTGCTCGCGCGATTCCTGAAAGTGGAGGTGAAGAAGGGCAACTCGGGACGCAGGGCGAACGGTGGCTGATCCACGCACCAATCCGGCGGACATCCATCCCACGGAAGACGGCTCCGCCCTGTGCATCCAGTGGGGAGACGGGCACGAGTCGATCTACGCTCCTCGCTCCCTGCGGCTCCACTGCCCGTGCGCGGGATGCGTGGACGAGATGACCGGCGTGCGGACGCTGGCTCCGGAAGGAATCCCGGAGGATGTGTATCCCGCCGCCATCCACTACGTGGGACGATATGCGCTGCAGTTCCTCTGGAGCGACGGTCACGACACGGGAATCTATCCCTACGACTACCTGAGGGGGCTCTGCCCGTGCGAGGAATGCCGTGGCTCCTCACCTTCCTGATCGCTTCCTGGTCGGCCCCTGCTCTCTCGGCTCAGGAGCCAGAGTCGGCGGCCGGCGAGCCGGAGCGCCCCCGAATCATCCTGGTGCTGGGGGGTGGGGGAGCCCGGGGCAGCGCTCACGTGGGGGTTCTCCAGGTGCTGGAGGAGCTCCGCGTCCCGGTAGATGTCATCGTAGGGACCAGCATGGGAGCGGTGGTGGGGGGACTCTACGCTGCCGGCCACTCTCCCACGGAGCTGAAGCGGATCTTCCAGACCCTCGACTGGAACCTCCTTCTCTCGGGTGAGCCGCCCCGGGGCGAGCGGTCGTTCCGGCGCAAGGCTGAGGACTGGCAGCTCACCGTCGACTTCGAGATTGGGCTGAGGAACTGGAAGCTCCTCCTCCCCCGAGGCCTCGTCTCGGACCAGAATCTCAACTTCTCCCTGAAGCGATTTACGTTTCCCGTGGCGGGCGTCCGGGACTTCGACGAGCTGCCGACACCGTTCCGAGCGGTGGCCGCCGACATCGAGACGGGGGAGGTGGTGGTCCTGAACCGGGGATCGCTGCCCGACGCCCTGCGGGCCAGCATGTCGGTGCCCGGGCTCTTTTCCCCCATGGAGCTCGAGGGTCGGCTGCTGGTGGATGGCGGCGTGGCTCTCAACCTTCCCATCGAGGTGGCCACCCGCCTGGAGCCCGACGTCATCATCGCGGTGGACGTGGGAACGCCGCTGTATCAGCGCTCCGAGATTGCTTCGGCCTTCGGGGTGGCGGGCCAGCTCTCGCGGCTCTTCACCCGTCTGGAGGCCGACCGCCAACTGGACCTCCTGGACTCCGGCGACGTGCTGGTGACTCCGGACCTGGGGGACATCGGGTTTTCCAGCTTCGACCGGATTCTGGAGGGGATCCCGGCGGGCGAGGCCGCCGCCCGGGCCAGGATTGGGGAGCTGGCGAGGTACTCTCTGTCTCCTCAGGAGTACGCGGACTTTGCCCTGCGCCGGGTCCGTCCGGGGAATCCCTACCTGCGCATCGACTTCGTTCGCGTGGAGAACTCCAGGCGCGTGTCATCTGAAGTGGTGCGGAGCCGGATCCGGCTCCAGCCCGGGGAGGCTCTGGATTTCAACACGCTTCGCACCGATCTGGCCCGCATCTACGGGCTGGGGTGGTACGAGCGGGTGGACTACCGCCTGGAGGAGCGAGGGGACTCGCTGGGGTTGGTGGTGGCGGTGCACGAGAAGAGCTGGGGGCCCAACACCTTCCGCGTCGGGCTGAACCTCAGTGACGATCTGGGGGGGCGGAGCGGCTTCCAGTTGCTGGTGGACCACACCTGGTTCCAGCTGAACGACAGGGGAGGGGAGTGGAAGAACCGGATCCGGCTGGGAGAGATCCGGGGGCTCTTCTCGGAGCTCTACCAGCCGCTGGACTACTCAGGTCGATTCTTCGTGGCTCCGTTCGTCGATTTTCGTCGGGAGATCATCGACGCCTTCCAGGAGGGCGTGCGGCTGTCGGATTACCGGGGAAACAGCCAGGGGATCGGCGTGGACGTGGGAGCCAACCTGGGCGGGTGGGGCGAGGTGCGCTTCGGGATCCTGCAGGAGGAGCTGGACGCGGATCCCCGGTCGGAGGACCTGGACGTTCCGCCCCTGGATGTAAAGGAAGGAGCACTGCGAGCTTCCGTCACGGTGGACCAGCTGGATGACCCCTACTTCCCCACGGACGGGGGATTCCTCCGGGTGGAGTGGTTGGGAGCTCGGGAAGGATTGGGCTCGGATTCCGCCTACGACCGCGTCTCCGTGTCAGGCAGCCGGGTCTCTTCGTGGGGAAGGAGCGTGATCACCTTGGCGGGCGAGCTGGGCGCCAGCTCCGGCACCGATCTTCCCCTCCACCGCCAGTTCGCCCTGGGTGGGTTCCTGAGACTGTCGGGAATCGATGAGGAACGGGTGGCCGGGAATCACGCCGGGCTGGGACGACTCACCTATCAGTGGCGGTTCCGGGATCTGGCGGGCTTCGCCTGGGCGTCCAGCGTGCGATTCGGGCTGTCACTGGAAGCCGGGGGCGCGTGGCCGAGCCGCTCCGACGTGCAGATGCGGGACCTGGTCTGGTCAGGAAGCGCCTTCGCAGCGGTGAAGACACTGCTGGGGCCGGCCTACCTGGCGTACGGCCGTTCCGAAGGCGGGCGTGACGCCTGGTACTTCTTCCTGGGAAGGCCGCTGTAACGCGGGCTTCCCTCGAAAAGCCCCCCATGGTGCTGGCCTTCTACCCTGGGAAGCCCGCGTGACGCAGGTCCTCCGTGGACGGCATCGTGCTTCCGACACAGTGTCACGATTCATTGCATCCGCCTCTCGCTGGAACGTGACACATCGGCCCCCGCATCCGCTTGCAGCCATCTTCATATTGGCCGTGACGTTTCCCGGAAGTGTCCATACCACCTCGCCTTAGGGGGTGGGAGCCAGATTCCCAGCGCCAGGAGGGTCGATCGGGCAGGCATCTTGCACCCCACCCGTGTGCTGACAGCCTGATCCCCATGCTTCAGGAGGCGCGGCAACTCGCGGAGGGCGAGAGCCATCGACACTGTATACATCCACCGGATCGACCGAGACGATCGGATCATCTCCGTGAGCGACGACTGGGGACGGTTCGCGGCGGAGAATGGAGCTCCTGATCTGGGTAGCCAGGTGATCGGGAGGTCCATCTGGGAGTTCGTGGACGAGAACGCTCAGTCCCACGACTGGCGCTCCATCTTCCGTGCCGTGCGGGAAACCGGAGAGACGGCGTGGATCCCCCACCGCTCCGATTCCCCCGAGCTGGAACGCGTCGGCATGGCCGCCGTATCCCCCGGAGAAGGCAGGGAGCTCACCGTTACCTGGTGGTTCACGCAGATCCGGCCGTGTGGCTTTAGGCGCGAAGAGGAGGGCTGCCCTCCCATCGCCGCCAACATCTCCGTGCGACCCGCCCGACACCTCAACGGAGCCCGGGTACGGGACATTCGAGCTGATTCGATCCTCTTCCTCTGCCAGGAAGTGGGGGGCTCGGATCCGTGGCGCCGGCGAAAGGCCCCGTTGGCGGATGCCTCTGCGGCGTGAGCCCTGCCAGGGATGAACCCGGCGGTGCCCCCACTCTCCCGAAGGCCCCACGCCGTGCGCGGGATCGTGTCTGTCCGCTAAGTTCCCTGCTCGACCGATCGCGGGAAAGCCTCACACGGGGATGGAAGTGCCATGTTCCTGTGGGTTCTCGGGGGGACGGTACTCTTCGGGCTCTACACCTACGTGGGATACCCCCTCCTCCTGAAGGCGGTATCGGTTCTTCGACCTCGTCCCATCCGCCGCGGCAACCCCCCGCAGTGGCCGAGTGTCACCCTCACCCTGGCTGCGTACAACGAGGCCGATCAGATCGCCGCCACCATCGAGAGCCTTCTGGGGTTGGATTATCCGGTGGAGCGACGCCGGATCGTGATTGTCTCGGACGCCTCCGACGACGGGACGGACGAGATCGTGCGGTCCTACGCTCACCGGGGTGTTGAGCTCCTGCGCCTCGAGGAGCGGGGTGGCAAGACGGCCGCCGAGAACGCCGGGGCGCGGACGCTGACCGGAGACCTGGTCGTGAGCACGGACGCCTCGGTCCGCCTCGATCCCGGGGCAGTGAAACATCTGGTCCAGGCCTTCTCCGATCCCGCGGTGGGGGTCGCCTCCGGACGCGACGTGAGCGTGATCCGGGCTGGCCGGCGCGGCGCCGATTCCAACGTCGGCGAATCCGGATACGTGGGATATGAGATGTGGGTCCGACGACTGGAGAGCCGCGTCGGGGGCATCGTGGGGGCCTCAGGGTCCATCTACGCCGTTCGAGGTGGCCTTCATAGAATCATCCTCCCCACCTCGCTGAGCCGGGATTTCGCTGCAGCTCTGACCGCGCGGGAGCAGGGATACCGAGCCGTCTCGGTGGATGAGGCGGTGGCATACGTTCCCCGCGCTCCCTCGCTCCGACGTGAGTACCGCCGGAAGGTTCGCACGATGGCGCGTGGAATGGAGACGCTGGCCTACAAGAGGGCCCTCCTGAATCCCGCTCGCTTCGGTCTCTTCTCGTGGATGCTCTTCAGCCACAAGCTGTGCCGCTGGCTGGTGCCCTGGGCCATGCTGGTAGGGCTCGCTGCGCTGGCAGGCCTCAGCCTCGAGCACATCCAGGCGGCGTGGCTTCTGGCGGTGGCGGTGGCCGGGATCCTGACGGGGCTCACAGGATGGGCCTGGCCGGAGGGGCGGAGGCTCCCCAGACTGCTGGCGATACAAGCCTTCACCGTTGTAGGAACCGTAGCGGCGATCCATGCCGCGATCCAGTTCCTTCGGGGCGATCACAGTCCCACCTGGGAGCCGACGAGAAGGGGAGGGGAGAGAGAGTCCTGATCGACAGTAGACTAGCCGGGAAGCGCGCGGCTCAGAGCCGAAATCAGCTCCGCCGCGATCTCTCTTCCGAGATCCAGGACCTCCCGCTCATCTCCCGCGATCGGTAACACGATCCGGACCAGCGCCTCTTCACTCCGCCTGCGCAGGGCTGCGTCCCGGAGAAGATCGAACTTGACGACGTATTCACTGGCTTCGACCCGGCCTCGGCCCTGGTACCAGTAGAGCACCAGCGCGCGTTCGTCCTCGCGTTGCAACACGTATCGGTTGACCGTCTCGGTGTCCCCGTCGACATCTACGAGGGCCCACTCGGACGTGAGGGCCTGCCAGCCGGATCCAGGCAGGCAGTTCTTGGGAGAGTGGATGGTCCTGCCCTGGGTCTGGTGTCTGTAGTACGCGATGTATACCGAAAACGACAGAATCGGGGCACTGGCGTCAGGCCACTCGTAGGTCCGCATGAGGTACTCGTCGAACCCCGCGGCTTCGGCCTCGCTCTGCGAGAGCGTAACGTCCCGAGCCTGGTAGCCGCCGATCTCCTGGCCGATGACCGCGCCGAGGGGCTGGCGCAGCGGCGGGCTCTGCTGCACATCCATTCCCACCGTGAACAGGGCCCCGAGTCCCAGGACCGCTGCGGGAGCCCATCGCAGAATCCTCGCCCTCATGACCGCCCCCGCTGTTTGCCTCTGGACAGCGACTCCACCCGGGTGAGTACCCAGGCCAGGCCGCCGAGCAGGGTGAACGCCACCACGAAGAGTACCCATCCCTCCGTGTAGTGCATGAACCCCTCCGCCAGATCGGGGCTCACGAAGAACACGAAGAAACCGGTGATGAAGACGCGAAAGCCGTTGATCGCCACGGCCACGGGAATCGTGAACAGGACCAGAACGGTCCGCCCCCACCCTGTGGAGAGCCACAGGCCGCCGATGAGCAAGCCGAGGGCCAGAAGCGCCGTAAGGGAACGCAGTCCGCTACATGCCTCGGTCACGAAGAGTGACTGCCCCGGCAGATGGATGACGTTCCCGGCCAGCTGAACGGGAACGTGACGCCATTCCAGCAGCGCCGCACCGAGCTGAGACGCCTTCAGTTGCAGAGGAAGCGCCAGGGTCCCGACAACGACCGCGGGAAGCGGAACTGAGAGCACCAGCAGAATTGCGGGAAGCCACCACCGGACCAGCTGCCTGTACCCGGCCACGAGCACGACCAGGCCGGCCAGAGCCCCGAGCAGGGACATCCTCATCGTGAAGAGCTCCGCTGCGAGCCCGGACAGATGCCGGAGCAGCACGCTTCCCGACAGGATCAGGAGGCCATGGACGGGTTGCGGCCTCGGGTCCCGAACAATCCCACGACGCCAGCAGAGCCATAGGGCGAGCGGCGCCAGGAGAAGTCCGTGACCCGCCTCGGGGTCCGACCACCAGTCCCCGAGAAGCGTCGTCAGCGGACTCCAGAACAGGATGAGGAAGACAACCGCCGTCACACCCGCGGCGGCGTGCTGTTCCAGGCCGCGAGAGCCGTGGGTCATGCCCTCGACCAGGCCCTGGCTGCGGCCTATGCCGAGCCTCGACACGGGAGGATGAGGGGCAGGGGCCGGAGCGCGGTTGCGAACCGGTCCTCAATGGACCACGGCCCGGAACCTGAGAGGCTCCGGGCCGCGCGAGGGATTCGGTCAGGCAGGTGCTGCGTTCTCAGAGCTCGTCCTCCTGACGGCGGCGGCGAAGCGCCACGCCGCCGAGCCCCGCGAGCCCGGTTCCGAGGAGGATCATCGTGATGGGCTCCGGAATCACTTCGCAGTTGTCTCCGGTGATGCACTGGGCGGACATCCCATCAGGGCCGCTCTGTGCCTGAACCACTAGGTCGGCGCTGCCGTCCCACTCTCCAGAGTAACTGAACTGCATCGCTACGCCGTTCCCGGCGAGTCCCGTGGTTGGATCGCAACCCGAGAGCCAGAGGGCGACACCGGGAAGATCGCTGGCGCCGCACCCCAGGTTAGCGATGCCGTCGTGCACGCCGTGATCCGTGGAGAACTGAATGTCGCTCTTAACGCCCCCCGCGTTGCTGCCCCCGGAGACCCAGGCGCCGGGCGAGCCGATCGTGCCCTCGTACCATGAGCCATCCAAACCCATCAGGGGACCGCTGGTGGCGGCGACGCTGCCCGGGAGGTTGAAGAGCCCGATGCTGGTGAACACCGTGCTCGCGTAGGTTCCGTTGAACCCGGACAGATTCCAGACCGTCATGCGGGCGACGTTGCCGGGGAGGACCGAGATCTGAACCGCGGCGCAGGTATCGAAGTGGTTTCCTCCGCAGTAGATAGTCTGCGCCTCCGCTTCGGCGGCCATGAGACATGCGGCGAGCGAGAGTGTTCCCAAAGGACGATAGATCCGCATGATGCCCTCCCAGGGGTTCAGCCCCTCCTGGAATCCCTCTTCAGATGTCTGAATCCCTGAACGCTCAGGAATCCGAACAACAAGCTATAAACTACGACCTGGACCGAGGTCTTTGCAATCGCCTTCTTGAGCCCGGTGAGGATCAGCGGATCCTGGATCGAGCTCAGGGCCATGGGAACGTTCGTGGCGTAGAGAAACGCGGCAAACAGCACGTACAGCGCCAGCAGGACGAACACGCTGGCGACCACGAGGACGCCCCAGCGCCGCCCGTGCGCAACCGTGTTTCCCAGCAGCAGCGCGAAACCGAGTGTCAGAGACGGGAGACCGTTCAGGCTGGCCGTTACCGTCGCGAACTCCCACTCGGGGCTCCCGATGTTCGGCGGGTACCACGTGAGGGCGATGTCCGTGCCGCCCACGAGCACCAGCGCCAGCCCGACCCACCCCAGCAGGGTCCACGCAACGTGAGGTGCCGGTCCGAGCACCGATCGGGAAGCTTTGTCCGCCTCCCCGACCAGAGGCTCTCGGTGCGTCACCGGGTCATACTCCGGCTCAGGTCCTCAGGAGCTCCGGTTCCATATCGCACTTCGCCATCCACATGCGCACGCATCATTCAAGCCATCCTTCTAGCGACCCCCCAACGTTTCGTGATAAGCGCTTCTACGTCATGCAAATAGCCCTCTCGGTCTGAGCGATCTTCTCACTCAAAGATCGAGGGGATCTGACGGCGGCGGCGCCACACAACGTTGCGGCCAGGCTCCAAACGCCAGCCCGCCCACAAGCATACGAGGCCGTGGGTGCCGGGGCCACCCG
Organism: Gemmatimonadota bacterium; assembly: GCA_039586555.1. Lineage (GTDB taxonomy): Bacteria > Gemmatimonadota > Gemmatimonadetes > Longimicrobiales > Gaopeijiaceae > JBDHKE01. Next base: position 7,048 of record JBDHKE010000011.1, on the reverse strand, counting down.
TGGGTCTCTCAGGGAAGTGGCGCAGGGGAGGGAGGCCGGGTCAGGTGAGCAGGCGCCCGGAGCAGCGGGTGGGCCCGCGGGCACCCCGTGCCGCCTGCCGCACCTTGAACGGGAGATGATGCCCGCTTAGAATGGGTGACTCTGCAGTCTGAAGCTCACTTTCTTCCACCACGCACTCCGACCGGGGGGACCATGTCCAAAGCCAGTGCGCTTCAGCTCGTCACGCAATTCGCCGCCCGCACCGCTCGAGGGAGGTGGAGCCACATCCGGCGGGCAGATCTCGCCGCTGGTCTCACGGTGCGCATCAACGATCCTAACCGGATCGCGCAGCGTGCCACGCCCCTTTGCGGTCCGGCCTCCCTGGTGCGAGCGGTGGCCAGCTCGAACCCCGACGCCTACGCAAGAGCGGCCATCGAGCTATTCGAGAATGGGAGGACGCGCATCAACAACCTGGCGATCCAGCCGGGCCGTGAGTTGATCGGCGATCCGCCGGAAGGCAACACCGACGTCGCCGACTGGATTCTGCTGGCGAGCATTCGAGACTCGGACAACTGGTTCTTCTCCCCCTCGGGCATCTTCGGCTCGAACCTCGCGGGAATCACGCGTCCTGGAACCCTGGAGTCGTGGCTCCGCGAGGCGGGCTACAAGAGCATCGTCAACAAGACCTATCTGGTGGCGAAGCCCATCATGATGGCATTGGCTGCGGAGCTAGCGGAGGCCAGCCGATACTTCGCCCGGGGCTATAAGGTGATGCTCTTCCTGGATGCGGACGTGCTGAGCTCCGATACCCAGGACGACCTCATTTCCATGCACCCCGACCACTGGGTCGCCCTCAATTCCACGGTGCGGGACGGAGGCATCGTCAACTACGATGCACCCATCCAGATGGAGCTGTGGAGCTGGGGTCGTAGGGTCACCGTTCCCGTGAATGCTGCCAAGCCCCTGAAGAAGAGGCAGTTCCTCCACAAGTACTACGGCTACATCGCAGGAAAGCCGTAGCGTTCGGAGGATGCCCGATCGGCCTTGCGTGGTCCCCCGGCCCGGCCCATCCTGCGTTCGGACGCTGCTGCAGGGACGTACGAAGTCCCCAGCTTTTCCTGGTGCTGGAGGAGTCCGATGAGTGACATGCCAGGTCCACGTCACAAGAACCTCTTCCTCGTGCTCGCCGCGTTGCTGTTGGTCTGGGGCATATTCGGCGCGCTGGACGTGGGGAACTTCACCTACGGCGGGTATCAGACCGACGGAAACAACACCGTGACTCAGGTCACGGACGGCAGTCCGGCGGCGATGGCCGGCATGCAGGCCGGTGATCACATGCGGAGCGTCCAGGGCGTCCCGGTAGAAGACGTCAGAGGACTGAACCGACTGGAACGCCCCGCGGTCGGCGAGACCTGGGCCCTCGTGGTTGAACGCGACGGCCAGGAGCTGGCACTCAATCTCCGGCTCGCCGCCCTGCCTGGCGGCCAGGCGCTTTCGAGTTACATCGCTATTCTGATCGGAGCCTGTTTCGTGCTGTTCGGCCTCTGGAGCTACCTGAAGGCCCCACACCCGGGAACTTGGCTCCTGGCGGCCCTCGGTGTCTGCTTTGGGCCCGTGCTCCTGGCCGGTCCCTACTTCGGCTCGCCCCTGGTTCGCAACGTGAGCGGCGCTGTCGTGTTGAGCGCCGTCCTCATGGGCTTCGCGGTGATGCTGGCCTTCGTCATGCGGGCTGGAAGGCCCGACGGATACGAAGAAGGAACGATCGTACCGCGCTGGATCTACTGGCCAGCGGCGCTGGTGGCCCTGATGTTCGTGGCATTGCTCCTGTTCGAGCCGGCGGCGACCAGCGGACTCAACGTCGCGGTACGCACCATCGCTGGTCTGTTCTCCGTTGCGTACTTCGGGGCCGCGCTGGTCGTGGTCATAAGGAACTACCTGAGGGCGAGCGGCGAGATGAGAGCCTCGAGAAGGCTCGGGTTGATGCTGGTCGGGACCCTGATCGGGATCCTGCCACTCACTGTTTCCTCGCTCGTCGGGCTCCTGTCGCCGTCGACCGTCATTCCAACGGCGGAGTACTGGTTCCTGACCTTGATCGCGATCCCGATCACCTTCGCGATCGCGGCGGTCGCGGGCGGCGGAAGCGCGTCGACATCAGCTGGGAGGGAAGCCACCGCCTGAGGCCGGGCAGGGCTGGTCGAAGAGGCAGGAGCGGCGGAACCAGGCGTGCGTTCGTCGCGTCGTGGGAAAGGGGTTGGTCCACCCCTATTGGTGGCAAGAATCCGGGGAAGATGGCGTAACAGGCGGCTCGTTCGCGGGCCGCCACCCTGGGTGAACTCCGGCGCCTACTGCCCAGGCCCGGAAATCAACGCCCGGAAGCGGCTGGCCTCATCCTCCTTGCCCCAGCCTCCTCCCGTGCCTTTACGCTTCGATGTTCGCCTGCTTGTCGGCCTGCTCGTGTGTGGCTGTCGTTTCCATTCCTGCTGTCGCTTCCGCCTCCTCCACGGTGGGCTCGGAGGCGGCCCGCGCCCGTTCGATGAAGATCTCCTGCGCCGCGCGCCGGGCCTCGCCCTTGGCCGGCCTTCGGCGCACGTACTTGCCGTCCGGACCAGCGTCCCAGGCGGAGGCGTTATCGGTCGTGTAGACGTCGAGGATGTCCAACAGCTCACGCTGAATCGTCGGGTCCACGACGGGCATGATGGTCTCCACCCTGCGACTCAGATTCCGTCTCATCCAGTCGGCGGAGCCGATGAAGTAAAGGGGATCACCACCGTTGGCGAAGCGGTAGATGCGGCTGTGCTCCAGGAAGCGGCCGACCACGCCGAAGACCCGAATGTTCTCGGAGAGTCCGGGCACGCCCGGCCGCAGGCAGCACAACCCACGGACGTTGAGCTCGATCGGGACTCCCGCCTGGCTGGCAAGATAGAGCTCCTGGATGGTTTCCATGTCCTGCAGCTGGTTCATCTTCGCGCGGATGCCAGCCTTGCGGCCGGCTCGGGCGTGCTCGGCTTCCTGTCGGATGAGCTGGACGAACCGGTTGCGCATGGTCACCGGAGCCACCAGCAGGCGCTGGTACTCAACGCGCCGGGTCGCCCCGGTCAGCTCGTTGAAGACCGCGGCGAATTCGGCGCAGATCTCGGGATCACAGGTCAGGATGCCCAGATCCTCGTAGATGCGAGCGGTGCCCGTGTGATAGTTGCCAGTGCCGACGTGCGCATAGCGCTGGATCTGGCCGTCCTCCTCTCGCACGACGAGCGCGCCTTTGACGTGCGTCTTGAGCTTCTCGACTCCATAGGCAACGTGGACGCCTTCATTCTCCAGGAACCGGCCCCAGGCGATGTTCGGCGCCTCGTCAAAGCGGGCCGTGATCTCGACCAGCACGGCCACCTGTTTATCGCGGCGTGAAGCTTCGGCGAGCGCCTGGACGATGGGCGAGTCCTTGCTCGTGCGGTAGATCGTGAGCTTGATGGCGAGGACGTCCGGGTCCATCGCAGCCGACTCGAGGAATCGGAGCACCGAGGTGTTGAAGCTGTGGTAGGGGTGATGACACCGGATGTCGCCCCGCTTGATCTCGTCCAAGATCGACTGAGCGGTGGTGGGCAGGCCCCCGAGTCGTGGATGGGTCTTCGGGTCACGCGCTGGTAGCTCGAGGTCGGTGCGGCCGCCACTTTCCAGTGCCAGCAGATCGCTCAATCCCAGGAGCGTCCTCGTAGGGTACACGTCCCTGTCATCGACTCCTAGCTGGCCGGCGATCCAGCGCGTCATCTCAGGCGGCATCGCAGACTCTACCTGCAGACGGACCACCCCCGCGAAGCGCCGGGCCTTGAGCTCGTTCGTCACCAGGCGGATGATGCTTCCCGGCTCCTGGAGCGCCTCGTTCGACGTCAAGTCGTTCGTGGCGTCTGGTTCACCCTCGGCGCCGCGCGTGACGCGGAACAGGAATACGGAGCTCGGCGGCGTGGATGGAAACAGAAGGTCCAGATTCGCTGCGATGACTTCTTCCAGGGGTGTAACGCCGTTACCGGCTGGCAGCGGCACCCAGCGCGGCCGGTTGTCAGGGACCTTGATGCGCACGAATCGTTCACGGCCACCGTTCTCGGGTGGAACGGTAGCAGCGAGGTTGAGAGCGTCGTTGCTGATGAACGGAAACGGATGCTCCGCGTCGACCGCGAGAGGCGTGAGAATCGGCAGAACCGAGTCCTCGAAGTAAGTGCGCAGGGGGCGCCGGGCCGCATCGTCCAGGGCATCCCAGGGTACAATCGGAAGATGCTCGCGCTCGAGGGCTGGGCGGATTTCGTTTTCGAGGACCCGCTCCAGGATCCTGGTCTGCTCCAGAATATCAGCCCGGCAGGCGACCAGTTGCTCATCGGCGGTACGGCCGTCCAGCGAGAGCTTGGACGGGTGCACGCCCATCTTCCGCTTGATGCCGCTCATGCGCTTCATGAAGAACTCGTCGTGCAGCATTCCCATTATGCCGACGAACTTGATGCGCTCGAAGAGCGGCAGATCCCGGTCCTCAACGAGGGCAAGGACTCGACGGGCGAAGGCAAGCCAGCTCAACTCGCGATCGAAGAACGCCTGGGGCGAATCGACGGGGATCGGCGTCTCATGCGGTTGGGTCATGACGGAGGCCTCTCGACGGACGCGGCGCGCTCCGATGCTGAGTGGCGGTTCCCACATCCTCCCGCCGCCGGTCTGGCGAGAGTAGGAGGCGCCAACCCTCACTACAGAATAGGAGATCCGACGGCTCCCTGCGAGGCGGGCGGCGCCGTGAAGCCCGTCGCGCCTGCGCCTGGATGCGGCGGGCTCCGGCGTCCACACGGGCTCCCAGGCTCGATGGACGGGGTGAGTGGGGTGGAAGGGGATGTCACGTCCCGCCCCGGCGTCGGCGCGCGGTGCCGACGGTGGGGGAAGCAGAAGCTACCATCCTCGCCGACTCAGGAAGGTGGCCGAAACGGAGGGTTCGCTCTAACGTGGTCTCGCGTGGGGCAATCTTTCATCGACTCGTACGTGAGGGGAATCATGTACACGGTCCTCCGGCGGGGTGACAAGCTTCCGACAGTGGGCGTCCTCCAGGTGCTTCTGAACCGTGGAATCGCGGGTACGAAGCTGGTCAAGGACGGCATCTACGGGTTGAAGACGAAGAAGGCCGTCGAGGACTTCCAACGCCCGCGAGGTCTGAGTCCGGACGGGGCCGTGGGCGAGAAGACCTGGCCACGAGTCAGTGCTGGCACCGGCTTCCGCATTCTCGACGCCGTCGATATCACGGACCCGGATGTTCTCAGCACAGAAGGTGGAGACATTCGCCGTGCTGGTGGGAACCCTGCTCTCATCGGATACATGTGCAATGGACTCGGCCAACTCCTCCCCGACCTCGCCGGTCGCATGAGCCGGGCAGGCGGAGTCGTCCTGTTGCGCTTCTATGGCCACGGCAGCCCCGCGGCGATGGGCATCTCCGATGGGACGGGCAGCGTTCGAATCGGGGGCCGGAGAATCTATCTCGACGATAGTGACATGTCCTCGCTTACGCCCGGGACAGTGGCTGCAAGCACCGGCGAGTTGCGGATGCTGGCTCCCCTGTTTGGCCCCTACAGCAGTGTCGAACTCCACGGCTGCCGTGTGGCTCGGGGACCAAGTGGCCGACAGATGATCCAGCAGCTCGCCAATGTCTGGGGCGTGCCGGTCTCAGCCGCTATTGAGTATCAGTACGCCGGTGGCGCATCCACATTCCGGTTTGAAGGCCGTGTCCATACTGCGTTCCCCGGCGGGATCTCTCTGAGACAATGGGCTGATAGCCTGCCGGATATGCCGGAAGTCAGCGTGCCCTAGGCCTTTCACATTCACTCTCCTGGCCGCTGAGTGGACTGGATTGGACAGTCCTTCTAAGTGGAAATGGTGAACAGGAACGGAAAGCTGGTGCAGGAGGAGATCACTTTTCGCCCTTTATCGATCGACGATCTCGAGACAATCGACAGCATCGTTACGTCCGGCTTTGGCCCGTCCGGAACCCGAAGCTCGGAAGTTCGTCGATACTTCGCAGTGAAGCCGAACTACTGGCTTCTCGCTTCCTTCCAGGACAAACCGGCCGGTGTCTTCGAGGCGACCGACTATGGCCCCTTCGCCTATCTTGGGATGATGGCTGTCCGGAAGGAGTTCCAGCGCAGAGGCATCGGACGAGCATTGTTACGCCACGTACGGGAATGGACGGAACAGCACGGGATACAACTCTTGAGATTGGATGCCACCAAGGCCGGCTTTCCGATATATGTTCGAGATGGCTTCGAGGTCGTGGATCAGGCGGTTCAGTACCAACGTTCACACTTCTCCCCGTTCCAGGACTTCCCGGAAGGCGTCCGCACGTTGGGCACGTCCGATGTTCAGGCGCTTTCTGATTTTGACACGCCGGTCTTCGGGGCAAAGCGGGTACTTCTCTTCCGAGTGCTGCTCGAGGACCTCCCCGATCGCGCCTTCGCGAGCTACGATCGGCTGGGAAGGATAGCCGGGTTTCTGTTTGCCCAGGAGCGGCGCCTGGGACCATGGGTAGCCCGCAGTCCGCGACATGCCGAAGCTCTCCTCCAGGCTGCCCTGACGCTTCCCTTCGATAGTCCACCACTCGCCATCGTCCCGGGAATGAACATCGCGGCTTTGGATCTACTCGAGCGCTTCGGGTTTCGTCGTGAGAGAGAAGGCCGGCATATGCAGCGGGGGTCCCGGGCTATACCCGGTGAGCGCGCCGCCATCTATGGAATGACCAGCTTCGCCCTGGGTTGAGAGAAGACGCCCGACTCGGGCCACACCAGACGGGCTGGGCGGCGCACATCGTGGCCGGCGCCAGGGGCTGGAGGAGAACGCACATCCTCAGGAGTGCCTACCAGCAAGCCGATCGCGAGACTATGTTACCTGTCGTGTTCGGAACTAGTTAGCTCCGGGAGGCGAGGTGAGAGCGGTTCCGTCACTCACGGGGCGTGGCGCAGCCCGGTAGCGCGCCTGCTTTGGGAGCAGGAGGTCCCCGGTTCGAATCCGGGCGCCCCGATCTCTGCAGTCCGCGGCCCCGCCTGGACTTATCCGTCCA
>JBDHKE010000086.1:0-16381 GCA_039586555.1 Gemmatimonadota bacterium | reverse complement strand
GATCGAGCAGACGGTTCTCCGGATCGTCTCGGAACAGACGGGCTATCCGCCGGACATGCTGGAGCTGGAGCTGGATCTCGAGGCTGACCTGGGCGTCGACACCGTGAAGCAGGCGGAGACCTTCGCCGCCATCCGCGAGGCGTACGGCATCCCGCGGGACGACAACCTGCAGCTCCGGGACTACCCCACCCTTGCGCATGTCGTCCGGTTCGTGAAGGAGCGCGCCCCTGGTACCGCCGAGGTCGCCTCACCAGCCGAGGGTTCTGCAAAGGCGAGCCCGCAACCGGGCGCCACGACCCCAACGGTCATTGCGGCTCCGGACGGTTCTCCGGATCGTCTCGGAACAGACGGGCTATCCGCCGGACATGCTGGAGCTGGAGCTGGATCTCGAGGCTGACCTGGGCGTCGACACCGTGAAGCAGGCCGAGACCTTTGCCGCCATTCGCGAGGCGTACGGCATCCCGCGGGACGAGGACGTGCAGCTCCGTGATTATCCCACCCTCGCCCATGTCGTGGCGTTCGTGAGGGAGCGTGCGCCACACGCAGGCTGGCACGAAGTGCCTGTGCGGCCTCCTGCGTCGGTGGCCGATTCAGCTGGGGCGGAACCCAGCTTGCCGAAGGGCTCGGCCCTGTCACCAAGCGTAACGACTCGACCACGCGAGGACGCTGTCGAACAAGCGATCCTCGCGATCGTGTCGGAACAGACCGGCTACCCCCCGGACATGCTGGACCTGGAGCTCGATCTGGAAGCGGACCTGGGGATCGACACGGTGAAACAGGCCGAGATGTTCGCGGCCATCCGGCAGGCGTACGACATCCCGCGGGATGACAACCTGCAGCTCCGGGACTACCCGACGCTTGCCCACGTGGTGGGATTTGTCGAGGAGCGAGCGCTCGGGAGGGGCGCAACCGCGGACGCTGCGGAGCCATGGCAGGAAAGAGCGAGGAGTGGAAGCGGGGGCGGACCGGAGGAAGCTGTGCCTGATCGCCTCACCGGGAGGCTCCAGGGAGACCTCGCAGCGGCCAACGCGGTTCCTCGGCGAGTACCGGGCCCGTCCTTGCGGCCTCCCCTGAGCCTCTGCAAGCCGACGGGCGTCGATCTGTCGGAGGGCAGACGGGTGGTGGTGATGTCGGACGCTGGCGGTGTGGCACGTGCCCTGGCGGATCGGTTGCGCAAGAGGGGCGTGGAAACCCTGGTCGTGTCAGGGTCGCCGAGCGCAGACGCACTGGAGACCCAGCTGGATGCCTGGCTGGGTGAGGGGGCCGTGCACGGGGTCTACTGGCTTCCGGCTCTGGACGGTGAGCCGCCCCTCTCGGACATGGACCTGGCCGAATGGCGCGAGGCGCTGCGCACGCGGGTGAAGCTGCTTTACGTGACAATGCGAAAGCTCTACGACCACGTCTGGGGGACGGACACGTTCCTGGTGGCCGCCACGCGGCTGGGAGGTCAGCACGGGTACGACGAAGCGGGTGCGCGACACCCGCTCGGGGGCGCAGTCAGCGGGTTCGTGAAGTCCTACAAGCGGGAGCGTCCCACGGCCCTGTGCAAGGTGGTGGACTTCGAGCCCAGCAGGAAGACGGCCGCTCTCGCGGACGTGTTGATCGACGAGACCCTGAGGGACCCGGGAGCGGTGGAGGTGGGGATCAAGGGGGACCAACGCTGGACCGTCGGGTTTCGCGTGATTCCTCCGACCGGTGCCGGTGCTGGGCTATCGCTGGGTCCCGACGCCGTGTTCGTGGTCACAGGCGCCGCGGGAAGCATTGTGTCCACGATCATCTCTGACCTCTCTGACACGTGTGAAGGCGGGACATTCCACCTGCTGGATCTGGCGCCGGAGCCAGATCGGAACGATCCGGACCTGGTGCGCTTCCGATCGGACCGGGAGGGACTCCGCCGGGACATCTTCGAACGACTCAAGGCGGAGGGGCAGCGAGCCACGCCTGTCCTGGTGGAGAGGGAGTTGGCTCGAGTCGAGCGAGTGGAGGCGGCCTGGACTGCGATGCGCTCCGTGGAAGGGCAGGGTGGGCGCGCTCACTACCACCGAGTGGATCTGACTGACGAGGATGGCGTCCGTGCCGTACTGGACCGGGTTCGGGACGAATCTGGACGGATCGACGTGCTCGTTCATGCGGCGGGGCTGGAGATCAGCCATCTGCTTCCCGACAAGGAGCCCGAGGAGTATGAGCTCGTCTTCGACGTGAAGGCTGATGGCTGGTTCAATCTGCTGAAGGCGGCCGAGGACCTCCCCGTGAGCGCAGCCGTGGTCTTCAGCTCCATCGCCGCGCGATTCGGGAATGGGGGCCAAACCGATTACGCGGCGGCGAATGATCTTCTCTGCAAGTGCATCTCGAACCTTCGCTCGACCAGGCCCGACACGCGAGGGATCGCCATCGACTGGACCGCCTGGGGAGAGATCGGCATGGCCAGCCGTGGGTCCATTCCCAAGATGATGAAGCAATCCGGGATCGACATGCTCCCCCCCACAGCGGGAATCCCGGTGCTTGGTCGAGAGCTCACGTGGGGTGGGGCGGAGCGCGAGGTGGTGATCGGCCTCCACCTGGGGGCACTCCTGGAAGAGTGGGATGACCAGGGCGGGCTGGATGTCGACGCCGTTCAGCCGGTGAATCCCGGCCCCATGCTCGGACGGGTCGTTCGGATGGGGGTCTACGAAGGCCTGGTGGTGGAGACGGAGTTGGATCCGGCTCGTCAGGCGTTTCTCTATGATCACAAGATTGACGACACCGCGGTGCTCCCCGGCGTGATGGGGGTCGAAGGATTCGCGGAGCTCGCTGAGTTGGCGCTCCCCGGGTGGCAGATTCAGTCCATCGAAGACGTGCGGTTCCTGGCTCCGTTCAAGTTCTATCGCGGCAAGCCCCGCGAGGTGAGGCTTGTCGCCGACTTCGTTCCGGAGGGGGATTCGGTGGTGGCGCTGTGCAGCCTGATCGGTGTGCGTCACCTGGCGAAGCAGCCCGAGCCTCAGGTCACGACGCACTTCACCGGGCGGGTGCGGATGGGCAGGGCTGCCACGGAACCCGCCCGGTCCGCCGCGCCCCATAGAGGAGAAGGACCGGTGGTGCGGTCCGACGACGTGTACCGGGTCTACTTCCACGGTCCGGCCTACCGTGTCGTGCACTCGGTGTGGCGTGACTCGGGCGACGAGGTCATCGGCATGATGGCGGCGGACCTGCCGGCGAACCACACTCCGGCGGGTCGCCCTCTCAGCATCGCGCCACGCCACATCGAGCTCTGCTTCCAGACCGCGGGCGTCCTGGAGATGGGCAGCGATGGGACGATGGGACTGCCCCTCCAGATCGGCCGCATCGAGAAGCTGCGTGATGCATCGGAGGGTGCCTCTTTCTCGGTGGTGACTCGCAGGGGACAGGGAGAGAGCGCGGGCTTCGACGCCCAGGTTCTGGACGAATCCGGAAACGTGTACCTGCGCATGGAGGACTACCGTACGGTGGAGCTCCCCGGTGCGGTGGACGCGGACCGGATCGCACCCATCCGTTCGGTGATCGAGCGGCGTGACGCCTGAGGTGGACCCGAATCGCAGTCGCCAATCTGAGCCCGACCGCATCTGGGTCCGGTATCTGACGCAGGTTCTGGAGAATTTGCCCGCAGGGAGCTACGACTGGCTCGCGCCTCAGGAACGCGCGCGAGTCGCCAGCCTGAAAGTCCCTAAGCGTCAGTCCGACTGGCTCTTGGGTCGCTGGACGGCGAAGCTGGCCGTGTGCCAGGCCCTGAGCCTCGGCCAAGGACCAGAGGTTCTCTCCCGCATAGAGATTCGAGCTGCGCCGGACGGCGCACCCGAGGCATTCCGAGACGGCGACCGCTGCGACCTCGTGATCTCCATCAGCCACTCCGGAGGAAGAGCCGTCTGCGCCGTTGCCCCGGGGGGAACGGCCCTGGGCTGTGACCTTGAACGGGTGCGGCCATTGCGGAAGGCCACCATCGAAACGTTCTTCGCCGCCGAGGAGAGGGAACGTCTTCTCGCAGCAGCGAGCCGGCGTCGTGTCGTCCTGCCCATCCTGATCTGGAGCGCAAAGGAGAGTGCGCTCAAGGCACTGCGAGAGGGGCTCCGCCTCGACACGCGCGCGGTGATTGTGGACCCTGATCTGGCCGAGCACCAAGGTGGATGGTTTCGGCTTTCGGTTCGCCATCTGGGCTCTGGCCAGCAGTTTCGCGGGTGGTGGCGGGAGGAGAATGGGTGGGTCCTGACGGTGGTCTCTCGCCCCGAGCCACGGATGCCCCTCGAGGCGAACGCCGATCCACGATGAGCCACCAGATCCTTGGCCGGACTTCTGGATTCTCTCGAATCCCATGCGGGCCGATTCAGCTGAGAGGCTACCCGCAGCGCGCAGGCCAGGCCGACAGGGAGAGAGCCGAGAGGGTCCTGATGGCGCATGGCGGAAGCGCGGAAAGTGCCTGACTCATGGAGTCTCCCCCCGGCAATTATCCACGGAGTCTGGCATTTTGTGCTGGCTCCGGGGGGATGTCTTCGATCGCGTCGCCACGTCCACCCAGTCGCGGAGGAGCTCCCGGTCAGGCACGCTCATTGCTCGGTAACAGAGAGCTGACGGACGGGAATTCAGCGCGATCCCCCGTTGAGTGACCGCCCGCCGACCGCGGAGAAAGGCAGCCGGCCATGACCCTTAGAGAACTCCTCGAAATCTACGAGCGACGGCGTTCGGAGGCGGAGCGAGTGGGCGCGATGGCGCCCCTGGCCGAGGTGTATCGTCTGGTCATAGAGGAGATCCAGGGCGTACAGGGGAGCCCCGGCTCGGGTCGCTGGCTGAGTGCCAGTGAGGCGGCTCAGATCCTGGGAATGGACCGGAAGACCGTCGCGATCTGGGCAGCCCAGGGGAAGTTCCCCGGTGCCACCAAGGACGAGAAGACCGCTGAGTGGCATCTTCCAGTCGCAAGCGTGTTCTCGAGCGTCCGCAATGATCCCCAGAGGCCCGCGGCCGGCCGGCCCGGAGGCCGTTGAGTGACGCACGTCCGCCAGGGGAGTCATCAGAGACCTCGAGAGTCACTCTTGCTTCGGTAGGGAGCCACGCCTCAGGGAGCCAGAGAGGCCGTCCCATTCTCCATCTCGTCGATGCCCCCGAAGGCGGTCTCGGGCTCGACCCCTTTCTCACGAGCTCCAACCGTTCGTGGCACGCGGCGCATCCTTCCTGGGTCGAGAGGGGACCGGGCCCCTGATTGGCGGTGTATCGCCCGTCATCCGGGAATGCGATTTGCATCTTCGCACGCCGATTTTCGGCTCCCCCACTCACCATTCGGCAAGCAGCTCGAACCACTGACGCGAAGGACGACCGTGGCCCGGAGACTCCCGGCTCTCTATAAACGCGTCTACGACGCGGTCAACTACCGACTTCGCACGGTTCAGGGTGGCCGCTGGGCTCACCTCTGCCGTCCCACGTGGATCTCCATGCTCGTGACGGAGCGGTGCAACGCCCGGTGCATCCACTGCGACATCTGGAAGAACCGCGGAAGAGAGGACTCTCCCACGCCGAAGCAGTGGAAGCAGGCGCTCACCGATCTCCGCCGCTGGCTGGGTCCGGCCCATGTCCACCTGACGGGTGGTGAGGCGCTGCTCATGCCTTACACCGTGGACCTCGTGCGCCACGGCTCCTCGATCGGTCTGCTCGTCGAGGTGCTGACGCATGGTTACTGGCGAGACCAGAGCCGTATCGAAGCGATGGCCCGGGCCCGGCCCTGGCGGGTGACTCTGTCCCTCGACGGCCTTGGGGACGTCCACTCGCGCATCCGGGGGCGGGAAGGGTTCTTCGACTGGACTGCGAACACGATCGACACCTTGAAGAGACTACGCCGGGCGGAGGGACTCGACTACACGATCCGCCTCAAGACCGTGGTGATGCGCCACAACCTGGACAGTCTCGCCGACCTCGCCGGGTTTGCGACTCAGGACGGCATGGACATCTTTTATCAGCCCATCGAGCAGAACTACAACACGGAAGAGGATCCCGACTGGTACATGAAGACAGACAACTGGCCCAACGATCCGGCCAAGGCGGTGGCGGCCGTGGAGGAGTTGATCCGCCTGAAGAAGGAGGGACTTTCGATTGCCAACGACCTTTCGCAGCTGGAGGTGATGATTCCCTACTTCCGGGATCCTGCGGCGTGGCGAGTGGCCACCCAGAGCCACACCGCTCACGACCTTCCGCGCCTATGCGCGGCGCTGGGGTTGATCCAGGTGCAGTCCAACGGGGACGTGAGCGTGTGCTCTGCGTCGGATCCCGTCGGGAACATCAAGGAAGCCTCCCTCCGCGAGATCTGGGAGAGGCGCCCGAGATGGTGGGAATCGGGATGCTGCCTGGATCGTCGCATGACAGGGGAGGAGAAGGCGACGTTCGAGGCCTGATCCGTGACGCAACCACTCTCCAGCACCCGCGGTTGACCCGCCGATGGCCGGAACCGTGGATGGATCGCGGATGGAGCGCCTAAGGAGGGTGCTCTTCCTAGTGGCGCTGGACCCCACGAAGAAGTTCGGATCGCTCGAGGAGCAGATACTGGCGTTCGCGCGGCAGTTCCGGAACCAGGAGAGCCTGTTTCTTCCGGTGTTCGAAGGACCCCTGCCCGAGAGAGCGGCCGCACTGTACGCCGCCGAGGATCTCCCCGTAGAGGCGTTGGATCTCTGGTCCTTTGATCTCAGTAAGGCACGAGCCCTGGGAGAGCTGGTTCGAGCCCACGAGATCGAGCTCGTCCACTGGAACTTCTACGACGCCTTCAATCCGTACGTCTGGTGGCTACGGTTCACCTGCCCCCAGGTGTTGCATGTGATGACGAGTCACACGTCCCGAACCGCGAGGATGCTCTTGCGGCCGTCATTCGCGAAGCGGATCACCAAGTCCGCCCTGCTGAGACCGTACCACGCGGTTCTCGGCGTCAGTGACTTCGTGGTGGGCTGCCTGGAGGCGGAGGGGTGGTGGCGGGAGATCGGCAGGTTCTGGCACTTCGTCAACACCGAGCGTTTCCGACCCGATCAGGAGACGCGTGGTCGGATCCGCTCTGAGTATGGGGCCGAAGCGTCCTTCCTGGTGGTGGTCGTCGCGCACCTCATCGAGGAGAAGGGAGTCCAGGTCGCTCTGGACGCCCTGGCGATCGTGGACGATGCGGTTGTGCTGTGGGTCGTTGGCGAGGGCGCGTTCAGGAACGATCTCGAGAGGCGGGTCAGGGATCTCGGCCTGCAGAGCCGCGTTCGCTTTCTCGGCAACCAGTGGTTCGTGGAGCCCTTCTTCCAGGCGGCGGACGTGGCCCTCTGTCCGTCGCTCTGGGACGAAGCCGCCGGGCTCGTGGTTCTGGAAGCCCAGTCCTGCGGCGTGCCCGTCGTGGCGAGCCATATGGGTGGGATTCCGGAGTTCGTCGAGCACGAGAGCACCGGGTTTCTCGTTCCACCTGGAGACGCCCGGGAGCTCGCCCGGTCACTGACCCGCCTGCGCGACGATGGTGCGCTTCGCCAACGGATGGCCCAGGGAGCTCGTGCCCATGCCGAGAGCGAGTTCGGGATGAGATCGAACCTCGCCCGCAATCTGACCTTCTATCAGGTCTCCAATTCCTCCCGCTCCTCGTAGAGCCGGAGCGCTTCCGGGTTCGCTAGCGCGTCCACGTTCTTGACAGGACGGCCGTGGATCACGTCGCGGACCGCCAACTCGACGATCTTGCCGCTCTTCGTGCGGGGGATGTCAGCGACCTGGAGGATCTTTGAGGGCACGTGCCGGGGACTGCATTCGGTGCGGATCTCCGCGCGCATCCGGTCCGCCAGCTCCGGGGAGAGCTGGACGCCCTTCCGGAGCTTCACGAACAGGACGATCCGCACGTCGCCCTGCCAATCCTGACCGACGACGATGGCCTCTTCGACCTCGTCGAGGCGCTCCACTTGCCGGTAGATCTCGGAAGTACCGATCCGAACCCCGCCAGGGTTGAGCGTGGCGTCGGACCTCCCGTGCATGATCACGCCGTCGTGTTTGGTGATCTCGGCGAAGTCACCGTGCCACCAGACTCCAGGGTACTTCTCGAAGTAGGCCGCACGGTAGCGCTCGCCATCCGGATCGTTCCAGAAGCAGACCGGCATGCTGGGGAAGGGTTTGGTGCAGACGAGCTCCCCCTTCTCTCCTCGAAGCGATCTGCCGTCGTCGTCGTAGATGTCCACCGCCATGGCCAGGGCCCGGGCCTGGATCTCTCCGCGCCACACCGGTCCGATGGGATTCCCGCACACGAAGCATCCCACCAGGTCGGTGCCCCCTGAGATGGAGGACAGGCACACGTCACCCTTCACGTGATCGTAGACGTAGTCGAATCCCTCGGGAGCCAGAGGAGATCCAGTGGACGTGATGGTTCGAAGGGCGCTCAGGTCGTGGGTGGATTTCGGGTCGAGCCCGTGGTTCCTGATCGCGTCGATGTACTTGGCTGAGGTGCCGAAGAGCGTCATGGCCTCGGCCTCGGCCAGGTCGAAGAGCACTTCGGGCCGGGGATGGAAGGGGTTGCCGTCGAAAAGGAGCACGGTGGCCTCGCAGGCCAGCGCGGAGACCAACCAGTTCCACATCATCCAGCCACAGGTCGTGAAGTAGAAGACGCGATCGTTCGGCTTCACGTCGCACAGGAGCGCCAACTCGCAGATGTGCTTGAGGAGCGTTCCGCCGGCGCCATGCACCATGCACTTGGGCTTTCCGGTGGTGCCGGACGAGTAGAGGATGTAGACGGGATGGTTGAACGGGAGTCGCTGGAAGTCCGGCGGACCCGGGCTCTGCTCGGAGATCACCTGATCGAGGAGGCTGGCCTGCGGTGCGGCCCCGTGATGGCTTCCGGTATCGAGGGGAGTGAGATCCGGGGTGCGGGAGAGGTACTCGACGACGATGACTCGCTCAACGGTGGGTAGCTGAGCCGAGAACTCCGCCACCCGCTCGAGCAGACGGAATTCCCGCCCTTTGTACGTGTACCCATCCGCGCACATGAGGACCTTGGGCTCGATCTGTCCGAAGCGATCCAGAACGCCGGCCGCTCCGAAGTCCGGAGAGCAGGAGGTGAAGACGGCACCGATGGAGGTCGCCGCCAGCATGGCGATCATCGTCTCGGGCACGTTGGGCATGAACGCGGCCACGCGGTCTCCCGCGACCACGCCCATCTCGGAGAAGGCCCGCGCCAGCCTCCCCACCTGGTCGGTGAGCTCGTCGTAGCTCAGGGGGCGCCTCACCCTGTCCTCTCCCCAGAAGACGATGGCGTCCTCGGTTCCCGTCCTGCGGAGCAGGTTCTCCGCGAAGTTGAGACGGGCCTGGGGGAAGAACCGGGCTCCCGGCATCCGGTGGGGGTCCTGAAGGACCACGGATCCAGGAGTATCGGCGATGATCCCGCCGAAGCGCCACACCGACCGCCAGAACTTCTCGATCTCATCGCAGGACCAGCGGTAGAGGTCGCCGTAGTCCTGGAACGAGACCTCCCAGTCCAACTTCACCTGCTCCATGAAAGCGGTGAGATTCGCCGCCGCCCTCCGCTCCGAGGAGGGCTGCCACAGGCGCTGGTTCATTCCGGCAACTCCGTCGCGAGTCCGAAGAAACGGAACCGCCCCGAAAGGTGCTCCTCGCTGGTCCGAAGGACTGGGCCAGAGTGACGGCGATCCCGAACGCGCTCGACATCCTCACATTACAGCCGCTGCTCGACCCCCGCACCATCTCCTCGAGAAGGTGGCCCGGGCTTGACGATCGGTGAGCTCGAGGGCTGATGACGGTGCTCCATGGGAGGCTGGAGAGGGTGCTCTCCCGGGCTGAAGACCCGTGCCCTGGCCAATCATATCAAGATCTCTTTATATTTTGGCATGGATGTGAGTCCGAACCACGAAATTGACCGGGACCTGGCCCGCCGGTTCCAGGCCCTCTCCGACGTCAAACGCCTCCGGATTCTTGCCCTGCTGCGGGCTGGCGAGCGCTGCGTGTGCGAGCTGATGGAGAGCGTCGGCGTTCCCCAGCCACTCCTCTCCTTTCACCTCAGGATCCTACGAGAGGCTGGCCTGGTCACGGACCGCCGCGAGGGACGCTGGGTCCATTACGCGATCGCTCCGGAAGCGCTGGCTGACCTGACGGCCTTCCTGGAAAGCATGGCCAGCCGCAGGAGAAGGGCCAGTGGAGTCCTTACGACGTCTGGATAGTCGCGGTCTTCCAGGGGATGGAAGCCGACGGGTCCGGCGGGCTCAATGGTGGAAGGGGTTCGGGGAGGGCTGGAAGGGTGAGGGGAAGCCCTTTCTTGCCATCGCGACGGTATTCACGGCCTTCTACTTCCTTCCCTTGGAACAGATTCCAGTGCCGGACGGGCGGCTGGCTGGAGCCACGGTGGAATCACTGGCGCTTGCCCGTCTCTATGCCCGTGAGCACGTCCTCCTCTGCCTGGTCCCGGCGTTCCTCATCGCCGGTGCCATCTCCACCCTCGCCAGCCAGGGACCGGTGCTTCGCTATCTGGGGGCGGGAGCGAACAAGTTTGTAGCCTATGGGACCGCATCCGTGGCGGGATTGGTGTTGGCTGTGTGCTCCTGCACGGTTCTTCCGCTGTTCGCGGGCATCTACGCCGTGGGCGCCGGCCTGGGGCCCGCCACCACGTTTCTCTATTCAGGACCCGCCATCAGCGTCCTGGCCGTGATCCTCACTGCCCGGGTGCTCGGGGCGGAGATCGGCCTCGCCAGGGCAGTGGGAGCCGTAGTGTTCGCGGTCCTCATCGGCCTCTTGATGCAATGGACGTTTCGTAAGGACGAGGCCCGGCGGAGTCGCGGCGAGATGGCTCTCCCGGTGGAGCAGGGCGATGGATCGCTCAGGGAAACGGCTATCCTTCTGGCTCTTCTCGTGGGAATCCTGATCTTCGCGAACTTCGGAAGGCCGGAAGCCGGTGAAACTCTATGGTACCGGATCTACACGGCGAGGTGGGGCGTGACCGCGGTTCTGGCCGGCGGGATGGGTGTGCTGCTGGTTCGCCGGTTCGGAATGCGCCGGGTCCACCTGTTGCTCATCGCCGGCGCGACGATGGCGTGCGCCCTCCTCTTTCGGGGAACGGCGACACCACCGTTCCTCGTCGCCACTGCCGGACTTTCACTGGTGGCTGCAACCGACGGCGGACGCCTGGGCCGGTGGTTCGAGGCCTCCTGGGGATTCGCCAGGCAGATCCTTCCTTTGCTGCTCGTCGGCATCCTGATCGCGGGACTCCTGCTTGGACGTCCGGGAGGCGAAGGACTGATACCGGGAGGGTGGGTGGCTGGGGCCCTCGGTGGGAACTCTCCAAGCGCGAATCTGGCCGCGTCGGTCGCGGGGGCCTTCATGTATTTCGCCACCCTCACCGAGGTGCCGATACTGGAAGGGCTTATGGGCTCCGGCATGGGCCAGGGGCCGGCGTTGGCGCTCCTGCTGGCGGGACCCGCGGTTTCTCTCCCGAGCCTTCTCGTGATTCGAAGTGTGGTTGGGACCCGCAAGACGGCTGTCTTCGTGGGCCTGGTGGTGGTGATGGCGTCGTTCTCGGGCTGGATCTGGGGACTGATGCAGGCATGACCGAGACGAAAGCGAGCGTTGCCGATGAAGAGGATCCAGGTGTTGGGACCGGGGTGTAAGCGGTGCAGCACCCTGGTGGAAAACGTCCGAACTGCGGTAGAGGAGCTGGGTCTCGCGGTGGAGATCGAGAAGGTCACCGACGTGGCAACCATCGCTTCCATGGGCGTCCTGATGACTCCGGGACTGGCGATCGACGGGAAGGTCGAATCGGCCGGGCACCTTCTCTCCGTCGGTCAGGTGAAACGGATCCTGGATCGAACCAGGGCCTAGCGTGCGGTGGTCCACCCCTGTGCCGTCGTGGCCCCGCGACGGCACAGTAAGGTCGTGTCCACAGGTCCCCCGCCCGACGGTGGCGCCCGGGAGCCGACGGCGGCCGCTCCGGGTAGTGCCGGTGGCGTCAGAAGTGGTAGTTGAATCCAAGCATGAGACGAGGCCGGTACTTGGGCTGGCGGATCGCGTCGTCCGCGTCGCCGTAGGTGTAATCCTCTCTCGGATTCACGTCATCGCCGTCCGGGCTGTAGGCGGTGTCGTGTCCTGAGAGTGTACTGGCGAAGAAGTAGTCGAGACCGCCGTTGAGCACCAGATCCACCGTTCTGCTCATGCGGAAGTGAGCCTCCAAACCACCTCCGAGACCCCAGTGGTCACTGATCACGTCGAAGTCCTCGTTGCCGCCGATGTAGCGGAAGTTCCCCATGAAGTGACAGCGCCGCACCCCGGCGACCCAATAGGCGTTCTCCAGTGAGAGGAAGCGGGTCGAGAAGAGCAGGTCGAGAGCGAAGTCCCAGGTACTGCCACTCTTCTCCGGACTGCCGTTGGTGGCGTTGTTGATGAAGATACGCCGGGCCTCGTGGGCGTTGCCGGGCTGAACCATGCTGTATCCCACCCAGAGACGAGCCCGCACCGGGAAGCTTTCCGCGAAGTCCGAAGCCGTTGCGTGTGCCTGGATGCCAACACCGTTGGAGTAGCCCAACATCGCTCCGGTGGAGATCTCGATCCCTCTCCTCTGAGGTCGTGCCTGCGTCTGCGCCACCAGGTTCGGAGCCAGGGCGAGTACGGTGATGACGGTTAGAGCGGAGGCCTTGAACATGGCACCCTCCTTTTCCGCCCGACTGAAAGGTCGAGCGTGAGTCGTGATCCCACTCACCTGTGAGGAGCTCGGGGACGCTCGAGCAGCTTCTCCTTGGGTCGCCACATCCGTGCCATCATCCGGCGGGCGTACTCGTGGGCATTCCCGTAGCGACCGGTGGATACTTTGTTACGCTGCGGGAAAAATCTCTCGCCAGGGCGAGTCCTCCGGGATTGGAGGCGATAGGGGGCTGAATCGCCACGCAGCAGAGGGGTATATTGGAGGAGAAGGTGCGTGGAGGCCTAAGGAGCCGGTTGCATGATTCGGAAGCCATTCGCGGGGAGAAAGAGAGACATCCTCCGCCGGAGGGTGCTCCTCCTGGTGACGCTCCTGGTCTCGATAGCTGCGGTGGGTGGCGTGACCCCGGCTCGGATCAGCGCGCAGGAGACGGGCAGAATCGAGGGCACGGTCCGGAGGGTGGTCACGGAGGAGTCAGTCGACGGCGCGAGCGTGACGGTGCTCGGGACCAAACTCCGCACGTCGACGGATGAGCAAGGGCGATTCGAGCTCAGCGGCGTTCCCGTTGGAGAGGTCCACCTGCGCGTCGAGCGCTCAGGGTATGCCAGCCTGGTCCAGGGCGTGATCGTCACCCCGAACGCCACCGCGACCGCCGAGATCGAGATGATCTCCTTGGAAGATGCGATTCAGGGACTCGCGATCTCGGGTAACGTGCAGAGGGAGCCCGAACCTTCCCCTGAACCCGGCTTGTACTACCCCGACCCGCGACCCGGCGACCGGCTGACGGACGTCCTGGACCGCATTCCGGGAGTCGAGGTGATCCGGGGGGGTGCACAGCTCGGAGTGGGGACCCGCCTGCGGGTGCGGGGGACGAAGAGCATGACTCTGCCGGGCGACCCGCTTCTCTTTGTTGACGGGGTACAGATCATGTACACCGAGCGCGAGCCGGCCCAAAGGGGGGTGTCGACCGGGATGACGCTGGACGTCATAGACCCGATGCACATCCGCTCCATCGAGGTCCTGCATGGTCCCGCCGCTGCGGGCCGGTATGGACTCGGAGCCGTGAACGGCGTGATCGTCATCACCACCAAGCGGGGCGGTTGACGATTCGTCGCCGATATCCGCTTTTGGGAGGCGGTCCCGCCCCTCAGAGCGGAAGCCTCGTCCCGATTCCGGCCTCCAAGGCCCCCCGGTAGATCAACGGCGCCACCGCCATGTCGTCGATGGCCAGTCCCAGGTTGACGGCGAAGGTGCGTTCGGCGGCGGTGTCTCGGCCGGGCCTTCGACCCGTGACCAACTCGCCGAGATCGGCGTGGACCGGCGGGATGTCCTGGAAGTACCCGACCTGTTGATAATGACGGAGCTGGGCCGTGTCGTCCGTGCAGAACTTGTCGGCCTGATGCAGCGCCAGGGGATGCCAGTAGGAATCGAAGTCGACGAGGGACGCGAACGCGCCCGGCTCCAACCATCCCGCCTGGATTGTGGCGTGGGGCACCTTCAGGATCGGTCCGGCGGTGACCACCACGTCGCAGCCCGCGACCGCTTCGCGTGGAGTGTCCGTCACCGTCACCTCCAGGGCGAACCGGCGCTCCACCTCTCCCGCGTAGGCCCATGCCGCCACGGGATCCACGTCGTAGGCGACCACCTGTAGAAGAGGAAGAACGGCCTTGAGAGCTTCCACGTGGGTGCGAGCCTGCATGCCGCAGCCCAGCACACCCAGCACCGAGGAATCCGGACGAGCAAGGTACCGGGCCGAGAGCGCGGAGGCGGCGGCCGTTCGCATCGCCGTGATCCAGGTGCAGTCCATGACCGCGAGAGGCAGACCGGTCTCCACGTCGTTGAGGATGAGCAGTCCGGTGATGTAGGGGAGGCCTCGACGGTGATTGTCCGGAAAGCCGCTGACCCACTTGACGCCAGCCGACCTCAGGGCCGGGACGTAGGCAGGCATGGCATGGATGAAGTTGTCCTCTCCACCCGGGTGGATGCCGGGCTTGGGGGGCATCTCGGTGCGCCCCTCTCCCTTCTCCTGGAACGCGGTCTCCAGGGCTTTGATGATCTCGCTCATTTCGAGACCCACGGACTCGACGTCGGCGTGCGACAGGTAGAGGATCTCGCGCTGGGCCATGGTCCGCCTCCCGGCGCCGGGGGTGAGAGTTCCTTCCTCGCTCCATTATTAGACGGCGTCCGCCGGTCCGACTCAAGGGGTACCTACAGGGCGCTCGGCACGGTCCAGCGATGAGGAGGCGAAGGGCCGCGCGCCCGCTAACCTCCGATCCGAGGTGCGTCGGAGCGGCTGACGAGCTCCCGCAGCACGCCCATTCCTAGTTGGGCCACCTGGAACATGCCGGCAGCATTGATGCGCCAGGGCTCATCGAAGGGGGTGTGGTATTCCTCGTGGAGCCCGGTATGGAAGAAGAGGGCCGGCTTACCGGCTTCCTGGAAGCAGGCATGGTCGCTGCGGCCGGAGAGGGAGTTACCGAAGACGAGCTGGAGGGAGTCGGTGTTCTCTTCCCGAGCGATACCGGACAGCTCGGAGGGAGCACCGAGGAGCGACAGGCGGTCGTCTCGGAGTCGGCCGACCATGTCGAAGTTCAGCATGGCCACCACGTCGATCATGGATACCGTGGGATGAGTACAGAAGTAGCGAGACCCCACGAGGCCCACTTCTTCCGCCCCGTACGCGTGGAACATCACGGAACGGCGGGACGTCCCTCCGGACGTTCCTTCGTACTCCGCGCTCAGGAAGCGGGCCAGCTCCAGGAGGGCGGCCGTGCCCGAGGCGTTGTCGTCGGCTCCGTTGTAGATGGAGTCGGAGTCGACCGGATGCCGGACACCCAGATGGTCATAATGGGCGCCGACGATGACCCATTGGTCCTCGAGGGACCCGTCCCCCCGCAGGATCCCGATGACGTTCCGAGAGCTCAATCCTTCCTGGCCGTCCACCGTTCTTCCGATGAGAAACTCCTGGAAGTAGTCGGACGCTCCGGGCTGCAGACCATACTCGAAGAAGCGGTCCCGGATGTACCTGGCTGCCCTGAGCTCGTACTCCGAACCCGTCCGCCGGCCGAGCAGCGAGTCGTGCGCGAGGACCTCGACGTGGGCCAGGAGAGACTCGCCGGAAATGGGATCGGCAATCCACGGATCGGAAGGACTGTCGCCGCATCCCAGCAGGAGGGCCAGCCACAGGATCGAAAAACGGTTCATTCCCCTCATCCATGTTGCCGATCCGACACGCACTAAATCATACGGCGATACCCCGCGACCCTTCCAGGCTTCCTGGTCGCTCCCGAGAGGAGCTCCGACGCCGTGAGCACCCACTCGCGACGCCGCTCGCGAGGAGAGTCTCTCACGCTGGGAAACACCCAGTCGCGCGTACCGTTCTGCCGGGGCTGCACACGATCCCTGCCCCGCCCCTCGACGGGAGAGGATGTCCCTGGCGTGATGAGCCGGCTCCAACGGCTTGTGACCATCGCGCTGTGGCCCGATGTTGAGTACGTCGGGAGGCGAAGCAGAACCCTCGCTGGAGGCCTCGATGAAACAACCTCCGCGTATGGAATCCGATTCCGTCGAGCAGCCCGGAGTTCTTTCGGAGAGGGACCAGGACCGCCTTCTCGAGGTGGCGCGGGAATCGATCGCGCACGGGCTCCAGTCCGGCGCCCCGCCCCCCGTCATGCCCGCGGACTTCGATTCTGCCCTGCGCGAGTCCGGCGCCGTCTTCGTGACGCTGCGCCTCGCTGGCCAGCTTCGAGGATG
>JBDHKE010000206.1:0-3982 GCA_039586555.1 Gemmatimonadota bacterium | reverse complement strand
TGGGCCTCTGGCTCGGCACCGAGGAGTCTCTGACAGTGGAGATCCTCTCCATCACAATGGTGCCCAAGGAGGCTGCCTACGCAGACGAGCCGGCGGGGGTACGGCACCTGGACCGCAGCAACCGGTACCGACGTGCACTCTTCGTCCACACTCCCGCGCGGATCGAGTATCCGATCATTGTGCCGGAGGGGGGACGCCTCGATACGGCTCTGGGCACGTTGTGGGCCGAGCCCGCCACCACGTTCCGCGTATCGGTGGCCACGGACGGTGGTGAGTCCCAGACGCTTCTGGAGGAGGCCTACAGCCATCGTGACGCTTGGGCACAGCGCTCCGTTGACCTGAGCGAGTACGCTGGTCAGGTCGTCACACTGGCACTGGAAGCGGAGTCGGAGCGTGACGGAAGCATCGCGCTCTGGGCCGCGCCCACGGTGACCGGGAGCGCCACGAGCGGCTTGCCCAACGTGATCTTCTACGTGATCGATGGCGGAGGCGCCGACCAGATGAGCGTGTACGGATACGGCCGTCGAACCACTCCCTTCCTCGAACAGCTGGCGGCCGAGGGCGCCTTCTTCGAGCACGCGTACAGCAACTCCAGCTGGTCCAAGCCTTCCACGACGTCCTTCATGACCTCGCTACAGAACAGCGTGCTGGGGAACGTGCGGGACCGCTTCGACCCCCTTCCGGAAGAAGCGCGAACCATGGCCCAGCGCTTCCACGAGGCCGGCTACCAGACCGCCGTTCTCACCACCAATCCGTGGGCGGCGACGGCCAGCAGCCTGGAGCGGGGAGTGGACCTGCTCAGGGAAGAGAGGGCCCGGCCCAACACCCGGTCCTCGATGGAGCTCCATGGCGACTTCTGGAGCTGGCGCGAGGAGTATCCTGGCATGCCGTTCTGGACGCACTTCCAGACGACGGACGTACACGGGCCCACCACGGCCCAGGCTCCGTTCGCGGGCCTCTACCTTCCGCTGGAGCGACGGGGACAGCTGGAGGAATGGTGGGAGAGGATCAGAGCGTGGTTTCGGGAGACGCAGCCGGGCCCCGGTACCGACCTGCTCCGTTCCAGCGTGTGGGAAGACACCGGGATCGATCGACTGGAGTTCTTCGGGACGGTGCGAGACATCTACGACGAGGCGCTCTTCCACCAGGACCACCAGCTCCGGCTCTTCGTGGCGCGGCTCAAGGCAACCGGCCAGTGGGAGAACACGATCCTGATCGTGGGGGCCGACCACAGCACCTCGTCCGCGGGCAGCTGGGATCTGGCAGAGGTGCTTCAGGACTCCCTGCCACCCACCTGGGGGCCCATCTTCCGCTCCTACGTGTCGCGGGTGCCCCTCATCTTCGTGTGGCCGGGTCACATCGCCGGTGGAAAGCAATTCACCCAGCCGGTCTCGAATATCGACGTGCTCCCCACGCTGCTGGATCTCGCCGGCCTGCCCATGCCGGACGCGATGCAGGGTCGGTCTCTTGCGCCCCTCCTGTCAGGTCAGGTCAACGAAGCGGAGTTCGGGACCCGGCCCGTGATCCTGGACGAGTTCTACGTCGAGGAGGAGTCCGGGGAGCTCCAGGGCAAGATCGAGGTGATCGACGGCCGGTGGGGCGCCTCCATGTGGGTGGGGCCACCGGGAGACAATCCCCAGAACCAGTACCCGGTGCCTGTCCTCGTCTACGACCTGTGGGAGGACCCCTTTGCTCTCTACAGCCTGCACGAGGAGCGGCCGGATCTGGTCGAGAAATACACGGAGTTCCTGGAAAAACAGTGGGAGGCGCATCAGGCGCTGGCCCAGCACTTCTCCAGCGAAGGCGAGATCGAGCTGACGCCCGAGCAGCTGGAGGCGCTGCGGACGCTGGGGTACATCCGCTAGGGGAGTCCCATGCGCCGCGCACCGGATCAGAGGCCTGACTGGGCCAGGAATCCCGAACCCTCCATCACGGTGTCCGATGCTTCGGAGGAGGAAGCGATGAGCGGAGATCCTCGGGCAGGAGCCCTCCATGCGCGGATCAGGCTTGCTCCCGTCGCGCCCTCTCGCACAGTGGTCGCTGCCCTCGCCTGGGCAGGGGGCGCCCTCACATGCTCGGTGGCTGTCCTGGCGTGCCGGGGGGATCGCCCGGGCGACCTTTCTCTTCTCACAGGAGAGTTCCCCCTCCACCTGGAGGACCACCTTGACGGGGCGACGGTCGAGGCTCCCGAGCTCCCGGCGGCTGCTCTCGAGCCGGTGGAGTGGAGGTTCGATGCTTCGCGGCCGGAGTGGCACCCGATTCCCGACCCCTCGGCGGGCCTGAACAGGAGCCCCACCGACGACGCGGTGGTTCTTCAGCTGAGCCGGGTGCAGCCCGGCGGGGGCCCCCACGCCGCCGCGATGTACGTGGATCTCCCCGACTGGGACTACCGGGACTGGGGGCATGTCCTCGTCCGGGCGCGGACGCAGGACGACGTGATGGGGCTTCGGCTCTTGTTCAACACGCGACCTGGCCCCAGCGGCACCGTCTTGCCGGCGGTTTGGGGGGACAACACGTCCGTAATCCGGGATGGTTCGGTGCACAGCTACCGGCTCTCCGCGGGTCCGTTCATAGAGGGAGAGCTCACAGGACCCTGGCGGCAGCTGGTGATCGCCGCCTGGGCCTTCGAGCCAGCAGACATTGAGATCCTCTCGGTGAGCGTGGTCCCCAAAGCGGCCTATTACGCGGACGCGCCCGCCGGGGTGAGGACGGAGGTGAGGGGACGCGCCATCCGAAGGACCCTCTATCTGCGGGCCCCCGGCCGGATCGAGTATGGGGTCCGGGTCCCCGGGGTCGGTCGTCTGGACCTCGGCCTGGGCGTGCTCAAACCCGAGCCGGTGAGCTTCAGGGTCTCCGTGCAGTCCGGAAGGGGGGAGCCCGAGCAGCTGCTGGAGGAGAGCTGGAGCGACCCCGGCTCCTGGGGACAGCGGTCGTTGAACCTCGAGCGCTGGGCGGGCCAGGAGGTGATCCTGGCGCTGGAAGCGTCCCCGGAAGTGCCAGCCGATGCGTCGCCCGGGGTATCGGCGGAAGATGCGGTGGCCTCGTCGGCGGAGAAGCCAACGGCAGCTCCAGCAGAGGCATCCGAGGAAGGGCCGATTACAGCTGCCCTGTGGGCTGCACCCACCCTCAGCGGCCAGCCGGACAGGAACCGACCCAACATCATCTTCTACGTCATCGATGGCGCTTCCGCCTCCTACACCAGCGTCTACGGACACAACCGCCGCACGACGCCCAATCTGGAGCGCCTGGCCGCAGAGGGTGCCCTTTTCGACAAAGCCTACAGCAACTCCAACTGGACCAAGCCGTCCACGACCTCGTACCTCACCTCACTCCACAGCAGTGTGCTGGGCAACTGGAGGAGCGAGGCGGACCTGCTTCCCGACGGAGTGGTCACCATGGCCCAGCACTTCCACCGGGCCGGATACCGGACCGCGCTCTTCACGACGAACGCCTACGCGGGGCTGATGAGCGGGCTGGACCGGGGTCACGACGTGATGCGCGAGGCGGGATCACGCCCGGACTCCGCATCGTCCCGGGAGCTGCACGAGGACTTCTGGCGGTGGCGGAGGGAGTACCCGGGCCAGCCGTTCTACGTCCACTTTCAGACCACTGACGTGCACTACCCCTACGACCCCTCGCCCCCATTCGCGGGGCTGTACCTGGATCCCGAAAGCCGGAGGGTCCACGACCGGTGGAACCGGGAGCTCGAGGAGACCGGCAGCATCATGCCCATCCGCGCGTGGTCCGACTCGTTCGACAAGGCGGGAATCAGTCGCCCCGACTTCTACGCCGCCCAGCGCCGTCTGTACGACGAATGCATGGCCCAGAACGACGCGAACCTGGGGCGCCTGGTGGATCGGCTGAAGGCCGAGGGTGAATGGGAGAACACCCTCCTGGTCGTGGCCGCCGATCACGGGGCCGCGTGGTGGGTGATGGACATCGATCCACCTCCTCCCCCCAGCAACCCCATATTCGCGGCCTA
>JBDHKE010000205.1:0-3998 GCA_039586555.1 Gemmatimonadota bacterium | reverse complement strand
AGCTGGAAGAGAGCGGCTACGTAGTGGTGGAGAAGGAGTTCCGTGGAAAGAAGCCCTGCTCGATGATCCGCCTGACCGACGAGGGCCGCGCGGCCTTTCAGGAGTACCGGGTGAACATGCAGCGAGCCTTAGCGGAGCCGCCCGATTAGGTCAGCCTCCCACGTACCCTCGCGCGATGCGCCTCACCAACGCGTGGATTCGGCTTCCGGGGTAAACCGATGGGTGGTTCTGATTCGTCACGATCATGAGTGCCACCTTGCTATCCGGCTGGAACTTGACGTAAGCTGAGACCCCGTCCTTCCCTCCGGCGTGCCCGTACCAATTCCCCACGGATCGGTACCAGATCAGGCCCACGCCGCTGGCGGGATTCCTCGTGCGCAGGATCTCCTCGACCGTGGTGGTCAGAAGGATGCGACCACCCCCGTACAGCCCCCCGTTCATGTAGGCAATGATGAAATGCGAGAAGTCCTCCAGGGTCGTCTTTAGGTCCCCGGCAGGGTATCCGCGGGCCCGGGTGAAGGGGAGAGGGCCCCCGAGGGTCAACGCCGGTTCGCACTCAGGCGACGCGCCACGTAAGGGCCCAGCAGGAGGTTGGGCCGCACGCGCCATCCCGTGGGACCTGCGAGCCGCAGGAGGAGAGGAATCTGCAGGTAGGCGACATCGAGCTCGTAGGCCTCATCGTACTGCCCGACCTGATCCCAGCGCAGGCCCCGAAGGGCCAGGTGGAGCTCGGGCTGAGCAGCGAACCGGTCTGTAACGGAACGGGTGTACGTGACGCCGAGCTGGACGTCCAGTGCCGGATAGGCATCACCATTCTGGAGGCGGTCCACCTCATAGCCCAGGAACGGCCGATAGTCCTCGCCCGTCCAAACTCGCTCGTCGCTGTGGGTGGCCCGAAAGCCGGACGCTGCGACGCCGACCTTGACGCCGACCTGGGCCGCCGACGTCACGGGAAACCACAGAGAGGAGGCGAGCAGCACCAAGGGTACCGTTCGCCTGTTTGCCGCGAGGGTCTGCAACCGTGTGCCCATACCCTTCCCATCGGTCATCGGAGCCGGAGCCCGGGCCGTGACGTCCCTATTCGACATCTAACCTCGGGGTGGCCGGACGTCCAGGGATAGCCCGTTCAACGGCCGGGAGTGCCGCGACACCGTCGTCTCGATCCTCGAGCGGTTGGACGATGCCGTGCTGGACGGCGCTCCTCCGCGCGATGTGCCAGGCTCCCCGAAGGGAAGCGGAATCAAGACGCGGGGCCTGCTACTGCACCTCCTGTGGCATGTCGGGTGGCACGGAGGACACGTGTACTACCACCGCCTCGCGCTCCCCGAGCCAGGGTCAGAGTAGGCGACTGCGGAACCGCGATCCGGACGCGCCGCACAACGTGTTCCCCGCTCGCCCGTGTGCTCTGGGGGACGCTGGCGCACCCCGCCGCTCAGGCTTGAGCGGCGGGGCAGGCGGGTCAGAGCGGGTCCTCAGCGGGTGCTAACGCCCCTCCTCCAGAACCTCCCTGAGGTTCTCCATCGCCCAGGCCTCGAACTCCTGGTGATAGGTCGTGTAGGCGATCTTCCGGCCGTCGGGACTGAGACGGAAGTCCGCGCCGAAGTGGCCGAAGTGAGCTTCTTCGAAGGGCCAGAGCTCCTCGGGATCGCCACCATCCGACGGGACGTGCCACACACTCGTGCTCCTGTCCTCCGCATCTCTCATCGCGAACAGGACCTGCTCGCCGTCCGGTGTCCATTGCAGGCTGCCCAGCCTTCCAGGCCCGCCGATGGCACACAGCTCCCTCACCCCCCCACTCTGGAGATCCATGATCATCAGGCGGCCGCCCCCGCTGATGGTTGACTCGTTTCCGTCCATCGAGCTCCGGACGCCGAATACCAGCCGTTCTCCATCGGGCGATACTGCGAGGAGCCGGGTCGTCAACAGGGAATCACGATAGAGTTCTCGCTCCCGCCCGGACTCCAGCTCGCGCCTCACGAGGCGCCCCTCACGCAGGTTTTTGTCATACTGCGAGTAAAGGATGGACTCGCCGTCCCTGGTCCACTCGGCGCCGATCCCGTACCACCACACCGTTCCCTCCGGTACCTCGAGAACCCGGGTCACCTGGCCGCTCTCCACCTCGGCCAGATAAAGGCCTCCGTGGTCATCGTCACCCTCGGCCTCCTCCCAACCGTTCATGAGAATGAAGCGGCCGTCGGGAGACCACCGGGGCCGTCGACCCTGCAGGTGAACGGCCAGCTCGCGTTCCACCCCCGTGGCGAGGTGACGGACATGCAGGGGCCTCTTGTAGGGCCCGCCCGGACCACCGGGGCCTTCCTGTTCCTGGATGAACGCAAGGGATTCGCCGTCCGGCGACCAGGTTGCCGGCGACATGTTGGAGCCCAGGATGGCCACGCTGGACTCAACGTCGATGGTTGCTGTCGCCACATCGAAGGCGGCCACGCTGGTCGAGAACCAGCGAGTGTAGGTGCTGTAGAAGAGGGTGCCATCCTTCGTGAACCCCAGTGGATCCACGTGCCCCATGTTGCGTCGCACCAGCCTGGGAGGCCCCGTCGCGGCTCCATCGACCACCCGAAGGGCCCAGGCGTCGATCGTGCCGTCCCGATCGCTGAGGAACAGGATGTCCCCGGTTCCGGGCACCCAGCCGAGCAAGCGATCGTTCGCCGGATGCTGGATCAGTGGGACGTCGCTGCTCCCGTCCAGCGCGAGGAGCCGGATGTCGTAGTTGCCTCCGTCTCGCTCGACGTCGACGCCGAATGCCACATATCGATCATCCGGAGACAGGGACAGACCCTCATGGAGAGCGTCCGGCCCCAACTCCTTGACGAGACGAGCGCTGCCGTCCACAACCGACAGCACCTGCACCACAGGTCCTGCACCACAGCCTCCGACACCCACAATGTGTTGGGAGTCGGAGGTCCAAACGTGGCCGCCGACCCAACATCCATCCTCTTGGTAATCTCCACCCTCCCGGAAGCCACCTCGAAGCAGCACCCGGGGGTCCGATCCGTCGATCCCCACCAGGCGGAGTGAGCCGGCGTCTTCATCGGCCCACAGATAGGAAACCGTCCGGCCGTCGGGAGATGCGGAGGCTCCCCAGACGTATTCGGTCGGCTCGCTCCACGACGCATCCTGGGTCAGGAATCGGCTCTCGCCGCTGGCGAGATCCCGCACCGCCAACTCTCCGACCGACCAGTCCGCATACAGGAGGTGGCGACCGTCCGGAGTCGGAGCGTAGGGTTCTGCCCTCCCCAGTGGGTCGATGTGCACCCGACGCGTCGTGATGGTGACGGCCTCGGCGGCTCGCGCCGCCCGCTGCATCATCGCCAAGCGGGTGCGTGCCTGCGCCACCATGTCTCCCTGGTCAGCGAAGTCACGCACCACCCGCTGGTAGGCGCTCTCCGCCTCCGTGCTTCCCAGCTTCTCATAGCACCGGCCCACCTGGACCAGAGCGCTCGCGGCCAACGCCCGATCGGAGGCGAACTCGCGCGCCACTCGCTCGTAGAGGTCGATGGCGCCACGAAGATCACCCTCGGCTCGTTCCTTGACCAGCGCCTGCTGGAAGAGATCGTGACCGCTCTGGGCGAGGACCGGCCCGCCTCCCAGCACCACCATCCCAGCTGTGACGACGACTATGGTGGTCGTCCTCAAGACCTTCTTCATGATCATCTCCCAGCCATCAATTCCAGCGTTCATCCACCATCACTGGAACGATGGGACGGCCGGTCGCGACGAGTGTCATGGCTCGTGCGGGGGAGAGCAAGGATTCCGTAAGAACTTTTTCCTGCGCATATCGGGTGTCTGTCATCAAAGTGTCACCCAGCGGCTTCGACGTGTCACCCACGGGTTTCTACGGCACGAACCGATAGCCGACCCCGTGCACCGTGAGCAGATGCCTGGGCTCCGAAGGCACCTCCTCGAGCTTCGCCCGCAGCGAAGCAATGTGGTTGTCCACGGTCCGCGTGGTCGGGTAGCGCTCATAGCCCCACACCTGGTTC
>JBDHKE010000204.1:0-4027 GCA_039586555.1 Gemmatimonadota bacterium | reverse complement strand
CCCTAGACGCCGTGGAAATGATGAACTTCGGAGCCAACCTCATGCGGGAGCACATCCGGCCCACTGCTCGGATCCACTACGTGATTCCCAGCGCCGGGGAGGCTCCCAACGTCGTGCCTGAGTACGCCCGGGTTTGGTACTACGTCCGAGACTCGGCCCGTGCCGGTGTGGACGTCAACTATCGGTGGCTACTGGACATTGTTGAAGGAGCAGCTCTCGCAACCAACACCGAGTACAAGGTGACTCTCCTTACGGCCGTTCATCGGAAGCTCCTGAACCGGCCCCTTCAGGAGGCCCTGCAGGCGAACCTCGAGTTCCTCGGCGCTCCGCAGTTCACCGAGGAGGACCAGGCCTTCGCCAGGGAACTCCAGCGCTCCCTGGAGCTGGAAGAGAAGGGGCTCAACACCGAGGTGAAGCCCTTGAGCCCCCAGCCCGAGCCCCCGGAGGGCGGCTCCACCGACCTGGCCGAAGTCAGCTGGATTGCTCCGGCGGCAACCGTGTACGTGACCACCGCCGCTGCCGGAATCCCCTGGCATAGTTGGGCCAGCACGGCTTCCCACGGGACCGAGGGCGCATTCCGCGGGGCGGAGGTGGCAGCGAAGGTCCTGGCCCTGACGGCGGTGGACCTGCTCACCAACCCGGGGCTGGTGAGTGAGGCCCAGGCTGCCTTCCAGGAGCAGACCGGCGGAAGGCCCTACGAATCGCCTCTACCCGCAGACCAGAAGCCCCCCTTGCCCCGAAGGGGGAGGTAGGAAGAGTCCGTTCCAACGGAGGGCTAATCCCACGGCAGCCCGACCGAAAGGGTGGGCTGCGCATCGGCACGGGGCCAGAGACCAGCTTGGGCCGGACCGCTCAGGACCGCCGTCATTCTCCTGGGGCAGTCCGGTCTCGAAGCGTCCGGCGAAACCACTCCAGCATCCGCAGCTTCATCTCGTCCGTGTATACGTGGCCGGTGTTGGAGTAGAGAATGCTCTGGAAATTGTCGGGCGCGCCGTAGAGAGCGTACACCTCCTCCAACTTCCGTTCCAGGACCTTGATGCCCGCAAGGGGGGACCCTGCATCACTGTCACCGGTGAGAGCCAGGAAAGGGCGGGGAGCCAGGAGGCCCATGACCGCTTCGGTGTCGAAATACCGCAGGATGCCCGGGACGTAGTAGTAGATGGCGTGGGCGCGGAGATAACCCTGCTCGATCAACTCCCTGTATCGGGTGAAGCACGCAACTCCGACCACGGACTTCACCCGCTCGTCGATGGCAGCCAGCCACCAGGATCGTGTGCTCCCCATACTCATTCCCGACGCTCCGACCCGGTCCGGATCCACTTCAGGTCGGCTCAGCAGGTAATCGAGTGCGATTTGTTCGTCCCGGAGCATCATTCCCCACAGGGACCGCCCGAACCAGAGGTTGATCTTGAACT
This sequence comes from Gemmatimonadota bacterium, assembly GCA_039586555.1. Taxonomy (GTDB): domain Bacteria; phylum Gemmatimonadota; class Gemmatimonadetes; order Longimicrobiales; family Gaopeijiaceae; genus JBDHKE01. The sequence continues at coordinate 2,612 of JBDHKE010000204.1, read as the reverse complement.
GGGATAGCTCCTGGTCCCACTGCTCCTGCATCTCCCGAGTTCCGGCCGGCCCGGTTCCGCGCCGCTCACCGTTAAAGTAACTGTCGATGGCCATGACGACGAACCCGTTCCGGGCCAGGAGAGGCCCTACCGCCTGTGAGCTCGGCACGGTTCCCAGGATGCTTTCCTTGCTGGAGCTATGGCCATGCATCACCAGAACGGCCGGAGCCGGCTGCTCCAGAGGATCAGGAATGAGCAGGTATCCGGGAACCAGCCCATCGACTTGATTATCGAAGACGAATCTCTCCACCACGAACCCGTCCTGCTGCTGGCTTGAGGTGGTCTTGACATCCAACTGCGCCGGTCGTGCAGGAATGTCACCCAGCAGGCGCATGAGAATGCCCCGAACGGCCAGGCGTTGGTTCTCCCAGAGCTCCAGGGTACCAGGAAAGCTGAAGTCCGGGTACGCCCACCTCTGGTAGTATTCCGGCACGTTTTCCCAGGGCGTTACCCAGACACTATCCGGGGAGATCTGGGCGAAAAGCCTAGCCGGGCCGACAATCACTACCACACCCAGCAAGAATCGAGAGAAGCCTGGGAATCTCATTGGCGTGATCCTCCTTGGCGTCTGCTCCAGACAGCCAGCACCGAATGTGGGCAAATGCAGCGGCTCCGCTGTTCCCCTCTCCGGCCCGTGCGTGCCCGGGGAGTCCGATGACACAGGGAGTAACCTTGAACCGTTGAGGCATTCTGCATGTCGAATCGAAGAGTGCCTTCAGAACATGTAACTCACCTGCACAGGGTGCGGCAAACACGAATGTGCCAGTGTACGCGACCCGGTATCTTGGACAAGGCCGCGTCTTGATCACGCCGCCTTGAGCAGGTGCTCCTGGCGGACCTCGGTCGGGGTCCGGTGGCCGTGCCGCTCCAGGAGCCACTCACGGTTGTAGCACTCGATGAAGGCCTCGATCACAGCCCGGGCCTCCTCCAGCGATCGAAAGTCGTGGACGTGGAGGCACTCCTCCTTCAATGTGCGGATGAAGCGCTCCATGACCCCATTGCACTCGGGCTCTCCCACGTAGCGTGCTAAGGGCAGTGCGGGAGGTATAGCTCGAAGCTGACGGTGAGGCGTGTAGTCCCAAGGCTCCCATTGCTTCGTATCTTCCACTTGCAGACTGCGGCGAAGGCCGTGCAGCCTGAGCCTAACCTAGGGATCGAATCGTCTGCGGATCGTCCACAAGCCCATGCAAGTGCTCATCCTCGGCGCTGGAGCCTCCAAACCTGCTGGCTATCCACTGGCCAGCGAGGTGATGGACGCCATCAAGAAGATGGCGGAGGATTCGGCCTCGGTTGAACTCCGACAGGCATGGGAGGAGTGGGATAGGTTTCGACAGAGTCTGCCGCCAGACTTTAAGCTCATCGCATATAACATGAATCCGGAAGTGGTCCTCTCTCTTCCTGATCTCTTCCTCCTAGCGATTGAGCACGAGGATGCAGATCGTCAGACAGCCGCCTACCGCCTGTTCTCCGAGACCGGTGAAGCACACCTAGACGAATTGGAGAAGTACTTCAATTCCGATGAGCGGGCGGCCCTACAGCGAGCCGCAAAGGCGCGGTCCCGGTTTCTCCGCTGCCTGGACTACTTCTTTGCGAGAGGGCACCATTACGACCGCGACCAGCGGCAGCGACGGGCCTATCTGAAGGGAGTGTTGGATTCGCTCCAAAATGGCGATGTCGTCATCACACTCAACTGGGACACCACTGTTGAGCGCACCCTAGCGGAGGCAGGCCGCTGGAGCCCTCTTCGAGGGTACGGATTCGACCGAGATCTGGCTCTCGTCTCTCAGACCGGCGATCCCTCACCCCTCCCAGAAGGCTTCCCCGTTGATTCGCCGATACTGGTCCTGAAGCTGCACGGATCTTTCGGCTGGCGCACGCTGGACGGCGACGTCTACTTCGAGTCGACCAGGTACCTACACGAGTTCGGATTCCAATACTCCGGGATCGATTTTCGCTTCGTCGATCCTCGGGAGCCTCATGTGTACACGCTTGGCACCCCCCTGATCGCGTACCCCTCATTTCTTAAGCGCGTCGAACATGACGTCATGAACAGTGTCTGGCGGAAGGCAAGCGACAGACTGGCGGCCGCCTCGTCGATTCATGTGTGGGGCTACAGCCTTCCCGGCAGCGACGGGGCGCTCAGAGCACTGTTGCACCCGTTGGCTCGCAGAGTCGAGCGAAGGGAAGTCCACGTGACCGTGCACGACCCCGCTGCACAAACCCTTGACCGGTGGCGGCGGCTTCTCGGGAAAGGAATCGAGTTCAGGAAGGAGCGCTTGCACGAGTGTGGCATTAGTGAAGCCGAGGGCTGAGTCAGGCGGGTGCGAGACCGCGAGGGTTTTTCGTCGCGTTTCCCCCGAATCTGGCACGATCCGTGGCACGGTTAGAACCAGACGCTACAAAGCCCTGCCGCCTAAAAGACGACAGGGCTTCGACTTCCCTCAATGTCCCCGGCAGGGCTGACCTCCGGCCAGCCTTCGGCTGGTCCTTAGTCGTCTCGTCGCTCCGCTCCTCGGCTCGAACCTGCGGCCCACTGCTTAGGAGGCACGATCAGCTGGGGCCGAATTCCGACA
>JBDHKE010000085.1:0-16344 GCA_039586555.1 Gemmatimonadota bacterium | reverse complement strand
GTTCGGCCTGGTTGAGAGATCCGCGGCGGCCGCCACCGCATGCGCCACCACGCCGCGCTTTCCAAGGCTCTCTTCTCCCCTACACGGCCAGGAGAGGGCTTCGCAGACGAGTCAGGAATGTAGTGAGATGTGCCAGGGAGCGGAGAGGCGGCCCCCGAAAGAGCCGCCCGTTTCCTTCGTTCAAAGAGTCACTTGCTCGATCCGACGGAGGAGATCCACCCCACCATCGTGAAGTCCCCTCCCATGAGGTTGTCTGCGTAAGGTGGTACGAACCCGTGGCGTTCTCGAAACGGCCGGTCCCGCCCGCAAAGGGCACAGGCGTGATTTCGAAGCTCAGATCGGGCGGACTTCTCCAGCTGCACGATGCATCCTCCCAGGACATGCGTGTGCGCGTTGGGGAAGCGCCCCCGCATCTCCCAGTAGTCCTCGCCGAAGGCGGGCAGGCCGTACACAATCGGCTCCGTTGCTCCAACCACCCCGTACAGGTTGTCCTCTTGTACTGGGGGGAGGAGAGAACATATTCTAGCGTTCGTTAGAATAACGTCAACTTTCTAAGCCCATGGATCAACGAGACGTCAAGGACACCCTCTACGAGCAGCTCGCGCGGATTGGGAAGGCAGTCTCGAGCCCCAAGCGCCTGGAGCTCCTGGATCTCCTTTGCCAGGGAGAAAAACCTGTCGACACGCTGGCAGGGCAGGCAGATCTTACCGTGAAGAACACGAGCGCGCACCTTCGGGTCCTCCGAGGAGCCCGGCTGGTGCGGACACGGCGGGAAGGTCAGCGCGTCTACTACCGCCTTGCGGATGAGGAGGTGTGTAGCTTCTTCCTTTCGCTCCGCGCGCTGGCCGAGAAGCGGCTGGTCGAGTTGCGGGAGGTAGTCCGGCAGTACTTCACAGACCCTGAGCAGCTCACCCCCCTGGATCGGCAAGCCCTGTTGGACCGCGTCCGGCGCGGGGCAGTCACCGTGATTGACGTCCGTCCCGAGGAAGAGTACCGGGAAGGGCACATCCCGGGAGCACGATCGGTTCCCCTCCGCAAGCTCACAGGCCAGCTGCGAAGCCTCCCCTTGGACCAGGAGATCGTGGCTTACTGCAGGGGTCCCTACTGCTTCCTCGCGCTGGATGCCGTCTCCTTCCTGCGGGACCACGGGTACCGGGCTCGCCGGTTGGAAGACGGCGTCGCTGAGTGGAAGGCTGCGGGCTTTCCGGTCGTCCGGCAGGAGGGGGCGCTCGTATGAAGACGCTCTTCATCCTGAATGACTCCCCTTACGGAAGCGAGAAGAGCTACAACGCCCTGCGTCTCGCGACCCGCATGGCAAGCCACACCGAAGCGAAACTGCGAGTCTTCCTGATGGGAGACGCGGCCGCCTCGGGAAAGGCCGGCCAGCGGGTCCCCAAGGGTTACTACAATCTGGAGCGGATGCTTCGCGCCATCGCCCGGCGCGATGGTGAAATCCGGGCCTGCGGCAGCTGCATGGACGCGAGAGGAATGGAGGATGTGGAACTCGCGGAGGCTGTGCGGAGGGGCACCCTTGAGGACCTCGCAGACTGGACTCGCTGGGCGGACCAGGTGTTGGTCTTCTGAGTGCTCGGGTGATCTGCGGAAGAACAAGTCCGCATCATAGCGAGGAGGATGTTCCATGATCGAGCTGATTGCCGTCCTGAAAGTGCTACATATCCTCACCGCAATCCTGATGGCCTGGCCCTTCTATGCCCTGGTATCCGTCAACCAGCGAGCTCTGCTGGGCCCTCCGCTGGGGGACCGGGTGGACATCTACATGGAGAACATCATCAAGAATCGCACGATTCCGTGCTTCGTTTTCCAGGGCACGGTCCTCTTGACCGGCCTGGCTCTGGTGTTCGTCCCCGGGATGGGATGGGACGCCTTTGTTGCAAGCCCTCCGCTGGGCGTGAAGCTTCTCTTACTGGTGTTGATCTCCGTTCTCCTCGGGTACGTACACGTGAGCCTCCAGCCGCGGATCGACGCGCTGTTCGCGCAGGCGGAAGGCCTGGTTACAGGAGAGCTCGCAAGCCAGATCTCCGTGTTGCGGCTGCGCCGCAAACGCCTGGCATCTCTGTGCCTCCTGGTTGTGCTCACCTCCGCCATGCTCGGCGTTCAAGTCTGGAGTCCCTTCCCCCTCTGGCTGACCGTCGTTCTCGTCGTTCTGATCGCTGCGTTCACGTGGCGGGGTTACAGGAGTCTCACTCCGTACGGCTGGGTCTAGGACGAGGAAGGGCAGCCAATACCCTCGGGTGGCCTGCTGGCTTGAAAGAGCCATTGATTTGTGATAGTATTTGCGCGGACACTTAATTGGATGGAAGATGAAGAACTCAGCAGACCTGTTCAAGCTACTCTCGGTGGATACGCGGATTGAGATCATCGAGGCTCTGAAAAGGGGGCCGCTGAGCGTTGGGGATATTGCGAAGGCCGGGGGGGTGACCCAGTCCGCAGCATCGCAACATCTCAGGGTCCTGAAGGACGCCGGTTTGGTGACCGCCGAGCGCCAGGGATACTTCATCTACTACGCCCTCGACAGGGACGCCCTTGAGGAGTGCCGGACCAGGTTGAACAGGATCTGCACATGCGGCTGCATCGACAGTAGCGTGAATGAGGAGTAGAGCGGCGTGAGCGGCCCCCGAAGAAGCCGCCGTTTGAGGTGGGCCGAGCTGTCTGCGGCGTGCCATGGGCACCGTGTCCGATTGGTTCGAGCCGGAGTCCTTCGCGCTTGCTGCTATGTGGGGTCCTGTACCCGCACCGGGACGTTGCTGTTTGTGCCAGTGCCGTCCCCGAGTTGCCCGAAGTGGTTGATGCCCCAGCAGTAGGCCTCGCCCTCAGTCGTCAGACCGCATGTGTGGCCCTCTCCTGCGGAAACCTCCTGGGACGTCAGGTTGCCCGAGACGGGTGCTGGGGAGCTGCGATCCGTGTTGGTCCCGTCCCCGAGCTGACCCCACCCGTTGAACCCCGAGCAATATGCCTGGCCGCTGGAGGTGAGGGCGCAGGTGTGATACCAGCCTATAGCTAATGACTGGAACGGGGCACTCGCCGGAATCTGAGCCGGGATGGTGCTACGGAACGCTGTCCCCCAGCAATAGGTCTGACCGTCGGGTGTGAGGGCACAGGGCGTGCGCCTTAGAAGAGCCGAGGAGGGTGCCGGGACGCAAGGAGGGGGCCCGCCCGTCGACCGAGGAATACCGCACCATGGATTTGCAGGGAAGAAGGAGAAGAAGATCCTGAACTGTAGACCATCAGCTCAGGACCGTCTGTTAACGATCAGCCGCCTCGTTCACCCCGAGATTCCGGAGTCGTCATCGGCTGAACCCACCAAGCGTTCCGAGGTACACCGCGCCGAAGCCGTCGAGGGCTGCTCGCGCGTCGTCGCTCGGCTCGCCGTAGACGCAGAGGGCAGTCGGCTCGAAACACTCAAGGAAGCGCTCTGCGAACTTGGAGCCGAAATTCCCAAGGTGGGCCATCGCGGCATCGGAGTCAGCGTATCGCTCGTAGATGTGGCATACAGTGCCATCTTCACTTAGGAACCACTCGTAGCTCTGAGTTCCTGCCTCCTCCCGGGTGGATTCCACCATCTCATGCATCAGGGCCCGAGCGTCATCGAGTCGGCCCTCGCGGACCGAGAGTTGGAGGTTCCAAGAAACGACGGTCGACATCATCAAGTCCTCCTGGCCTGAGAAGTCTCTGCCCTGACGACGGACGGTTGAGACGGTGTCCAAACTCCCCTTCCGACCGCCTGCCTGGCAGTCCACCGCACCGCGCTTACCCCGTGTGCTGCGCTCGGTGCCGATGAGAGGCATTCTCGGAAGTTGTGGATCGGGGTGAGTTGAGGGGGAAGAAGGAGGCGGCGTATCCTTCCGTGTGAGATCCAATCACACGAGACCCGGGATGGAGCCCGGGGGAAGGAGACACCGCCATGCTGAAGGTAATGGAGAAGGGGAGCGCGGGCGAAGGAGGGGCAGTGGGATCTGGATGCGATCGTGCGGGAAGGAGCCCGCCGGATGTTGATTGCTGCCTTGGAGGCTGAGGACGCGGAGTACGTGGACCGACACCGCACGGAGCGGGACGATCGCGGACATGCCCGAGTGGTCCGGAACGGGCGAGCCAGGGCGCGGAAGGTGACGGTAGGGGCAAGCACTGTCGAGGTCCAAGCCCCACGGGTTCACGACCGGCGAGACGGAGAGCGGTTTACGGGTCGGATCCTGCCGCCGTACATGCGGCGGAGTCCGAAGGTCAGCGAGGTGCTGCCGGTCCTGTACCTGCGGGGGCTGTCGACGGGCGACTTCCAGCCTGCCCTCGAGGGGCTGCTGGGCGAGGAAGCGTCGGGGCTCTCGGCTGGCCAACGTGCTGGACAAGCTGCCGAAGCGGCTGCAGCCGAAGGCGAAGAGGGCGCTACGCGAGATCATGCGGGCTCCGAGCCGGGAAGACGCGGAAGAAGGGATCGACCGGCTCGAAGCGGACTACGGAGCGAAGTACCCGAAGACCGTGGCGTCGCTGCGCCGCGACCAGGACCAACTGCTCACGTTCTTCGACTTTCCGGCGGAGCACTGGAAGCACCTGCGCACCAGCAACCCCGTTGAGTCCACGTTTCGCCACGGTTCGCCTGAGACAGCGGGTGACGAAGGGGCCCGGCTCGAGAAAGCGGGGACTGCTGATGGCCTACAAGCTCCTGCGCATGGCGGAGGAGCGCTAGAGGCGACTCAACGGCTCCCAGCTCCTCCCGCTTGTCCGCGCTGGGGCGCTGTTCACCAACGGGGAGCAGATCGAGCGCGACACGCAAACTCGGCCGTTCGTGTCCGTTTAGTGAGGTAGAGAGCCGCAGAAACAGTCCGGGCCGTGTAAGGCCCACAACCTCCGGCTGGACTCCCACCACCAACCGCTGGATTGCTGGACCCGACGACCCTCCGACCTTTCATGTCTCCGCTCAGGAGGACGAAGAAAAGGAGGCACCATGACACACCCACCGAAACGGGCCACGGCAGCTTGCGCCGCGCTTGCCGCCATCTTAACGGGTGCCTTCGGGTGCGGTGACGGTGGTGATGGAGTCCTCGGGCCACCGGAACCGCCTTCCGAACCCTCATTTGGCACGATTCACGTGCTCACCCAAACCGCCGCGGAGACACCCGCGGCCATCCTCGACCCGGACGGATTCACCGTCGTCGTGGACGGTCTCACACCCCGGCCCATCGAGCTGAACGGGACGGTCACGTTCAACGATGTCGCCGCCGGCAACCATATCGTTACGCTCGACGGCCTGCAGGTGAACTGCACGACTCCGGAGAACCCCGTGAATGTCACGGTGGTGGCAGGCGCCACGGCCCAAGTGCCCTTTCCGGTGACCTGCTGGGCGCCCACTACGGGTCGCGTCGCCTTCAGCGCGGACGTGAGGGGTGTGTATGAGATGTACACCGTCAACTCCGACGGGGCGGATCTCAGGCGGTTGACCACGGTTCCGGAGCAGGGGTGGCCGGCGCCCCCCATGCATATCTGGCCCGCGTGGTCACCGGACGGGTGGAAGATCGCCTACACCGTGGTGGAAGGGTGGGAGGAACAGGACATCTACGTGATGAACGCCGACGGAACCGGGCAGACTCAACTCACCACGTCCTCCCTGCGCGACAACTACCCGGCCTGGTCACCGGACGGCTCGAAGATCGCGTTCTCCAGCGACCGCCACGACCCTGGCGAGCTTGATATCTACGTGATGAACGCCGACGGCACCGGCCAGGTACGGCTCACGGATTCGGGCCACAACGCCGGGCCCGCGTGGTTTCCGGATGGCTCGAAGATCTTGTTCACCAGCAACCGGGATGGCCGCGCTGAAGTGTACGTGATGAACGCCGACGGGACCGAGCAGGTTCGCCTGACCAATCACCCCGAAGGGGAAAGCTGGATCGCGGGCCGGGCGCTGTCTCCGGACGGCAGCCAGATGCTCTTCGGCTCCATCCGCGACGGCAGCGGCGACGTCTATGTGATGGACGTGGACGGGAACAACGTGAGGAGGCTAACCGATTGGGAGACGCACGAGGATCCCGCGGCCTGGTCGCCGGACGGGACGCGGATCCTCTTCACCACGACCAAGACTGGCTTGATCTACTCCATGAGTGCGGATGGTACGGATATCCGCTCCGTGAGCCACGGGGTGGGTGGCAATGGCCATCTATGGCCTGACTGCAGTCACGGCAGTGGAGCGGTGAGCGTACCCGAGAGGGCATCTCCCATCCCGAGTCGGTAGATCCAGCGGGATTCCCGGCGCGGGCCTGGTGACACTCAGTCGGTGTCCCGGCTCGCTGACGGCTCCCTGGCGTCCTACCTTGCGGAGAGCGGCAAAGAGCACGAGACCGGCCGCGCCCAGACGGCCTTGCCAAGCTACCTGCTACAGGATCGTGAGCTCACGGCGTCGGGAGGCGCTGGGCCACCTGTGGACCGATCACCGGGCCAGGTCGAATTCGACGCTTACACAACCATCGACCTCGGCACACTGGGAAGAAGGAAGGGCAGCAGCATGGCGCACAGCGTCAGTGACCCGTTCACCGACGGTATGATGCTCGTCACCGGACAAAGCCAGCAGAATGCCAATAGCGACCCGTTGCCGGTCATGTGGGAGGTGACGGTGACGGCGACCGACACAACGTGGAGCGACCCCACCCCGCTGCCTCTGCCTCCGCCCAACTTCTTTTCCGGTAGGGCTGGTAAGATCTCTCTGGACGGCCGGTTCTTCACAGGATGGGTTTTCAAAGCGGAGCACATCGATGGGCAACCGCTTCTCAACGCCGTTCGGTGGCGCTACGAGAACGGGGTGAACGAGGTCGTGAGCTTCGAGCCGTTCGTGCATCCGACCGACCCGGACGTGGTGTTTCTCGCCTCGGCTGGTCGCGGTGTGAACGATCTTGGTGACGTGGTCGGGAATTCCTCCACCGACCAATACGTCTTCTGGGATGTGGACGGGGATGGGGAGAACGAGTTCGAGGCTCCCAGGATTGCGACGTTCTGGGATGGCGTCTCAGGAGATCCCACGCCCCTCCTCTCTCCCTTGCGGGGCCAGAGCATCGCCTATGGCGTCAATTATCAGAGATACGTGGTTGGATACGGCCAGGAGACGGTCTACCACAACCCGGGTGGGGAACTGGAGAGGCATGCGGTCCTTTGGTTGCCGGATGGCACGCCCTGTGATCTAGGGGTGCCCGGCCTCAGTAGCGTGGCTTATGGCATCACCGATGTGGGTGATGGTGGGACCGTCTTCGTTACGGGAGTCTTCGATTCCCGAGGGTCGGTCTGGAAGGTGGAGCGCCGATGATGTTGGGCAAACCTGCTCCATCCTTGAACCGTGGACGATGGACGTGGAGTCGCTGGTCGGCGGCTTCAGGGTCGTGGACGGTGGATGGGAGACGGTGGGGAGGGGCCAGATCATCACTCCAGGCCACGATCATCCCTTCGCGTGGCGCCTCGATCTTACGGGTTTGACGGTGACGCCACTTGGGGAAGCCGGCCGACCCTTCGGGGTGAACGACGTCGGCAGGGTCGCCGGGTTCATCTCGGTCAACGACCTCTCCCACGCCGTGCTCTGGCTGCCCCGAGAACCCTGACGCGCATTGCGTGAGGCAGGTGCTGGCAGCGCGCCAAAGGACAGGAGCCCGGCTTCTCAGGCGAGAGGCCGGGCTCTCGGCATCGGTCCTCCGAACCGTCCCCGGTACCGCACCTTGCCGTGGCGCTGCTCCCCCCTCCGAGGCGTCCAGGATCGCCCAACCCGAGGCCAGCGAGCATCGCCCCGACGTTGGAGTGTGCGGCAATAGCCGTGCGCTCGCGGGGCATCTAGGAGTCACGTACGTGAGGTCAAGTAGGCCGGGTTGGCCGGTCGCAGGGGTGGGTTAACCACTGTTGCGGCGTGCCCGAACCGGAGGCCCCCGCTGCCAGCTTTTCCTCCTCCCAGTTGGTGTGTCCAATCTGTGTCCTGACAGGTGGCGTGATCCGGCCGTACGTGTGATGGATTGCGGCTGAAATGGACCCGAAAAGACCCATATAGGCTGAAGGCGGCAGGATCCGGGGCTTCGTGACCATCCTCACCAGCAGGAGGTCACTGGTTCCAATTCACTAGCCGCCCATTGAGGTAAGTGGCTATCCTCCGTTGGGTCCACCAGGCTCCCCCTGAATCCTTCTCTGCTACCGGCCCCAGCCCGAGCGTACCCCCGGTTGAACCACCGCGAAGCCCTCAGGGTCTACGTCTCGCCAGCGCTCGGTGCGGATGAGGGCCCCGACCAACGCGCCACCGAGTGTAGTGGCGGCCCCGAAGGCGAGCCCAGGTCCCGTCTCCACGCCGCCGCAGACGTCACCGGAGCATTCGCCGGTCGCCGCCGCGATCCCCAAGACCACCCCACCCGTGAGTAGCCCAACCAGAGCTCCGATCTTCGTGTGGCCCGAGGTGCCTTCAAAGGCCTGAAGCCTGAACAGATCTCGCAGGTCATAGCTTGTTTGAGACGTTCCGGACTCGACCGTCAGCGTGGTCCCGACGAGCGAACGAACCTCCGACTCGACGACGCTGCCCTCCGACCCGAGGACGGTGATTCGCAGACGCTGGCCCACAAGGATCGTATCCGGGTTCTGGGCCGCGATCGGGCTTACATTCCCGAGCCAGGCGAATCCCAGCGCCAGTAGCGGGGCGATCCCCGGGAACCGGTGCAGCACTGGCTTATGGAGACGCAAGGACGCGGACCTCATCCCAGGTCCGGTCCGTGATCCCTCGATAGGAAGATGCTTGATAGCCTCTCGCATCGACCTTCACTCCTCTTTTCGAGAACATCGCCAGCGGCTGTTGAACCGGGCACGGGAAGACACAACGATGACCGGCGGTCTGAGTGCGCAAGCCGGTGGGAGCGTGGCTGGAGCCGGTGGAATAGGTCGCGCTTGGCTGCGCACTTATTGCGCACTTGACCTCAAAAGCACGGGGTCTCCACAACGAGCCCCGCCGCCTAAATGACCACAGGGTTTAATCTTACCTCAATGGGCACTACTGGATGGAGCTGCGCCGCTCCGCGGCTCGCTTGTCTCGGCCACCTAGCGGTGGCCTCGGCTCGAACCAGTGGTATGGGCGCTGGCAGATTCGAACTGCCGATGTCTCGGCCACCTAGCGGTGGCCTCGGCTCGAACCAGTGGTATGGGCGCTGGCAGATTCGAACTGCCGACCTCCTGCTTGTAAGGCAGGCCAAGTGGTAGCAGAATCCCGGAAACATGTCGTCTTAAGTCATTGATGGATCGCACGATCTGCCGTAGTTACCATCCCCGCATGCCGGAATCTGCCGCCCTGAACCGAGGGAATAACCGAGGGAATCGAGGGAAGAATCGAGGGAATCCGGTAGGGAGGAGGTTCCCCTACTCCCCCCTTCGGGCCTGATGGGACCCATGAGTAGGTAACCCCGGCAGAGGGGTGCGCAGCATGGAGACTGGATACGCTAGGTCAGCGAAGTGAGCGAGGCTGCGAGCCTCAGTTCGCCCCGTGCTTCTCCAGCAGGGCCTGGAAGCGGGGATGGTCGCGGATGGGATCGAACAGCGGGTCCAGCCGGAGCGTATGGACGCTGAAGTGCGAGTCTGCGCCCATTAACAGCTCCAGGTGCCTAACGGCCTGATCGGCGAGGTTCGCCTGCGCCAGGATCTTGGCAGAGATCTGAGTAGCCTGCAGCCCAGTAAACGCAGTTCTGGGACGCGGCCTCGACTCCATGGAGCGCTCGGCCATGCGCTCCGCGTCGGCACTCCTGCCCAACCCAGCATATGCGTACCCCAACGCAGCACTTATGCGTTCATCGCCGGGTTGCTCCCTGGCAAGAGGCTCGAGCAGCGCCCGCGCCGAATCGAAAGCCGCTCTCGCTGCAAGCTCGTCTCCACGAAGCGAGTGCGCCCAGCCGGCGTAGACCTGCTTCGGCAGATAGACCAACTGAGTGTCGAAGACGGGTGCCGGCAGGGTATTGAGGAGCTGAAGCAACTTGTCGGGGTCTCGCTCCCAGAGTGCAAGATCGACTCGCGCGATGTCAAGCTCCGGAAGATGTAGATCCGCGGGTAGACGGGCTACAACCACCCGAAGACTGTCGAGCTGGCCCTGCCAGTGGAGGAAGATGTGGCCTTTGCGGATCGCAGCATCGTGAAGATCAGGCGCTAGAGCCAACGCCCTGTCATAGGCTCTCACCGCATCGGCGTAGCGGCGGGTCGCCCCGTAGCTATGGCCACCGAGATCATAGAACAGGTTCGCGAAGCGTGGGTTGAGCTGAGTGGCTTCCTCGAAGGCGGTGAAGACCTGGGGCCAGTCACCCAGCCGGCGGTGAGTGTACCCGATGGCCGCAATAACATCGGCGTCATTCGGCAGCTTCTTCAGCGCCGTAGTGTATTCGTCTAACGCACGCTCAAAGTCGCCTCGAACGTAGTGCATCCAGCCTACTGCCAGGTGTGCCTGAGGCAGATCCGGCTGTAGCCGCAACGCCTCCTCGGCCTCCAGGCTCTGTGCTTCCAACCGACCACGAGAACGATCGAAGTTCTCCCAGTAGACCAGCCCATGAATCTGCGAGAGCGCCGCTCGCGCGAGCGCGAAATCCGGGTCGAGCGCGATCGCCCGCTCATAGAGCCCCTCCGCGGCTTCAAAGTTCTCCTGGCGGTACCCGGCGCGCAGATGGTAGTCGCGGCCCTGCAGGTAAAACTGATACGCCTCGGAGACGCGGGTCGGCGCCCGAGTGATTGCCTCACGCTCCCCAGCGGTAAGATTCGCCGCCAGCGCCTCCGCAACCGTTCGGGCAATGTCGCTCTGGACCACGAACGCGTCTCTCAACTCGCGATCGTATTGGTCCGCCCAGATATGCTCATCCGTTCGCGCGTCGATGAGCTGGACGTTCACGCGCAAGCGATCTCCAATCCGCTGCACCGTTCCATCGGTTACGTGGTTCACGCCCAGGTCTCTGCCGATCACACGCACATTCGGACGGTCGGTAGCGTACTCCATCACGGATGTACGGCTGATCACTCGGAGAGCTGCGACCTGCAAGAGCTGCCTCATGACCTCATCGTGGAGCCCCGAGGCGAAGTAGGCGTTCTCTTCCTCTGTGCTGAGATTCTCGAAGGGGAGTACGGCAACGGAGGGACGGTCATAGGCAATCCCGAGTGGCGGAAGAGCCTCCGGCTGGTCGGACGGTACCTCCTGACCGCTGCCACGAAGCATTGTCATTGCCGCGCCTGCAATAACCAGAAGAAGAGCAATCATGAGCACCTCAGTCCCGCTGACGCGCTGGCGCCCCGTCTCGCCGTGGTACCAGGCCACCACGAGAGTCACGAAGAAGCCAGCAAAAGCGAGCAGTGCGAGGGCCTGAGGAATCAGCGGAGGCCACAGAAACTGCTGGCTCCCGAAGTTCACGATCTGCAGGAAGGCCCATGCCCCGGCCAGATAGGCCAGCGCCCACTGGACCAGTGCTCGATCCTTGAGCTTCTGGAGGAAGATCTCCCCGGCTCCGGCTGCGGGGATCGCAGGCAGCGTGGTAGCCTCGACCGTCTCGTTGCCACGAGCCGCGGCCTCTCCGGCACCGCTCTGTCCCGCCTTGGTGCGCACCTCGTTCTCACTGGGGATGCTGAGCCCCGGGTTCGTGATGGCGAAGACCTTCACAGGGAGCTTGACGTTCTTGAGCAGGACCTCTCCGAGGGAGACCGAGGACAGTGAGGAGTGGTTCTTGATGTCGTCGAAGACCTTACCGGAAATCAGGATCCCGCCGGAGACAGAAAGTGACTCGATCCTGGAGGCGACGTTGACGCCATCCCCGTACACACCGTCCCCGTCATGGACGATGTCTCCCGTGTGCAACCCGATTCGCAGCGGGACCTTCGGCTCTTGCTGCAGCTCGAGCTGGATCTCGACGGCGCACTCCACCGCTTCAACCGCACTGCTGAAGATGCTCAGCGTGCCGTCGCCATAATACTGTAGGATCTCGCCGTGATGCCGTTCGACAGCCGCCTCAAGGACGCGCCGGTGCCGGTCCCGCTGGGATCGGGCCTTTTCCTCGTCGTCCTGCGTGAGCGCCGTGTAGCCGACCATGTCGGCGAACATGATCGCTGCAAGGCGGCGCGTCTGCTTCTCACCCATCGACAGCCTTACCGTGAGGGAGGACCAAGGCGACGTATACCATGGCCACGCGGTAGACCTTCTGCTGCTTCGGCTCGGCCAGGAAGATGCGGAGCTTGGAGCCCATCGACGTGCCTCCAGCGTGTGCAGACTGCCCGGTCCAGCCCAAGAATCAAGATGCGGCGGGCGTCAGAGTGGGGTCAAGCAAACGCAGGCCAGCAGGGTGCGAGCGCCCTACTGCAACGAGAACTCAGCCCACAGCGGGTAGTGGTCCGAAATCCGGTACGAGATGGAGTTGTTGGTCAGTGATGTGCCCCCCTGAAACGAAGATTAGGGCCGGTTCCAGACAGGAGGAGGTCACAATGGCGGCAAGGAAGAACACGACCCCGGCCCAGATCATCAACCATCTCCGGAAGGCTGAGGTCGAGCTGGCCAATGGGAAATCGGTGAGGGAGGTCTGCAAGGGGCTGGGCATTAGCGAACACACCTACTACCGCTGGCGACGGGAGTAGGGGGGCATGGAACACCGCCCAGGCCAAGAAGCTCAAGGAGCTCGAGAAGGAGAACCAGCGCCTGAAACGGGCGGTTGCCGATCTCACCCTGGACAACTTGATCCTGAAGGAGGCGGCCAAGGGAAACTTCTGAGCCCCGAGCGCCGGAGGCGGTGCGTGGTGATGGTTCAGCAGCGGCTCGGGGCGAGCGAGCGGAGGGCGTGCCGGGTCTTGGGCGAGGCCCGGTCCACCCAGCGCAGAAGCCCGAAGATGAAGGAAGACGAAGAGGCGCTGAGAGAGGATGTGGTGAAGCTGGCCCTGAGGTTCGGGCGCTATGGGTATTGGATGATCACGGGGATGCTGAGAGCCGAAGGGTGCATGGCAATCCAGATCCTGGCTTCGACCCCGTGATCACCTCCGCATCCAAACCCTGACCGCTGCAGAACCCGAGAGTGCCGCCTTCACCAGGCGGGAGAGCCCTTCCACGGCGCGGATCCGGCGGCACCACAGGTTGGGATGCTAAGAGCCGGTGCCCCGGCCTCATTGGAGGAGCGCCACGAGGGCCGGAATCGGTTTACGAGCACTCAGCTCAGGAAGACGACAACTCGCCGCCGTCACCGTCTTCGCTGTGGAGGGGCACCTGTAGAAGGCCGAGCGCCTCCGTCTGAGAGACGGGGAAGGCAAACCTTTCCGCGAGGCCCTCCGCGGAGAGCAGCCCAGGGACCACCAGGGCCCTGTCCAAAGCTGTCCAACCCCCCTCTGAGCCTCGCGTGGGGCCTCCAGGGGCGTTCCCCGGGCCCTCTCCTTAGTCCGAAAGCCTTTGTAGGGGCCCTGGCTCGCATGGTTGCCGGCGGGGCCTTTGCGGTTGGAGGAGCAGTCCTGACGTGAGAAAGGGGGGGATGATGGCTCCGAGCTGGAACGATCGCCTGCGCTTCCCCGGTGGTCCCAGACTTGCAAGTTAGGAGGAGGAAGAAAGAGGGAGGAGTACCGATGGGTGCTGCACTGATGGGGCTGGCCATCGGCATGGGCCTTGGCGGCATAGCTGTTCTTGTCCTAGCCGTCCTTGCAAGGCTTGGGGTACTCAAGGTTCCTGACCCCTACGACCAGCACCGCTTCGACCGCCCGCTCTACGACCCAGAGACCGGCGGCGCCATCCGTGGCCGATACTCAGAACTGGCCGATCTCGTGGGCAAGATTCTGGACGAGACCGCCACTCCTTGGGAAGAGCCTCCCCCAGGGAGGCGGAGGCTCCAGCAGACCCTGACGTCGCTTCCTGACTCCGCTCAGCCAGAATAGTCACCTGACTCCTCAGCCTCTTCCTCGCGACCCCCTTGTGGCGGGCGTGTATGGGACCCCACGAATGGGGCCCCCTCAATCCACTTCTGGGCACCCCGCTCTCCCATTCTGTCACACATTCTCAGCTCGTTGAATCCGTGGGGAGCTCAAGTAGCGGGTCGTCTCCAAGATGATCCCACACATCAAATGATCGCACAGGACGCCTGACAGGCAGGCGGCGGAGCGGTCCACCCCCCCCCCCGACGCCTTTCTCCATTCCCCTGCCCCACCCCTCACCCCTTCTTCACGCCGAGACGCAGCGCCACGTTCCTCTCGACGTCCCGGGCCATCGGTGGCCGCGCGGACTCGACCCACCCAGAGGAAGACCGAATTCGACCTCGATCAGACACCCAAGTTCGATCCCGGCGACCCCAAGTCTGTCCCGGACGAAGGCTTCAACCAGAGCCGGCCCCGGTAGCCCCCCCGGACCGGCCCGTTTCGCAGGCCCCGCCAGAGGCGCGTCTGCCAACGCCCACAAATCCCTCCTCTCCAGCCTGGTCCCCTTCCCCACCCACCACATCTCACCAACCTTGCCGGACCGCCTGGAAGACCCCACCTTCCCGAAGGACTTCAAAGGCCCAGAGGGTCGTTGTCTTTCCAATCGAAGCACCTGCTTCAGTTTCCAACCGATATGATTGCGACGAAAGAACTTGGGGTGTAGGATAGGGGCATCTTCTGACATCAAGCGAGGTGCCCGGCCAGGGGCGGGTGGTCTTTTTCCACCCCACGGCCAGGATGGAGGCAGTGGCTGCCTACTTGGTCACAGGCTCCTGGGGGTGTGTAATCGCCACCTATCTGAAATCTCGCCGACCAGGTCCCCCCTTTTCAAATGGAGGTATGACCATGCTCCAGACCATCAAAAGGATCCCCTTGCTGCTCCTGGCCCTCGCGTTGGTAGGCTATGCGGCGAGCGCGGCGGCCCAGGACGTTCCCGAAGGGAGTGCAGAGGCTGTGGCCGAGTTCTCTGAGGGAATGACCTACTACATCAACCAGGAGTATACCGAGGCGTTAACCCACTTCTACCGGGCCTATGAATTGGACAACTCCTTCGTGGTTTCCCTCTTCTTTGCCGGGCTTTGCGAGGGGAATCTAGGTTCGGACGTTCCCGTGGATTCCCTTTACAGGATCGTGTTGGCGGAGAGGCACCGTTTGAGTCCTTACTATGTTCACCGGGCTGAAGCCACCCTGGCCAATGCCAACGGGGACCGGCTTCTCGGCCTTGAGCATTCTCGAAAGGCCGCACACCTGGGTCCCGGCACTAAAGCTTGGTACAATCTGGCGTATTACGCGATGTTCCTGAATCGGCCACAGGAAGCTCGGACCGCCCTCCTACGCTTGGATCCGGACCAGGGTGCAATGAAGGGGTGGTACGGGTACTACGGCGTCTTGGCCGGGGCAAACCATGTACTTGGTCGCTTTGACGAGGAACTTGCCGTGGCACGCCGCGCCCAGGAGAGATTTCCCGACCGACGGGCGGGCCTCGTCCTGGAGGCACAGGCCCTGGCTGCCATGGGTCGGTTGGATGAGCTGGATGCCGTCTTCGCGAGGGCTGGAGAGAGCCCGGCTACTGGAGCTGCCAATACCGCTGGTGCGATCATGATCGCTGCTGCCGCCGAGCTGAAAGCCCATGAGCATGCCCAAGCCGGAGAGCAGTTGTACCGGGATGCCGTGGACTGGTACGAAGATGCTGGCGAGGAGGTTTCGAGTGGTGCGCACCAGACCTGGCATACCCTCGCTCTCATGGGGACCGAGCGCTGGCGGGACGCCGTGGCCATCTGTGATCGAAATTTGGAGGCGCAGCCCGACAACCTATGGTTCCACGGTGCCGCTGGACAGATCGCGGCCCGGATGGGCGATGAAGAACGGGTCGAGAGGGAGAAAGCCTACTACATCGGATTGGCCCCCGACCGGCCACCCCAGTTCCTGCCGTTGAGCATGGGGTATTTCGCTGCCGCTGAAGGCCGTGCGGAGGAGGCGGTGGCCATGCTCGAAACGGCGATTCTGCAAGGTGCCACGTTCAACCTTTGGCTCCATCGGGATCCCGCCTTCGACCTGATCCGGGAACACCCGGCCTTCCAGGAATTCTTGAGGCCGAAGGGTTAGAGGAGGTTCCTCGGAAAGGTACAAGCGAACCTCCACCATTAAGGCGGCTCCTCCGGGGGCCGCCCTTTCTATGGGGGTACTGTGGACCCGCCGGACGCTGACGGAGACCCCAACTCAACGCTCCACATCCGAGTTGTATTTCTCCAGCAGGGCCTGGAAGTGGGGATGGTCGCGGAGGGGGTCCCAGAGAGGATGGCGAACGATGCCCCCTAGTGTAGCATAAGTCTTATAGCTATTGAACGGAACCCAATGTATATTGGGTCCATGGCACGTCCAACACGCGTGATTCGGTTGCGCCGGGGGGATCGCAAGACGCTGGAGCGG